>CAJLCG010000115.1 GCA_905205085.1 uncultured Oscillospiraceae bacterium
CCGGCGCGCCCAGATCTCGCCCCAATGCGTGTGTTAAAGGATTACGTTATGACCAGGGGATTACACACCCAGGTCGGTCATGGCCTTGTCGATGGCGGCCACAACGATATCAACTTCCTCCTCGCTGGCGATCAGCGGGGGAATGAAGCGCAGGACGTTGCCTGCGGTGCAGTTGATGAGCACCTTCTGCTCGAAGCACTTCTGGACGATCTTGGGACCAATCTCGTTGTCCTTGAGCTCAGCGCCGTTGATCATGCCCATGCCGCGGACCTCGGTGATGGTGCCGGGGTGCTTGCCGGACAGCTCGGTGAGCTTGGCACGGAAGTACTCGCCAACCTTGACGGCGTTATCCATCACGCCCTCGTGGAGCATGGTGTCCAGGGTCGCCTCAGCCAGGCCGCAGGCCAGGGGGCCGCCGGCGAAGGTGGAGCCGTGGGTGCCGGGAGTCAGGGTCAGAGCAGCCTCGCCCCGGGCGCAGACAGCGCCGATGGGCACACCGGAGCCCAGAGCCTTAGCCATGGAGCAGGTGTCGGGCTCCACGCCGTAGTTCTGGTGGGCGAACAGCTTGCCGGTACGGCCGGAGCCGACCTGGACCTCGTCGAACATGAGCAGGATGCCCTTCTCGTCGCACAGGTCACGCAGGCCCTGGAGGAACTCCTGGGAAGCGGGACGGACACCGCCCTCGCCCTGAACAGGCTCGGTGAGAATGGCGCACACGTCGTCGCCCATCTGGGCCTTCACGGACTCCAGGTTGTTGAACTCGGCATAGCGGAAGCCCTCAGGCAGGGGGGAGAACCACTTGGGGTTGTGAACGATCTCCTGGCCGGTGGCGGTGGCGGTAGCCAGAGTACGGCCGTGGAAGGACTTCAGCATGGAGATGACCACATAGCGCTCGGGATGGCCATGGTCCTTGGCGTACTTACGGGCCAGCTTGATCTGACCTTCGTTGGCCTCAGCGCCGGAGTTGGCAAAGAACACCTTGTCAAAGCAGCTGTTCTCGCAGATCATCTTACAGACCTGGATGGCGGGCTCGTTGTAGTAGTAGTTGGAGCAGTGCATCATATCCTTGGCACGGTCCAGAGCCTTCACAATGGCGGGGTGATGGTGGCCCAGGCCGTTGACGGCGATGCCGCCCACGAAATCCAGATACTTATTGCCGTCCAGATCCCAGACCCAGCAGCCCTCGCCCTTATCCATAACGATGGGCATTCTGGCGTGGTTGCCGTACAGATACTTATCAGCAGCGGCGATGGCCTCAGCATTGCTCTTGAATCTCTCAATCATGGGAAGAGTCCTCCTTTTTATTGATTTGCTCCGGCCCTCCCGGGAGGGGGCTCCCGCGGAGGGAAACCGGAAAATTCACTTATTCCACTTGATGCCCACGCTGGGCTGATCCTTACCTACGGTGGTACCGATGCCCTCGTTGGTAAAGGCCTCGTAGAGGATGCTGTGAGGCTTGCGGCCGTCGATGATGTGGACGTTGGTCACGCCCTCCTCAATGGCCTGGACACAGCAGTCCACCTTGGGGATCATGCCGCCGGCGATGGTGCCTTGATCCTTCAGGCCCTGCACGTCGGCAATGTTCAGATAGCTGATGACGTCGCGGATCTTAATGTCGTTGCACAGACCCTCGATGTCGGTCAGGAGCATCAGCTTCTCCGCGCCCAGGGCGCTGGCCAGCTTGCCGGCGGCGGTGTCGCCGTTGATGTTGAAGCTCTGACCGTTTCCGTCGGTGCCCACAGGGGCCACCACGGGGATGTAACCGGCGTCCAGCAGAGCCTGGACGGGGGCGGCGTTCACTTCCACGATGTCGCCCACGAAGCCCAGCTCCTCGCTGCGCTGCACACACTTATAGATGTTGGCGCTGATACCGGACAGGCCCACGGCCTCGCCGCCGATGGCATTGATCCGGCCAACCAGCTCGCTGTTCACCTGGCCGATGAGCACCGCCTCCACCACGCTGATGATGTCCGCGGAGGTGTAGCGCAGGCCGTTGATGAACTGCACGGGGATATCCAGCTTCTCCAGCATCTTGTTGATGCCGGGGCCGCCGCCGTGGCTGAGCACGGGCTTCATCCCCAGGAGCTTAAGCATCACCACGTCCTGGAGGACGGCGGCCTTCAGCTCCTCATTGATCATGGCGTTGCCGCCATATTTGATGACGATCACCTTTCCGGCGTACTTTTTCAGGTAGGGCATTGCCTCCATGAGGGTGGCAACCTTGCTGGCTACATCATTCATAGCGGGCCCTCCTTCTTAAGAACGGTAATCGCCGTTGATCTTTACGTAATCGTAGGTCAGGTCGCAGCCGAAGGCGGTGGCCTGGCCGTCGCCGCTGTGGAAATTCACGATGACGGTGATATCATGCTCGGTGAGCACTTCCTTGGCCAGCTCCTCGCTGAAGTCGGTGCCGAAGCCGTTCTCCATCACCACCACCTCACCGGCGGCGCTCTTCAGGATACAGTCGGCCTTGGTGGGATCCACGTCGGCGCCGGAGTAGCCGGCAGCGGCCATGATGCGGCCCCAGTTGGCGTCCTTGCCGAACACAGCGGCCTTAAACAGGGTGGAACCGGCGATGGAACGGGCCACCATCTTGGCGTCCTTCTCGGTGGGCAGACCGCCGGCCTCTACGATGATGAGGTGGGTCGCGCCCTCGCCGTCGGAGGCGATGCGGCGGGCCATATCCATGCAGATGTCGTCCAGAGCGGCAGCAAAGGCGGCCTTGTCTTCCTCGGTCTCCACGGCCACGCCGGAGGCGCCGTTGGCCAGCAGGAACAGGGAGTCATTGGTGCTGGTGTCGCCGTCCACGGTCATCATGTTAAAGCTCTTGTCGGTGCTGGCCTTCAGCATGGGCTGTACCACGGCGGCGTCGATCTTGGCGTCGGTGGTGATGTAGGCCAGCATGGTAGCCATGTTGGGGTGGATCATACCGGAGCCCTTGGCGCAGGCACCGATGCGCACGGTACCGCCGGACAGCTCCAGCTCCAGGGCGGTCTCCTTACGGACCAGGTCGGTGGTCATGATGGCCCAGGCGGCCTCAGAGCCCTTGTCAGCGCTCATGTCGGGAGCGATGCGGCGCACGCCCTCCAGCACCTTCTCTACGGGCAGCTGCTGGCCGATGACGCCGGTGGAGCACACGAAGACCTCGTCCTCACCCAGTCCCAGCAGCTTCTCAGCTTCGGTCTCCACCAGCTTGGCATTCTTGATGCCCTGCTCGCCGGTGGCGGCGTTGGCGTTGCCGCTGTTGATGACGACTGCGCGGGCCTTGCCCTTCTTCAGGATCTCCCGGTCCAGAATGACGGGAGCCGCGCAGAACTTATTGGTGGTAAACATGGCCGCACAGGAGGCGGGATATTCAGAATAAATCATAGCCACGTCGGGCTTTTCACTCTTGCGGCTCTTCACGCCCACATAGCAGGCGCCAGCCAGGAAGCCCTTGGGGGTGGTCACGCCGCCGCCCTGGATCAGTTTATAAGCCATAGGTATCCTTCCTTTCTTCCGTCACGACAGTGATGTCCAATGAATCAGGGGTACATGGGGGGGATCAGCAGGCCGGTGGTCTCAGGCAGATCGAAGATGATGTTCATGTTCTGGATGGCCTGACCAGCGGCGCCCTTGCCGATGTTGTCGATGACGGAGCTGACCAGCAGGCGCTTGGTGCGGGCGTCGTAGGTGGGAGTCATGCAGCACATATTGGTGCCGGCGGTCCACTTGGTCTGAGCGGGCTTGCTGGCGGGGAAGACACGCACGAAGGGCTCATCCTTGTAGTAGCTCTGATACAGCTCATACAGCTCGTCGTTGGTGAAATCCTTGGTCAGGGTGGCATAGATGGTGACCTCGATGCCGCGGATCTGGGGAGTGAGGTGGGGCTGGAAGTTAATGAACTGCCAGGTCTCGGGCTTCATCAGATCCTTACCCTGGATGTAAGCGATGTTCTGCTCGATCTCGGGGGTGTGGCGGTGAGAGCCGCCCAGAGCATAAGCGCAGAAGTTGTTGCTGGCCTCAGCCAGGAGCTTGTTGGGGGCGGGGCGACGGCCGGCGCCGGTGTAGCCGCTCTTGGCGTCTACGATGATGGTATTCTCGACCACCAGGCCCTCCTTCACTGCCGGGTACAGGCCCAGAGTGGTGGCGGTGGGATAGCAGCCGGGGTTGGAAATGAGGCTCTTGCCCTTGGCCAGATCGCGCTGGATCTCGGGGATGCAGTAGACGGCCTCCTTGGTCATCTCATAGTTGGGGTGGTCCAGGTGGTACCACTTCTCCCAAGTCTTGGCGTCACGGAAGCGGATGTCGGCGCCGAAGTCGATGAACTTCTTACCGGCGGCCAGAACCTTCTCGGCAATGCCGCACACAGTGCCCGCGTCCACGGCGGTGAAGACCACGTCGCTCTCCTTGACGATCATATCCAGAGTCTCGTCGTTGAGGGGGAGGATCTCCTGGTCGTAGAAGCCCATCAGAGCAGCGTGCTCATCCTGAATCTTCCGGCCGGCGGCAAAACTATCCGCCAGGTAGGCGACCTGTGTCTCGGGATGGTGCACCATCAGACGAAGCAACTCACCACAGGCATAGCTGGCAGCACCGCAAATAGAAAAACGAATCATGACACTTTTCCTCCTTTTTTGTTGTCGAACTTCTCGCCCAGGATTCCATTTTCGCAATCTTTACTGTCTTTTCAAATTATTTTTGAATGGATAGTAATGATTCTGTTGAATTTTCCTACTGTGTATTATATAATTACTGGGCAGAATATACAAGAAATTCTTTTTTCTGTTTCACATTCCGATCCGGAATGCTGCAATTCCAACGGTAAGGAGCTAATATTTTATGAGTATTCGCAAATATATCGCCTACTTAAAAACCATTGAAACCGGCAGTATCACCCACGCCGCCGCCCAACTGGGCTATACTCAGTCGGCTATCAGCCGAATGATCGCCGATCTGGAGGACGCCTGGGGGGTCAAGCTGCTCACCCGGAATCGCTCCGGCATTGAAATCAGCTCAGAAGGTTTGGTGCTTCTGCCCAAACTCCAGGCCATCTGTAAAGACTATGAGGATCTCAACTACGCGATCTCTGAAATTCACGGTCTCAGCTCCGGTTCCATCCGGGTGGGCGCCTTCTCCTCCATCTCCAGCGGCTGGCTGCCTCAGATGATCAAGTCCTTCCACGAGATCTATCCCCACATTGATTTTCAGCTCATCAACGGGGAATATAACCAGATCGCCTCCTGGCTGCGCCGGGGCCTGGTGGACTGCGGCTTCCTCAACCTCCCTGTCTCCAACGACCTGGAGGCCTCCTTCTTATTACAGGATACTCTGGTGGCCATTCTGCCGGAGAACCATCCCCTGGCCAACGACCCCTGCTACCCCATCGCTCAGCTGTCCAACGAGGACTTCATCAATTTGAAGGAGGAGCAGGACCACGAAATCACCAAGTTCCTGGACCACCTCCAGCAGAAGCCTAACATCCGCTACGAGGTCAGCAACGATTACGCCATATTGTCTATGGTGGAGTGCGGCCTGGGAATCAGCGTGGTTCATGAGCTGATGCTCTATCCCAACCGGTACCACATCGTGGCCAAGTCCTTTGATATTCCTCAGGTACGGGATATCGGCATTGCCGTCAAGCGGGATGTTCCTCCTTCTACCATTACGAAGTTATTCGTAGAACATGCTAAACAGTGGGCCAGAAAGATGGGCATGGCATAAGGGGGATTTCCCGCTGCCGCCCCGATTTTCCTGGTTGATATGCACAGACGAAGCGCGTTTTTTCTCCTGTTGACTTGTTAAGCATACCATAAAAACAGAGAAAAGGAAATAGTGAATTGCACAAATTTTGACTGCATATTTATACATATATTCGTATATTATTCAATTTCTAGTCTATATTGGTTTTCCCCCTCTCTCTTCTCTTTCTGCCACTTTTCTTTCGATAAATTCCCAGATCTTCCTTTCTTGCCCTCCATTCCTCCCATTCTTGTGGCACTTTTATTCTCCAAACATTTTAACTGGACAAAAACAACAAAAGCCCCGGGTGCCGTGGAAGGCGCCCGGGGCTCCGTTT
>CAJLCG010000116.1 GCA_905205085.1 uncultured Oscillospiraceae bacterium
AGCATCGCTCCGCGGCGCGTTCTTGCAGATATGCTTAGTTCCAGTAGTCGGTCTTTTCTTTCAGGCCGATGCTGGCAGCCTTGAAGACAGGCTTCTTGCCCTGCTTCTTCTGGGCCATGTAGTCCTGCATGGCGGCCAGAGCAGGCCGGGACAGAATCACAATGACCGGCAGGTTCAAAATAGCCATCAGACCCATGAGCACGTCGGCCAGGTTCCACACCAGGCTGATGCTGCGGGTGGCGCCGATGAGGACCACCAGCATAGCCACGATCCGGAAGCCCAGCATGAAGGACTTGGGGGGAACGCGCTTAAAGATGTAGTTCCAGGCGTTATCCACATAGTACAGGTTGCCGATGAGGGTGGTGAAGGCAAAGAGCACCATGGCCACGGTGATAAAGATGGGGCCGATCTGGCCAAAGGAGGCGGACAGGGCAGCCTGAACATAGGGGGCGCCCTCCAGGGCCTTGTCAGGCTCCACGCCGGAGCACAGCAGCATGAAGGCGGTGGCGGAGCAGATGAGCAGGGTGTCGATGAACACGGAGAGCATCTGCACCAGGCCCTGCTTGACGGGGTGGCTCACGTTGGCGGAGGCAGCCGCGTTGGGGGCGGAGCCCACGCCGGCCTCGTTGGAGAACAGGCCGCGCTTAATGCCCTGCATCATGCAGGAGCTGGTGAAGGCACCGAAGATGGCCCGGAAGTCAAAGGCCTCGGAGAAGATGCGGCCCAGCACCTGGGGCAGCAGGCCGATGTTCATCACGATGACCACCAGGGAGACCAGAACGTACAGACCGCCCATAAAGGGGACCAGAGTAGAGGTGACCTTCAGAATGCGCTTGCCGCCGCCCATGATGCAGTAGCCCACCAGCAGGGCCAGAATGGCGCCGATGATGAGGGGGGTAGTCTTGGGGTCATAGAAGCTGTAGGCGGAGAAGGTGGACTGAAGGTTGTAGGAGGCGACCATGTTGAAGCCGCCGGCGTAGGTGAGGATCAGAGTAATGGCAAAGACGACGGCCAGGGGACGGGAGTGGAGGGCGGCCTCAATGTAGTAGGAGGGGCCGCCGTAGCTCTCGCCGGTCTCCGGGTTGCGGCGCTTGTAGATCTGAGCCAGGGTGGACTCAATAAAGGCGGAGGAGCCGCCGATGATGGCGATGACCCACATCCAGAACACGGCGCCGAAGCCGCCCAGGCAGATGGCGCCGGCGATGCCGACGATGTTGCCGGTGCCCACGCGGGAGGCGGTGGATACCATCAGGGCCTGGAAGGAGGAGGTGGAGCCCGCCTGCTCAGGCCGCTCGCCCACCACCCGGATGGACTCGCCGAACAGCCGGAACTGGACGAACTTGGTGCGGATGGTAAAGTACAGTCCAGCGGCCAGCAGGAGGACGATCAGCAGATAGGAGTACATAAAGTTGCTGATCGAGCCAATGATTTGGTCAAGCATAGTACACACTCACTTTCTAAAATTTCTCTCTCTCTGGTCGGAGACGGCTGCCTGTCTCCCTGAGCCCCCGTCTCCTGGGCGCAAGGAAGCCCTGCGTGCCGAAGGGAAACGGAACGCGGGGCCTGTATGTGGACTTATTATACAGGAAATCGGGAATAAAAGCCAGAGGAAACTGTGAAACATGCTGAACTTTGTGAAAAGTACACAGAAAGTTCACATTTGTGCGGGCGCTTCGGTGGGAATGGCCGGAAACAAAATTCCCCCGCTCCGGGCAGAGGGCCCGCAGCGGGGGAAGAGGATACAAAAACTGGGAAAAATCAGTAGGCCACGCCCCACAGGATCATGTGCTTGGCGGGCTTGCCGCAGCACACGCAGGTGTCGGACACCTTCTCCTGCTCCAGAGGCATGCACCGGGAGGTGACGCCGGCCTGCTCCTTCATCTTGAGCTCGCACTCCAGATCGCCGCACCACATGGTCTTGGCAAAGCCGCCCTCGGTCTCCATGAACTCCTTGACCTCGTCCAGAGTCAGGCACACGCGGGTGTGGTCCTCCAGGTTCTTCTTGGCCCGCTGGTAGAGACCGTCGTGGACGGAATCCAGCAGCTGGGGCACGGTGGTCTCCAGCTCGCTGAGGGGCACGAAGATCTTCTCGCCGCTGTCCCGGCGGCAGATGCAGCACTGGCCCTTCTCCATGTCCTTGGGGCCGATCTCCACGCGCAGGGGCACGCCCTTCATCTCATACTGGGCGGCCTTCCAGCCCATGGACTGGTCGGAGGCGTCCATGTCGGCACGGATGCCGGCGGCCTTCAGGCGGTTGAGCAGGTCGGTGGCGGCGTCCAGCACGCCCTCCTTGTGCTGGGCCACGGGGATGACCATGGCCTGGATGGGGGCGATGCGGGGGGGCAGCACCAGGCCGTTGTTGTCGCCGTGGGTCATGATGATGCCGCCGATCATACGGGTGGACACGCCCCAGGAAGTCTGGTGGGGGAAGTGGAGCTGGTTGTCCTTGCCGGTGAAGGTGATGTCGAAGGCGCGGGCAAAGCCGTCGCCGAAGTAGTGGCTGGTACCGGACTGGAGGGCCTTCTTGTCGTGCATCATGCACTCCACGGTGTAGGTCTCCTCGGCGCCGTTGAACTTCTCCTTGTCGGTCTTGCGGCCCTTGACCACGGGCATGGCCAGCACGTTCTCCAGGAAGTCGGCGTAGATGTTCAGCATGCGCTGAGTCTCCTCCCGGGCCTCCTCCTCGGTGGCGTGCATGGTGTGGCCCTCCTGCCACAGGAACTCACGGTGGCGCAGGAAGGGGCGGCTGGTCTTCTCCCAGCGCAGCACGCTGCACCACTGGTTGTACAGCTTGGGCAGGTCCCGGTGGGAGTGGATGATGTTCTTGTAGTGCTCGCAGAACAGGGTCTCAGAGGTGGGGCGGATACAGTAGCGCTCCTCCAGCTTCTCGCTGCCGCCGTAGGTCACCCAGGCGCACTCGGGGGCAAAGCCCTCCACGTGGTCCTTCTCCTTCTGCAGCAGGCTCTCAGGGATGAGCATGGGCAGATACACATTCTCGTGGCCGGTCTCCTTGAACTTCTTGTCCAGCTCGGCCTGGATGTTCTCCCAGATGGCGTAGCCATAGGGACGGTAGATGAACATACCCTTGATGGAGGAGTAGTCAATGAGCTCGGCCTTTTTGCACACATCGGTGTACCACTGGGCAAAGTCGACCTCCATATCGGTGATCTGCTCTACCTGCTTCTTGTTGGAATTTTGAGCCATATCGGATCAGTCCTTTTCTATAAGATCGGGCTTGGAAAACTCGTACCGTTTATTGTATAAATTTCGGCTGGAAAAGTCAAGGCGGAAACCGAAAAACCCCAGGAAGTGGGGGCAATTACAGGTAGTCGCCGGTGTAGTCGATCACCATATCGTCCAGGGTCTGCCAGCCGCTGGACACCAGGGAGTAGTAGTCCCCCTCCAGCTTCAGCTGGAGCATCACCGACTGTTCCTGGCCGTAGGTGGCCTTAGGCAGGATCTCCTCCACCTTCTCCATCATCCGCAAGGCGTACTCCGCGTCCAGCACCTGGTATTCTTCCTCACTCATGGTGCTGGCCAGATCGGGCGTGGTGCCGTTGTCCTCACACACCTGGGTCCACACCTGGCCGTAGGTCTCGTCGGGAATCAGGTGGAACAGTTCGATGGGGGAGAGGGTGACCTCCACGGCAAAGTCCCCGCCCTGGAGCTTGTTCCCGTCGCCCACGGTGTACTTGGCCTTGGCATAGATATCCTTTACCAGCTGGGTGGCTCGCTCATTGACTGCATCGGTGGGCAGGACCACCTCCAGATAGCTCAGCAGCCGCTGGGCCTCGGCCTCGGCGTTGTCCTCGTACTGCTGTTGGGCGTCCTCCTCGGTCATCCCATCCACCAGGTCCAGATATTCCTGGCTGTACTGGCCCTTGTAGGTGCAGTCCAGCTCTCCTTGAATGTAGGTCGTCACATCTGCTCCGGATAGCCCGCAGGCGGTGAGGGTGAGGGTCAGGGCGCAGGCCAGAATTCCGGCAGACAAGTGGCGCGTTTTCATAGACAATCTCCTCTCTTGTGTGCTGCGTGGTGAGCGGCAGCCCCTGTGGGCGGCCAGGTCCGAATCGTTCTGCTTTTAATTTAAAGGATGAAAGGGGGAAAGTCAACCTTGCTCGTGCGGGTGGGATGTGGTACACTCCTGTCATGACATCGAAACAGACAGGAGGTGCGGCCATGGACGCTGCACACAGAAGAAAAACCATCACTCATATTTTGGAAGAGGCCAAGGCGCCGGTGAGTGCGGCCTCTCTGGCCCGGGAATTCTCCGTCAGCCGGCAGATCATCGTAGGGGATGTGGCCCTGCTGCGGGCAGGGGGGCTGGACATTGCCGCCACGCCCCGGGGCTATGTGCTGCCCAAGGAGAGCGTTGGGCTGGTGCGCACCGTAGCCTGCATCCATCCGGGGGAGGCTATGGCCCGGGAGCTGGAGATCATGGTGGACCAGGGCTGCCAGGTGCTGGACGTCATTGTGGAGCACCCAGTGTACGGACAGCTGACCGGGCAGCTGCGTCTGGCTTCCCGATATGATGTGCAGGAGTTTGTCCGTCTGGTTTCCCAGCGGAAGGCCAAGCCCTTGTCCGATCTCACCGGGGGCGTTCACCTCCATACTCTGCGCTGTCCCGACGAGGACAGCTACCGCCGGGTGCTCTCCGGCCTGAAAGCGGAGGGCTTTCTCTACCCGGGGGAATAAAGAAATAGGTTGACAAACGGAAAATATCCGGTACAATGTGGTATACACGTGTCTTGACACCTGTATACCACATTTTGTTTGGGAGAGAAATTTATGGGACGCTTACGGGAATTTATGAAGCGGAAGAACATTGTCATCTCCGCCAAGCGCTACGGTATTGACGCCCTGGGGGCCATGGCCCAGGGCCTGTTCTGCTCGCTGCTCATAGGAACGATCCTCAACACCATCGGCACGCAATTCAACGTTGAGTTCCTTAATCAGGTAGTGGCTACGCTGGGAAGTGGGGACAAGCAGATCACTTACACCGTGGGCGGCCTGGCCTCGGCCATGAGCGGCCCTGCCATGGCAGTGGCCATTGGATATGCCTTGCAGGCGCCCCCTATGGTGCTGTTTTCCCTGGTGACGGTGGGATTTGCCTCCAACGCCTTGGGTGGGGCGGGGGGACCGCTGGCTGTCCTGTTTGTAGCCATCATTGCCGCCGAGTTTGGCAAGGCGGTGAGTAAGGAGACCAAGATCGACATTTTGGTTACCCCCATTGTGACCATTCTCGTTGGCGTTGGGGCGGCCTGGGTCATTGCGCCTCCCATCGGCGCGGCAGCCAATGCCTTTGGGCAGCTCATTGTGCAGACTACCAAGCTCCAGCCCTTCTGGATGGGCATGCTGGTGTCGGTGCTGGTGGGCATTGCCCTGACCCTGCCCATCTCCTCGGCGGCCATCTGTTCGGCCTTGGGGTTGGTGGGCTTGGCAGGGGGCGCGGCGGTGGCTGGCTGCTGCGCCAACATGGTGGGCTTTGCGGTGCTCTCCTTTAAAGAGAATGGCTGGGGTGGTCTGGTGAGCCAGGGCATTGGCACCTCCATGCTTCAGATGCCCAACATTGTGAAGAATCCGAAGATCTGGCTGCCTGCCATCCTCACCTCCGCCATCACCGGCCCCATTGCCACTTGCCTATTTAAATTGGAGATGAATGGAGCCCCCATCAACTCGGGCATGGGCACCTGCGGCCTGTGCGGGCAGCTGGGTGTCTGGACTGGCTGGGTGGCTCCCAGCGAGAAGGCCCTGGCCAGCGGTGCGGTGGCTATCACTCCCACGGCCTTTGACTGGATGGGGCTGATTCTCATTTCCTTTGTCCTGCCTGCGGTTCTGTGCTGGTTGTTCGGAATCTTCTTCCGCAAGATCGGCTGGATCAAAGAGGGAGATCTTCAACTTTCTTAAAAGAAAGCTCCTACTTTTTTCGAGAAAAAAGTAGGCAAAAAAGCTTTCTGCGAAGCTCCGCTTC
>CAJLCG010000117.1 GCA_905205085.1 uncultured Oscillospiraceae bacterium
CCGCTGACCTCTTGAATGCCATTCAAGCGCTCTCCCAGCTGAGCTATACCCCCAAGTGGTTATGTCCTGCAACGGACAACAACGATATATTACCAGATGTTCTCCCTTCTGTCAACATCTTTTTTCAATTTTTTCGTTTTTTCTTTTTTGGGGGAACAGGCACTGAAAAAGCACCTGTTCCCCCAAAGAAAAACTTAGTCCTCGCCGCCCATCAGCAGGTACATGACCGCCTTCTGAGCGTGCAGGCGGTTCTCCGCCTCATCAAAGATCTCCTCGGCGTGCTCCTCAAACACGTCGGCGGTGATCTCCTCGCCCCGGTGGGCGGGCAGACAGTGCTGCACCATGCAGCCGGGGTTGGTGAGAGCCATCAGCTCCTTGTTTACCTGATAGCCCACAAAGGCCTTCTCACGGATGGCCTTCTCCTCCTCCTGGCCCATGGAGGCCCACACGTCGGTGAACACCACATCGGCGCCCACGGCGGCCTCCTTGGGGTCACGGCAGAGGGTAAACTTGAAGTTGGGATCGCTCTTGGTGAAGGCAAGCACATCGGGGTGGGGATCATAGCCCTCGGGGCAGGCCACCGCCACTTCCATGCCGGTCTTCAGGCCGCCTACGATCAGGGAGTTGGCCATATTGTTGCCGTCGCCGATGTAGCACATCTTCAGCCCTTCCAGCACAGTCTTGTGCTCCCGGACGGTCATCAGGTCGGCCAGCACCTGGCAGGGGTGACAGAAGTCGGTCAGGCCGTTGATGACGGGGATGTTGGCGTGGGCCGCCAGGGTCTCCACTTCCTCCTGGGCGAAGGTACGGATCATGATGCCGTCACAGTAGCGCAGCAGCACCCGGGCGGTGTCCTCCACCGGCTCGCCCCGGCCGATCTGGCTCTCCTTGCTGGAGAGGAACAGGGCGTGGCCGCCCAGCTGATACATGCCGGTCTCAAAGGAGACACGGGTACGGGTAGAATTCTTCTCAAAAATCATGGCCAGGGTCTTGCCCTTGAGCTTGTCATGGGCAATGCCGTGCTTCTGGCTGAATTTCAGCTGGTCGGCAGTATCCAGGATCTTCAGAATCTCTTCACCGGACAGGTCCAGCAGCTTTAACAGGTCTTTTTTCATGGTAATTTCCCTCTTCCAGCGAAATATCAGTGGGTCAGCATGGTGCCGATGCCTTCATCAGACAGCAGCTCCAGCAGGATGGCGTGAGGTACGGTGCCGTCCAGGAAGGTGGCGGACTTGACGCCGGAGCGCACCGCCTCCACGCTGCAGTTCACCTTGTGCACCATAATCTGAGAGATGGCACCGGAGCGGATGAGGGCAGGCACCTTGGACAGGTGCAGCTCGGGCATGGGGGCGCCGGGGTCGTCGGGGTTCTGGAGCATAGACTCCTTGTCGGTGAGCTGGATAAGCTTCTCCGCTCCCAGAGCCACCGCCAGCTTGGCGGCTGCCACATTGGCGCTGACGGAATATACATTGGCCAGGCCGTCGGCCCCCTGGGCCACGGTAGCGATGACAGGGATATAGCCCTGATTTAGGAAGCTGTTGACCATGGTCACGTCCACCTTGGCCACCTCGCCGGTGCGGCCGTAGGCCGGGCTGATGGTCTTGGCAGAGAGCAGACCGCCGTCAATGCCGCAAAGGCCGATGGCCTTGCCGCCCTTCTGATTTAGTGCGGACACCAAGCCCTTGTTCACCTTGCCGCACAGCACCTGCTGCACCACATCCAGGGCGTCGTCGTTCACGCAGGGGTAGCCGTCCTTATACTGCAGCTCCATCCCCGCGTCCTTCAGGGCCTGCTTGGCCTCGGGGCCGATGCCGTGGACCAGCACCACCTTGATACCCACCAGGCGCAGCATGATGATGTCGGACATCACCGCCTCCCGCAGCTCGGGGTCGGTCATAGGCACGCCGCCGCAGTTGATGACCACGATTTTTCCATTATACTGCTGGATGTAAGGCAGGGCTTCGGTAAGCACTTTCGCACGATCCAGATTTGCATCCATAATAGGTTCCTCCCTCTCTATGTATTGGCCGGGCCGGATCACTCCACCTTCAAGCCGGTGGTCTCCGGGAATCCCAGCATCAGATTCAGGTTTTGAATGGCCGCTGCGGCCACTCCTTTGCCCAGGTTGTCAAAGCGGGCGGTGAGCAGAGTCTGCTCCTCCCGGCCGCACACTGTGATCTCCAGCCGGTCGGTGCCCGCCATGGTATTGGATACCAGCCGGGGGCCCTGGCTTCCAAAGGGAGCTACTGAGACCAGGGTCTGGTCCTGGTAGTAGCTCTGGAGCATCTCACAGATATCCTGAGCGGTGGGTGTCCCCCGCAGCAGACGGTTCTGTAAGGTCACTGAGGTGGCCATGCCACTGTACATGTCGCTTAAAATGGGGACAAACACCGGGGGGTACTCCAGGCCGGCAATGTGCTGCATCTCATTGAGATGATTGTGGCACAGGCCCAGAGAATAGAGGGCCGGTGCGGCCAGAGCCGGGTCCCGGTTAGGGTCCTCGTACTCCGCAATCATGTCCTTTCCCCCGCCGGAGTAGCCGGTAATGGAGAAACAGGACACCGGATAGTCCGGGGGCAGTATCCCCATCTGTACCAGAGGGGCTACCGTGGAGAGAAAGCCGGAGGCGTGGCACCCCGGGTTGGACACCCGCTTGGAAAAGCGGATGCGCTGGCGCTGGCCGGGAAGCAGTTCCGCAAAGCCGTACACCCAGCCCGGCGTGGTACGGTGGGCTGGCGAGGTATCGATGATGCGGGTGTTGGGGTTATCCACCAGCTCCACCGCTTGGGCCGCCGTCTCCTCCGGGAGACACAGGATAGCCAGGTCCGCCTCGTTGAGCAGCTTGCGCCGCTCCTCCACATCCCGGCGCTTCTCCGGGTCGATGAGTAAAAACTCCAGGTCGCCGCGGCGGGACAGCTGCTCATACAGCCGTGCGCCTACCACGCCGCCCTTTCCGTCAATAAATACCTTTGGGGTCTTGCCCATAAGGATCATCCCTTTACGTGGTGTAAGAGGGTCGGGGCCCTCTCCGTACCCATTGTACCCCCCGGCCCTCTTGCCCACAAGAAAAAATTACTTGCGTTGCTGGATAAACTCCTCGATGAGCGCGATCTGCTTGAGCACCGACTCCTTGGCGGGGCCGCCGTAGACGGTACGGCCATTGACGCAGTGCTTGAGGGACATGGCCTCGTACACGCCCTCGTCGAACAGGTCGCAGATGGCCCGGAAGTCCCGCAGGGTGAGGGTATCCAGGGTCTCGTGGTTCTTGATACACAGATTGACCAGACGGCCCACGATCATATAGGCCTCCCGGAAGGGCAGGCCCTTCTTCACCAAGTAGTCGGCGCAGTCTGTGGCGGTAATGAAGCCGCCGGCGGCCGCCCGCTCCATGTTGTGCCGCCGTACAGACAGGGTGTTCACCATAGCCGCAAAGACAGGCAGACAGATCTCCACCGTGTCAATGGCGTCAAACAGGGCCTCCTTGTCCTCCTGCATATCCTTGTTGTAAGCCAGAGGCAGGCCCTTCATCATGGTCAACAGGGTAATGAGGGAGCCGTACACCCGGCCCGTCTTGCCCCGGACCAGCTCGGCCACGTCGGGGTTCTTCTTCTGGGGCATGATGGAGGAGCCGGTGGAGTAAGCGTCGTCCAGATCCACGAACTTAAACTCCCAGGAACACCACAGGATGATCTCCTCGGAGAACCGGGACAGGTGCATCATCAGAATGGACAGGGCGGACAGCAGCTCGATGGCGTAGTCACGGTCGGAGACCGAGTCCATGGAGTTGTCAGTAGGCTTCTTGAAGCCCAGAGCCTGGGCGGTGGCAAAGCGGTCGATGTCATAGGTGGTGGTAGCCAGAGCACCGGCGCCCAGGGGGCACTCATCCAGACGCTCCAGGCAGTCCTCCAGACGGGTCACGTCCCGCTTGAACATGTTGGCGTAGGCCATCATGTAGTGACCGAAGGTGGTGGGCTGGGCCCGCTGCAGGTGGGTGTAGCCGGGCATAACGGTGTCAGTGTGCTCCTTGGCCTTCTCCACCAGCACCTCCTCCAGGTCCAGGATCTTCCCGATGATGACGGGGATCTCCTCCTTCACGTACAGGCGGGTGTCCACCGCCACCTGGTCATTACGGGACCGGGCAGTGTGCAGCCGCTTGCCCGCGTCGCCGATGCGCTGGGTGAGCAGGGTCTCGATGTTCATGTGGATATCCTCGTTGTCCACGGAGAACTCCACCTTATCTGCCTCAATGTCCTCCAGGATGGCCTTCAGGCCTTCCACGATGGACTCCACTTCGTGCTCCTCGATGATGCCCTGCTTGCCCAGCATCTGCGCGTGGGCGATGGAGCCGGCAATATCCTGCTTGTAGAGCCGGGCATCGAACTGGATGGAGGAGTTAAAATCATTGACAAGAGTGTCGGTCTCTTTCTGGAACCGACCAGCCCAGAGTTTCATACCATTCTCTCCTTTGATATGCGAAGAGCGAATGACCTGCGGCCATTCGCCTCGCAGAATTTCCGCCGCGGCGGAAATAAATTTTAAAACGTCCGGAATACGATGTTATCACGCTTCGCCTGCTCGCCACGGCTCAGACGCTTATTTCAACTTTCCCTGATCCCGCATGGCCTGGACAGTGTCGGGCAGGCCCCACAGGTTGATGAAGCCGGTGGCGTCATCCTGGTTGTAGTCGCTCTCCTCGAAGGTGACCAGGTTCTCAGAGTAGAGGGTCTCAGGAGAGGTGACGGAAGAGGTGATGATGTTGCCCTTGTAGAGCTTGAGCTTCACGGTGCCGGTGACGTGCTTCTGGGTGTCAAAGGCAAAGGCAGTGAGGGCCTCCCGCAGGGGGGTGAACCACTTGCCGTTGTAGATGAGATCGGCAAAGTCCACGGCCAGCTTGCTCTTCATGTGCTTGGTGTCCTTGTCCAGGGTGATCATCTCCAGCACCTCGTGGGCCTTGTAGAGGATGGTGCCGCCGGGAGTCTCGTACACGCCCCGGTCCTTCATGCCCACCAGCCGATTCTCCACGATGTCCAGGATACCGATGCCGTTGGCGCCGCCCAGCTTGTTGAGCTTGCGGATGATGTCGCTGGCCTTCATCTTCTCGCCGTCGATGGCCACGGGCCAGCCCTTCTCAAAGTCCAGGGTGACATAGGTGGGGGCGTCGGGAGCCATGGCGGGGGACACACCCATCTCCAGGAAGCCGGGCTTGTCGTACTGGGGCTCGTTGGCGGGGTCCTCCAGGTCCAGACCCTCGTGGCTCAGGTGCCACAGGTTCTTATCCTTGGAGTAGTTGGTCTCACGGCTGATCTTCAGGGGCACGTTGTGAGCCTCGGCGTAGTCGATCTCCTCGTCACGACCCTTGATGTCCCACTCTCTCCAGGGAGCGATGATCTTCATCTCAGGAGCGAAGCGCTTGATGCCCAGCTCGAACCGGACCTGGTCGTTGCCCTTACCGGTGCAGCCGTGGCAGATGGCGTCGGCGCCCTCCTTCTTGGCGATCTCTACCAGACGCTTGGCAATGATGGGCCGGGCAAAGGCGGTGCCCAGCAGGTACTCCTCATACTTGGCACCCATCATCATGGAGGGAACGATCACGTCGTCCACCATCTCATCGGTGAGGTCCTCAATGTACAGCTTGGAGGCGCCGGTCTTGATGGCCTTCTCCTCCAGGCCGTCCAGCTCGTCGCCCTGGCCCACATCGGCGGCCACAGCGATGATCTCAGGGTTGTTGTAGTTCTCCTTCAGCCAGGGGATGATGATGGATGTATCCAAACCGCCGGAATAGGCCAGCACTACTTTTTTAATCTCACTCATGTTCTTCTTCCTCCCAATTCTTTGCTTCTGCCCACCAGAGGGGCTTTCTTTTGTGTTGGCAATAGTCTACCACCAGGAGAATAAAAATGCACCAAGTTCGGTGCGCGTGCGGCTGCTGTCAACTCTTTGGAG
>CAJLCG010000118.1 GCA_905205085.1 uncultured Oscillospiraceae bacterium
GCAGGTAGTAGACCGCGCCGATGCAAATGGCATTGGCGGCCACCACTCCAAGGGTCATCTGCCAGGGGTAAGCTCCAAGAATAAACTGCATCAAGTAGAATGCCGTCACCGGCGGCACCAGGAGCAGGGCAGCCTGGAGCAAAAGCGCCCTGTTCCGCCGCAGGTCCAGACGGCGGAGCCATTGGTTCATTTCAGACAGTCTCCTCTTTGTAATTAACATAGAATTTACAAACGGCTTACATTGTACACGAAGTTTGGAAAAATGTCAAAGAATATATTGAAAAATAGGGAATATAATGGAGCATTAAAGGTATTTTTAAGAGAAAAATTAAACAAACAAAAGAAAGAATTAAAAAAAGAAGCAGAAGGGTTTGACAACTGGTTACGAATGTGTTACAATTCGGTTACAACATCAAGCTCGAGGAGGAACGACATGGCTTCGGAAAAGATTCCTCTTTCCTATAAGGGACACCCCCTGCGCCGGAAAGATAACCTGATTTACTACGGCACCATGGCCGAGAAATACATTATTATGCTTCAGATCCTGGCCACCCAGAAGGTGGACGACATGGACGTGGCCACCAAGGTCAGCGTTCAGCTGCAGCTCACCGACCCCGACCTGAAGAGCCGGGACCGTGTGGTCAAGAAAAGCGAGAAGGACAGCCTGTACGCCGCCATGGATGTGGCTTCCGTCTGGCTGGAGCGGGCGCTGAGCGGCAAGTAATTGCCCGGCCCCAAAAAGATTACGAAAGAGAAACGGAGGAGCATTCCTATGCATTTGTCCAAAGCCCTGACTGCAAAGTTGGCCGCCGCTATGCTGGTGGTCTCCGCCTTTGTTACCCCCACCCTGGCCGCCAATGTGGGCACGGTGATCAGTGATTCCGGCCTGAACCTTCGGTCCAGTGCCAGCACCTCTTCTTCCGTCCTGTCTGTGCTGCCTTACGGCACCCAGGTGGATGTGATCAGCACCACCAGCGACGGCGCTTGGCACCAGGTCATCTATCTGGGTGTGACCGGATATGTCTCCGGCGACTATCTCAGCGTGGTGGCAGAGAAGGTCTATGGACAGGTGATTGCCGACTCCCTGAACATCCGCACCGGCCCCGGCACCGAGTATGCCACCTGCGGCTCTCTGAGCAAGGGCGCTGTGGTGGAGGTTCTGGACACCATCGGTGGTCTGGGCGGCTGGTATAAGATCGCCAACGGCTACGTGAGCACCAACTATGTGACTCTGGTGGACGCCAGCGTGGTCAACGGCTCCGCCAAGGGCGCGGCCATCGCGGCCTATGCCAAGCAGTTTGTGGGCTACCCCTACGTGTACGGCGGCAGCAGCCCCAGCGGTTTTGACTGCTCCGGCTTTGTTACTTACGTGTGCAAGCAGAACGGAATCACCGTGAACCGCACTGCTTCCGCTCAGATGAGCAACGGCACTGCCGTGACTAAGGCTCAGCTGCAGCCCGGCGACCTGGTGTTCTTCAACAACGGTAACTCCAGCAAGTTGGCCACCCACGTGGGCATCTATCTGGGCAACGGTCAGTTTGTCCACTCCTCCACTCCCAGCACCGGCGTGATCATCAGCGACATCAACTCCTCTTATTACAGCAGCACCTATGTGGGTGCTCGCCGCCTGGGCTGATTCTCTTTCTACATAACTTAAAAATCCCGTGGTACCACGTACCACGGGATTTTTTTATACCTTGCGGCAAAAAAGAGCCCGGCCAATGGCCGGGCTCGGATGATTTGGATTACTCCTGAACCTCGTGCAGACGCTTAACAGCGGCAGACTCAGAGACGCTCTTGACGGTGGCGTCCTTGGCGTACTTGGTCACTGCGGCGGTGCTCTTCTTCACGGGGGTGATGGTACCAGCGCCGGCCACGCAGCCGCCGGGGCAGCCCATGCCCTCCAGCAGATAGCCGTTGTACTTGCCGGTCTTGGCCATCAGCAGCATCTTGCGGCACTCACGCAGGCCGTCGGCGTGCTCCACCAGCACCTCACGGTCGGGATCGATCTCCTTGATGGCCTCCTTCACGGCGGCGGCCACGCCGCCGGTCACCGCGAAGCCACGGCCAGCAGCGGTACCGGTGCTGAACTCGTCGTCGGGGTTGATGGGCATGTCCGCGGGAACGATGCCCTTAGCGTCAAAGATACCCTGCATTTCCTCGAAGGTGAGCACGAAGTCCACGTCGCTGCGGATGGTGCGGCGGGAAGCCTCCAGCTTCTTGGCGGCGCAGGGACCGATAAAGACGATGCGGGCGTCGGGATGGTCCTTCTTGTACAGACGGGCGGTAAGCACCATGGGAGTCAGGGCCATGGAGATATAGGGGGCAAACTGGGGGAAGAACTTCTTGGCCATCACGCTCCAGGCGGGGCAGCAGGAAGTAGCCATGAAGGGCTGCTCAGCGGGGACCTTCTTGAGGAAGTCCTCGGCCTCTTCCGCGGTACACATATCGGCGCCCACGGCCACCTCAATGACCTTGTCGAAGCCCACCTGACGCATGGCCTCACGCACCTGAGAGGAGGTGACGTTGTCGCCGAACTGGCTGACAAAGGCGGGAGCCACAGCGGCGACCACCTTGTCGCCCCGCTTGATGGCCTGAATGAGCTGGAAGATCTGGCTCTTGTCAGAGATGGCACCGAAGGGGCAGTTGACCAGACACATGCCGCAGGAGACGCACTTGTCGTAGTCGATCTTGGCCCGGCCCAGCTCGTCGGAGCCGATGGCGTCCATGCCGCAGGCCTCAGCACAGGGGCGCTCCAGCTTCAGGATGGCGCCGTAGGGGCAGGCGTCGGCGCACTTGCCGCACTTGATGCACTTGGTCTGGTCGATGAAGCTCTTGCCCTGGACCAGGGAGATAGCGTCCCTGGGGCAGACCTCCATACAGGGGTGAGCCAGACAGCCCTGGCACATATTGGTGACCCGCACCTGCTTGGGAGGGCAGGCATTACAGGCAAAGTTGATAATGTTGATCAGGGGGGGCTCATAGTACTTCTCGGCAATGGCACTCTCCTCGATGTTGGCACCGGTGGGAGTGTACTCGTCCACCTCACGCAGAGGCAGGCCGATGGCCAGACGGAGACGCTCGCTGACGATGGCGCGCTCCAGGAAAATGTTCTGACGGTGGCGGGCTACCTCGCCGGGAATAATTTTGTAGGGCAGATGCTCGATGGCCTGGGCATAATCGCCGCCCTCAAAGGCCAGACGGGCAACTTCGGTAAAGACCTGACGCCGGATATCATTGATAAAGGTGTGGACTCCCCGCATAAATTTTTCCTCCTCCTAAATTTGCAAGAAAACTTTCACACTAGTCAGCATCATATTACCATAGCTTACCTCATTTTACAACAGATCTTTCCTTGAGACAACAGAGAATTTCCACTGATTTTATCTCATTTTGTTTGGAATTAGTGACGAGAGAACCGGGGGCGGATGGGAGAGATCTTTGATAAAAACAGAACAGAAGGGAAAAAATAGTATCCTGTGGGGAAGAAAATCTCTCATTCACAGGGCAAGGGGCGATTTAGCCGGGACGCCACGAAACAGCCCCACGGTGTTGGCACAGAAACTGGAAATAAAACTGGAGAGGCAGGGAAGAGATATGCAGCAAGTAATGCACCAAAACAAGAAAAAAGGAACCGTTGCCTTTTCCTACTCCTATGGTATAATTTGAGAGAAAAGTGGGCGCTTTTTCCGCCGAGCGCCGAAAAACGATCCGTATATCAGGGAGGAAACTGGAGATGATGGTATCTACAAAGGGGCGCTATGCCCTTCGGGTCATGATCGATCTGGCCCAGCATGGAGAAGAAGGGCATATCCCCCTCAAGGACATTGCCCAGCGGCAGGGATTGTCGGAGAAGTATCTGGAGAGTATTGTCAAGCTGCTGGCCCGCAACGGGGATCTGGCCGGAGTACGGGGCAAGGGGGGCGGCTACCGCCTGACCCGGGAGCCGAAAGAGTACTCGGTGGGGGCCATTTTGCGCCTGACGGAGGGAAAGCTTTCACCGGTGAATTGTCAGGCGCTGGAAGGCCAGTGTGAAAATGCAGCCCAGTGCCGCACCCGCCCCCTGTGGGAAAAGCTGGACGCCATGGTGGAGGACTATTTGGACAGCGTGACACTGGCCGACCTGTTGGAGGGCCCCGGAGGGGACTGACTGCGTTTAACGGGAGTTTCACCTATGGGCGGTGGATGATTTTACAAAAGCCCCATACAATAATGCTTGCCGCGGCGAGGAAACGGGTCCTTGTACGGCAAGAGATTATTGGAGGGAAAACAACCATGAAAAAACTGATTGCCACAACGCTGGCTTTGGCTTTGACTGCTGCCTCTCTGGCGGGCTGCACCAGCGGTTCCAACACTGGTTCCAGCCAGAATGCGGTGAATGCGGACAAGATGTCCCAGACCCAGACCGTAAAGGCCCCCAAGTATGTGTTCCTGTTTATCGGTGACGGCATGAGCTATCCCCAGATCCAGTCTACATCCGACTATCTGGGCGCGCTGAAGGACGAGGACTACTGGCAGGCGGAGCCCAGCCTGGACGACAACCAGGGCGCCAAGCTGGACGGCCCGGAGTACCTGAACTTTATGAACTTTGAGGCCGCGGGGTCGGCGGTTACTTACGACTCCAACAGCTTCTGCCCCGACTCCGCCTCCACCGCCACGTCCATCTCCACCGGGCACAAGACCTACTCCGGCACCATCAATATGGACGAGACGGGTACCACCGCCTATGAGACCATTGCCGAGCAGCTCAAGGCCCAGAAGAACTGGGAGATCGGCATCATCTCTTCCGTCAACCTCAACCATGCCACACCCGCTGCCTTCTATGCCCATCAGGCCAGCCGCAACAACTACTATGAGATCGGCCAGGAGCTGATCGCCTCCGACTTTGACTACTTTGCCGGCGGCGGCCTGCTGTCTCCCACCGGTAAGGAGGAGGACCAGGCCAATCTGTATGACCTGGCCAAGGAGGCCGGCTACACCGTGGCTATGACCCACGAGGAGGCTGAGGCCGTGGGCGCCGACACCGAGAAGGCCATCCTGGTGGATGAGAACCTGGCCGACGGCGACGCCATGGCCTACGAGCTGGACCGCACCGAGGAGATGTGGTCTCTGGCCGACTACGTGGAGAAGGGCATTGAGGTGCTGGACAACGACAACGGCTTCTTCATGATGTGTGAGGGCGGCAAGATCGACTGGGCCTGCCACGCCAACGACGCCGCCTCTTCCATCCACGACACTATGGCTCTGGCTGACGCGGTGCAGGTGGCCATGGACTTTGCCCAGGAGCATGCGGACGAGACCCTGATCCTGGTCACAGGCGACCACGAGACCGGCGGCCTGACCATCGGCTTTGCCGGCACCGACTACGACACCTACCTCAACCTGCTGGAGAGCCAGAAGATCTCCTTTGCCAAGTTTGACAGCGACTACGTGGCCAAGTACAAGGAGAACAAGACCTCCTTTGATGAGGTGATGGCCGATGTGACCGAGCTGTTCGGCCTGAAGACCTCCGGCGAGGAGGGAGACAAGCTGGTGCTCACCGACTACGAGCTGGGCCTGCTGAAGACCGCCTATGAGAAGAGCATCAACGAGAAGGACACCGGCATGGATGAGCAGCAGGAGTACGTGCTCTACGGCACCTACGAGCCCCTCACCGTCACCATCACCCACATCATCAACAACAAGTCCGGCGTGAGCTTCACCTCTTACAGCCACACCGGCCTGCCCGTGGCCGTGCTGGCCCAGGGCGTGGGCAGCGATGTGTTCAACGGCTACTACGACAACACCGACATCTACAACAAGCTGGCCGATATGCTCAGCATCGCCTGATT
>CAJLCG010000119.1 GCA_905205085.1 uncultured Oscillospiraceae bacterium
AGGTGCGGCGGGTGACGTTCATCTTGCTCTGGTCGGTATTGTGGCAGACGGGACACTCCCACTGGAAATCATCGTTAATGGTGATCTCGCCGTCGTAGCCGCAGCACTGGCAGTAATCGCTCTTGGTGTTGAACTCAGCGTACTGGATGTTGTCGTAGATGAACTTGACAACCTCCTTCAGGGCCTCCAGGTTGTGGCGCATATTGGGGATCTCCACATAGGAGATACAGCCACCGGTGGAAATCTTCTGGAACTGGCTCTCGAAGGTGAACTTGTCGAAGGCATCGATGTGCTCCCGCACGTCCACGTGGTAGCTGTTGGTGTAGTAGCCCTTGTCGGTCACATCGGGGATGGAGCCAAAGCGCTCCTTATCGATGCGGGCAAAGCGGTAGCACAGGCTCTCGGCGGGAGTGCCGTAGAGGGCAAACCCGATGTTGGTCTCCTTCTTCCAATCATCACAGGCCTTGCGCAGACGGGCCATCACCTTCTGGGCAAACTCCTGGCCGCCAGGCTGGGTGTGGCTGACGCCCTTCATGAGCTTGGTCACCTCATAGAGACCGATGTAGCCCAGAGAGATGGAGGAGTAGCCGCCGTAGAGCAGGGGCTCGATGGGAGCGCCCTTGGGCAGGCGGGCAATGGCACCGTACTGCCAGTGGATGGGGCTGGAGTCGGAGTGGACGTTCTTCAGGGCATTGTGGCGGCACATGAGAGCTTCAAAGCACAGCTGCAGGCGCTCATCCAGCAGGGACCAGAACTTCTCCTCGTTTCCGCCGGCCAGAATACCGATCTGGGGCAGGTTCAGGGAGACCACGCCCTGATTGAAGCGGCCCTCAAACTTGTAGTTGCCGTTCTCGTCCTTCCAGGGAGACAGGAAGGAGCGGCAGCCCATGGGAGAGAACACATTGCCCTCGTAGTTCTCCCGCATCTTCTTGGCGGAGATATAGTCGGGGTACATCCGCTTGGCGGAGCACTTGACGGCCAGCTCGGTAATATAGTCGTACTTGCCGCCCTTGAGGCAGTTGTGCTCATCCAGCACGTAGACCAGCTTGGGGAAGGCGGGGGTAATATACACGCCCTTCTCATTCTTAATGCCCTCCAGACGCTGGCGCAGCACCTCCTCCACGATCATGGCGTTCTCCTCCAGATAGGGGTCCCCCTCCTGGAGATTGAGGAAGAGGGTCACAAAGGGAGACTGGCCGTTGGTGGTCATGAGGGTGTTGATCTGGTACTGGATGGTCTGCACGCCGCTCTTGAGCTCGTCCCGCACCCGGTCGTCCACCAGGCGCTCCACGGTGGCCTCGTCCACCAGACCGGCGCACTCGTAGGCGATGTGCTTGCGGAACTTCTCCCGGCTGCGGCGCAGGTACTTGCCCAGGTGGCTCATATCCACGCTCTGGCCGCCGTACTGGTTGGAGGCCACACAGGCGATGATCTGGGTGGTGACGGTGCAGGCCACCTGGAAGCTCTTGGGGGACTCGATGAGCTTGCCGTTCATGACGGTGCCATTATCCAGCATGTCGCCGATGTTGATGAGGCAGCAGTTAAAGATGGGCTGGATGAAGTAGTCGGCATCGTGGAAGTGGATGGCGCCCTCGTCGTGGGCCTTGGAGATATACTCGGGCAGCAGGATGCGGCGGGTCAGATCCCGGCTCACCTCACCGGCGATGTAATCCCGCTGGGTGGCAGCGATCATGGTGTTCTTATTGGAGTTCTCCTCGGCCAGCTCCTTGTTCTCGTTGCGCAGCAGGGAGAGGATGGACTCATCGGTGGTGTTCTGCTTGCGCACCAGGGCACGGGTGTAGCGGTAGATGATGTAGGTCTTGGCCAGATAGAACTTATTCTCATTCACCAGGCCCTGCTCCACCAGGTCCTGGATCTCCTCCACAGGCAGCTTGTCCCGGCCCAGGTCCTCAATGCGGCGGACAATGGCCTCGATGCGGTCCTGACTCAGCCGCTCCTCCTCGGAGACCTCGGCGTTGGCCTTCTGGATGGCAGTAACGATCTTATTGCGGTCGTACTCCACAACGGAGCCGTCACGCTTGATCACTTTCATGTTGGCACTCATGGGCGCTCTCCTTCTCTTTCGTGATGTGGATATGGAAAGCCGGGCAGCCCCGGCCTTATTCGTAACGGTTTTTGATTATAGCATGCTCCCCAAGCGCTGTCCACTACATATAGTGTCTTTCGGCAGTTTTTTCATCTAGATATACCAGATGTATTTTTTCTGGAAAATATCCGCCCAACTTTCTCCTTCTCAGACCGCTTTGCGCCGAATTTGTCGATTTTGGGAGCTATTTTCCCCTTTTTCCCCGGAATCTTTCCCTTTGTGCACTTTGTCCCGTTGGAATAATCCATACACGTTTTTCCCCAGGTTTTCCCGCTGAGTGGGCTTTTCATTGCGTCTTGGGGTAAAATATGATATACTTTCCCTTGATTTTACCGGCCGCCCGGCGGCTTTTAAGGAGGTAACCGTTTGAATCCCATTGCGGCAGCCATGAGCGGCGGCGTGGACAGTTCCGCCGCCGTCTGGCTCTTACAGCAGGCGGGCTACGATCCGGTGGGCTTTACCATGTCCCTGTTCTCGCCCGACGCCCTGCCCCCCGCCCAGCGCTCCCAGTGCCACACCGCCCGGGACGTGGCTGACGCCCAGGCGGTGGCTCAGCGTCTCTCCATCCCCCACCACACCCTGGACCTGTCGGAAGCCTTCCGCCGGGAGGTGATGGACCCCTTTGTCCAGGCCTATGAGCAGGGCCAGACCCCCAATCCCTGCGTGCTGTGCAACCGGGCCATCAAATTCGGCGCTCTGCTCCAGGCGGCCCAGGAGATGGGCTGTCCCCTGCTGGCCACCGGCCACTACGCACAGATCGAGCAGGACAGCGGCTCGGGCCGCTGGCTTTTGAAAAAGGCCCTCCACCCGGACAAGGACCAGAGCTATGTGCTGTGGACCCTCACCCAGCAGCAGCTCTCCGCCACCCGCTTTCCCCTGGGGCGTCTTTCCAAGGAGGAGATCCGCGCCATTGCCCTGGAGCAGGGGCTAGTCAGCGCCCGGAAGAGCGACAGTCAGGACATCTGCTTTGTCCCGGATGGGGACTATGCCTCCTTTATTTGTCACCACACCGGGAAAGACTACCCGTCAGGCGACTTTGTTGATTCCCAGGGCAATGTTCTTGGCCGCCACCAGGGTATCATTCACTACACCATGGGCCAGCGGCGGGGGTTGGGGGTTTCCTCCAACCAGGGACGGCTGTATGTGACCGGTCTGAGTCCGGAGCATAACACCGTTACCCTGGGCTCCAACGACGCCCTGTTCCACCGCAGTCTCACCGCCGGACAACTCAATCTCATCGCGGTGGAGCGGCTGGATCAGCCCATCCAGGTGCGCGCCAAGGTGCGCTACCGCATGACGGAGCAGCCCGCCACCCTGGAGCAGACCGGGCCGGATACCGCCCTTCTCACCTTCCATCAGCCTCAGCGCGCCATCACCCCCGGCCAGTCGGTGGTCTTTTACCAGGACGACGTGGTGCTGGGCGGCGGCGTGATTTTATCAGGAGAGGATTTCGTATGAGTAAGACAAAACATAAAAAACGCCACCCGCAAGGAAAGCGGGGCTACACCCCCACTCCGCCGCCGGAGTCTGAGTTCGCCAATGACGGCAAGAGCAAGCGGATGAACCCCGCTGCCCGCAACCTGATGTTTGTCTCCCTGATCTGTCTGGCCATCTCAGAGATCCTTGTGCGCAAGGAGCTCCTTTCTGAGGTCGTCTCCCTGGTCATCAGCATCGTGGCTCTGGTTGCACTGGTGGCCGCTTTGTATCTTCAGTTCCGCAGGCCGGACGGCAGCTCCCAGGGTCGCCCCAGACTGTGACCTTCCCCTTGACGCCATGGATTTCTGAGCGCATGGCCCTTGTATTTTCCCATGGGGTAATATATAATTGGATAGTTATCCCTGGACAGGCTCCTCTGTCCCTTGGTTTAGGAGGCCAATTATGAGAAAAGACTTTGCCTTGCCGGCCCTGGCCCTGGTGGGCGGCGCGGCGGGCTTTGCGGTACGTCTGTGGCAGCGCTCTTCTGCCCTGGACCCCGCTACCAACCTGTTTATCCACGGCGCTCCCGCCACCTGGGCGCTGCTGGCTCTGACGGCAGTGGTCGCTGTTCTGGCTCTGGTCCTGTGTCCCGGCGGGCGTACCTTCTCCGAAGGAGAGGCGGACAAAGCCTTCCAGTGCCCCTCCAGCGGCTATATGACCCTGATGGTCATCGCCGCCATGGGCTTTCTGGCCTCGGCTGTGGCCGGTGTTCCCCAGCTGATGGAGGATCTGCGTGCCTGGCAGGCCGATCCCTCCCGCCATCTGCTGCCTGCCGCTCTGGCGCTGTCCATCCTGGGCTGCGTGGCCGGAGCCATCGGCTCTCTGGTGCTGGGCAAGTCCAACTACCGGGCTGTGTCCGGTGAGCAGGTGCGCCTGGCGGCCACCCTTCCGGCCTACGCCGCCCTGCCCTGGCTTATTCGGCTCTACCAGGTCTACTCCAGCGACCCGGTCCTGCTCAATTCCTTTGTCCCCCTGCTGGCCGCAGTCTTTCTGCTGCTGGCCCTTCACGGTCAGGCGGCCTTCTTCTACCGCCGCCCCCGCTGCCGCAGCTTCACGGTCTTTGCCGTGATGGGGGTCTACTTTGGGCTCACCGCCCTGGCCGACCGCCTGTCTCTGTTCGATTCCCTGCTGGCAATTTCTTTTGTTGTGTGTACCTTCGGCGCTCTGACGGCTCTGTCCGCCCGGCGTTTTTCTCCCACCCCTCTGGGACCGCGAATGCCCCAAGAGGATGTGGATGATGGAACAATTTGAGAGCGAGAGGAAGTATCAATCATGGAACGCAAACGCTTTTATATCACTACCCCTATCTATTACCCCAGCGACAAGCTGCACATCGGCCACACCTACTGCACCGTGGCCACCGACGCCATGGCCCGCTATAAGCGCCTGTGCGGCTATGATGTGCTGTTTCTGACCGGCACCGACGAGCACGGCCAGAAGATCGAGGACAAGGCCAAGGAGGCCGGCGTCACCCCCAAGGAGTTCGTGGACAAGATCGTCACCGGCGAGCGGGGCGTGCTGGACCTGTGGAAGCTGATGAACATCTCCAACGACCGTTTCATCCGCACCACCGACGACTACCATGTCTCCGCCATCCAGAAGATTTTTAAGAAGATGTACGAGAAGGGCGACATCTACAAGGGTGAGTATGTGGGCAAGTACTGCAAGCCCTGTGAGTCCTTCTGGACTGAGAGCCAGCTGGTGGACGGTAAGTGCCCCGACTGCGGCCGTGAGGTCCAGGACGCCAAGGAGGAGGCCTACTTCTTCCGTCTGAGCAAGTACGCCGACCGCATCCAGCACCTGCTGGAGGACACCGACTTCCTGGAGCCCCGCTCCCGGGTCAATGAGATGGTCAACAACTTCATCAAGCCCGGCCTGGAGGACCTGTGCGTCTCCCGCACCAGCTTTACCTGGGGCGTGCCTGTGGACTTTGACCCCGGCCATGTGGTCTATGTGTGGGTGGACGCTCTGTTCAACTACACCACCGCCCTGGGCTTCCTCAACGACAAGTACGACGACTATGAGAAGTTCTGGCCCGCCGACGTCCACTTTGTGGGCAAGGAGATCGTCCGCTTCCATTCCATCATCTGGCCCGCCATGCTCATGAGCATGGACATGCCTCTGCCCAAGAAGGTGTTCGGCCACGGCTGGCTGCTGCTAGACGGCGGCAAGATGTCCAAGTCCAAGGGCAACGTGGTGGACCCCTATATCCTGG
>CAJLCG010000120.1 GCA_905205085.1 uncultured Oscillospiraceae bacterium
TCTATAACTGCTCCGGCCCCCAGTGGAGCAAGCTGCGCCAAGTTCTGGTGATGCAGAAGCTGCGCATGAAGGCAGTGGAGCCCAGCCAGTACGGCCTTTCTCTGGCCCAGGTACTGGAGGGCAGCCAGGAGAAGGCCGGAGTGGAGGAGGAGTTTTCCGACCCCATGCTGGTCTTCTGCTCCCTCACCGGTCCCAAGCTGGACCAGCTGCTGGGGGCCATGAAGCGCGCTAAGCTGCCCCCCATTCCTCTGAAAGCGGTGCTCACTCCCACCAACCGGGATTGGAACTCCCAGCAGCTGTGGCAGGAACTGCGCCGGGAGCACCAGGCCATGCAGGAGCAGCGGGGCAAATAATTTCTCCGAGAAAAAAGCATTGACAAATCTCCCCTTCCGCCCTATAATGATAAGGCGGTTTTCAATAGACCGCCTGTTTGCGGCTGTGCTGGAATTGGTAGACTGGCAAGCTTGAGGTGCTTGTGTCCGGACGGGCGTACGGGTTCGACTCCCGTCAGCCGCACCAGAAGTAAGACGACTTGTTTCGACAAGTCGTCTTTTCTTTGGCCCTTTTGATCGGTCCAATTTGCTGTAATATGAGAGAGAAGGAGATGCACTATGAGCCAAAACAAGCCCGCAGAAAACAAAATGGGCACTATGCCGGTCAACCGGCTGCTGCTGTCCATGTCCATCCCCATCATGATCTCCATGCTGGTCCAGGCACTGTACAACGTGGTGGACAGTATCTTCGTAGCCCAGCTCAGCGAGGATGCTCTGAACGCCGTCTCCCTGGCCTTCCCCATCCAGAACCTGATGATCTCGGTGGCGGTAGGTACCGGCGTAGGTATCAACGCCCTGCTGTCCAAGAGTTTGGGCGAGAAGCGCCAGGACCGGGCCAACGCCGCCGCCATGAACGGCCTGTTTCTGGCCGCGGTCAGCTATCTGGTCTTTATGCTCATCGGTCTGACCTGCTCCCGGCTGTTTTTTGCCATCCAGACGGACAAGCAGGCCATTGTGGACTACGGCGAGAGCTACATGTTCATCGTGTGTGTGCTGTCGGTGGGCATGTTCTTCCAGATCACCTTTGAGCGTATCCTCCAGGCCACCGGCCGCACCATCTACACCATGTTCACCCAGGCTCTGGGCGCCATCATCAACATCGTGCTGGACCCCATTCTGATCTTCGGTCTGTTCGGCCTGCCCCGCATGGAGGTGGCCGGCGCCGCCCTGGCCACCGTGCTGGGCCAGATCATCGCCGCCCTGGTTTCGGTGGTCATCAATGCCACCCGCAACCCTGACGTACAGCTGAGCCTGAAGGGCTTCCGTCCTCAGGGCTCCATCATCGGCCATATCTACGCCGTGGGTGTGCCCTCCATCATCATGTCCTCCATCGGCTCGGTGATGGTCTTCGGCATGAATAAAATCCTCATCGCCTTCACCACCACCGCCACCGCGGTGTTCGGTGTGTACTTCAAGCTCCAGTCCTTCGTGTTTATGCCCGTCTTCGGTCTCAACAACGGCATGGTGCCCATTGTGGCCTACAACTACGGCGCCCGCCGCCCCGACCGCATCAAGAAGACCGTCAAGCTCAGCGTCATCTACGCCGTATCCATCATGTTCATCGGCCTGCTGATCTTCCAGTTCCTGCCCAATGTCCTGCTGGACCTGTTCCGCTCCGAGCAGGACACCGGCGACATGCTCACCATCGGTGTACCCGCCCTGCGGATCATCTCCCTGAGCTTCCTGTTTGCCGGATTTGCCATCGTCTGCTCCTCCGTGTTCCAGGCTCTGGGCCACGGCGTGCTCAGCCTGGTGGTATCGGTGGTGCGTCAGCTGATGGTACTGCTGCCCGTCGCTTTCCTTCTGTCCCGCATCGGCGGGTTGGCCGTAGTCTGGTGGGCCTTCCCCATTGCGGAGCTGTTCTCCGTAGGCCTGTCCGCTCTGTTCCTGCGCCGGGTCTACCGCAAGGAGATCCACCCTCTGGAAATGTAAAAAAAGTCCCGGAAGCAACCGCTTCCGGGACTTTTTTCTTTTCCTCACAGATAAGCAATGACCTGGGCCATCATCATAAAATGGGCGATGGAGCCCAGCAGGATGAACACGTGGAAGATCTCGTGACAGCCAAAGCGGGGATTGTTCCGTCCGGGCCACTTCACCGCATAGAGAACGCCGCCCACAGTGTACAGCACGCCGCCCAGAATCAGCCAGAACATACCCAGCCCCGCCATCCGCTGGGACAGGGGCACGATGGCAAACAGGGCCAGCCAGCCCATCACCAGATAGATCACGCTGGTGAGCCACCGGGGGATATCCAGCTTGGCGATGGTGAGCACCACTCCGGCCAGAGCCAGGCCCCAGATGGCAATAAACAGGGGCAGTCCGCCCGCTCCCCACAAAACCGTCAAACACACAGGGGTGTAGCTACCGGCAATGAGCAGATAAATGGAGCAGTGGTCGTATTTCCGCAGGGCGATCCGCTTGGAACGGGTGGTATTTACACAGTGGTACAACGTGCTGGCCGTGTACAGGCACACCATAGACAGTCCGTAGATGAGAAACACCGCCAGGTGTCCCCATTTGCCCATGAGGACGGACTGGACGGCCAGGTACACCGTCCCCGCCAGGGCCAGTACCGCGCCCACGCCGTGGGTGATGGCCGACCAGGGCCGCAGGCCGTCATAGGGGTCCCGCACCTCCCTGCGCCGCCGGGGGCGGGAAACCGAGATCAGATGGTTGGCAGGAACCGCAGTTTCATGGAACATATCAGACACCTCGCAATCAAACGCGCGTGGACCGCGCCCATCAAACACTCTTCTATGTTCCATAGTATAGTCCGCCTCCCTGCCAAAATCAATATACAGAATCACTAAATCTAATTTTAAAAATTAGATTACTCCATGTGGAGCATGATCGCCCGTCACACACTCCACCTGTACCCGGTCCTCCCGCACCAGCACATGGAGCTGTCCGCCCCGGCTGCACTGGCCCGACAGCAGCAGGTCGGCGGCGGGGTCCTCCACCCAGGCGGCGATGGCCCGGCGCAGAGGACGGGCCCCGTAGTCCCGGTGGCTGCCCTTTTGGGCTAGCAGCCGCACCGCGTCCTCCTCTACCTGCATGGTGACCCCCAAGCTCTCCAACCGTTTGCCTGTCTCATCCAGCAGCTGCCGGGTAATGGATACCAGTGTCTCCTCCCCCAGGGGATGGAACACCAGAGCGGCGTCCAGACGGTTTAGAAACTCGGGCGCAAAGGTCTGTTTCGCCTCGGAGAGTACCTCCCCCTCCAGGGCTTTCCGGTCACTCTCCGTCCCGCTCCCAAAGCCCAGACGGGTCTTTTGCTGGAAGTGCCGCGCCCCCAGGTTGGAGGTCATCACTAACACCGTATTCCGGAAGTCGGTTTTTCGTCCCTGGCTGTCGGTGAGCACTCCCTCCTCCATCACCTGGAGGAGCACCGACCAGATATCCCGGTGGGCCTTCTCCAGCTCGTCCAGCAGCACCACCGACCAGGGGCTGCGCCGCACCCGCTCGGTGAGCTGTCCCCCCTCCTCGTGGCCCACGTAGCCCGGAGGCGAGCCGATGAGGCGGGAGACGCTGTGGGCCTCCATATACTCCGACATATCAAAGCGGATGAGGGCCTCGGGGCTGCCGAACAGAGTCTGGGCCAGGCTGCGGCACAGCTGGGTCTTACCCACGCCGCTGGGACCCAGCAGCAAAAAGCAGCCCACCGGCCTTCTGGGGTCCTTCAGCCCCAGCCTCCCTCGGCGCACCGCCCGGGCCACCGCCTTTACCGCCTGCTCCTGGCCCAGTACCGTGCGCTCCAGGGACTGCTCCAGCTCCTCCAGGGCCTTCCGGTCGTGCTGGGTGGGGTCGCTCACCGGCACCCCGGTCCACTGGGACAGCACCGCCCGGATATGGCTCTCCTCCACGGTTTTCTGTGGATGGCCCTGCCGCCAGCGCTTTTTCCCCGCCTCCAGCTCCTTGCGGAAGTCCCCCTCCGCGTCCCGGAGCATGGCAGCCTTTTCAAAATCCTGCTTGCGGATGGCCTGGGTGAGCTGCCGCCCCGCCTGGACCGCCCGCTGCTCCAGCCGCTGCAGCTCGGGAGGCAGGGTGTGGCTGGACAGCCGGGCCTGGGAGGCCGCCTCGTCCATTAGATCGATGGCCTTGTCGGGCAAAAACCGATCGGGCAGATACCGGATGGACAAGTCCACCGCCGCCTCCAGGGCCTTGTCCGAGATGGTAATGTGGTGGTGGGCCTCATACCGCCCCCGCAGGCCCCGCAGGATAGCCAGGGTCTGGTCCCGGGTGGGCTGGCGCACCGTAATGGGCTGGAAACGGCGCTCCAGGGCCGAGTCCTTTTCGATATATTTCCGGTATTCATCCAGGGTGGTGGCACCGATGACCTGAATCTCGCCCCGGGAGAGGGCAGGTTTCAGGATGTTGGCCGCGTCGATAGCCCCCTCGGCGCTGCCCGCCCCCACGATGGTGTGCAGCTCATCGATGAATAAGATCACATTGCCCGCCCGGCGCACCTCCTGGAGCACATGCTTGAGCTTCTCCTCAAACTCCCCCCGGTACTTGGTGCCCGCCACCATGGCGGACAGGTCCAGGGCACACACCCGTTTTCCTAACAAATGGGCAGGTGCGGTGCCGTCGGCAATGGCCAGGGCCAGGCCCTCCACCACTGCGGTCTTGCCCACGCCCGGCTCTCCGATGAGGGCGGGGTTGTTCTTAGTACGGCGGGAGAGGATTTGGATGAGCCGCCCCAGCTCCGCCTCCCGCCCGATCACCGGGTCCAGGCGGCCCTCCCGGGCCATGGCGGTGAGGTCCCGGGCGCACTGGTCCAGCTGGCGGGTATCTCCCCCCCGCTCTGGTTCCCGGCTGCGGAGAGGCCTCGGGATACTCTCCTCGCCCCCCAGGGCGGCGGACACCCGCTGGCCCAGGCGGGTACGGTCCACCCCGCACTCCCCCAGCAGCCGCACCGCTGAGCTGCTCTGATCCCGCAGCAGGCCCAGCAGCAGATGCTCCGCATTTACTGCTGGCTGACCCAGCTTTTTAGCCTCCGCTGCTGCCTGCTGAATGGCCTGGCAGCACCGGGGCGTCAGGCCCTGGTGCAGGGTGCGCCCGGGTACCCCGGTGCCCACCAGCTGGGCAATACACACCCGCAGCCGGGGACTGCCCGCCCCCTCCTCCCGCAGCAGGCGGGCGGCAGTGCTGTACTCCTGGCTGGCCAGTCCCAGCAGCAGATGTTCACTGCCCACATAGCTGTGCCCCAGGCGGGCGGCGTTCTCCTGGGCCAGCCGGATGGCCCCCAGAGCAGTGGATGTAAAACGGCAATCGGCCATATTGATTCCTCCCGTTGTTCCATATCCTGGCGTGTGCCCCGGAAATATCCGGAATCGCGCCGTCGTCTTTTCTAACTATGCCCGCTTTTTCAAAAATTAGCATTGCAATTTTGAAAAGATGTGTTAGAATGAGGTGTAGAATTTTAGGGAGGTGTTTTCCAATGGCCTATGTCATCAGCGATGCTTGCATCAGCTGTGGTTCCTGCGCGGATGCCTGCCCCGTGGGTGCCATCTCTCAGGGTGCTGATCACTACGAGATCAACGCCGGCGCTTGCCTGGACTGCGGTTCCTGCGCCGATAGCTGCCCCATGAGCGCCATCTCCCAGGGCTGAGCCTCTGTGAG
>CAJLCG010000121.1 GCA_905205085.1 uncultured Oscillospiraceae bacterium
TGATAGGTACGAAGCATGGGGGACACCTCCTCACTTGAATTCAAGCCGGCATCACCGGCCCAACAACAGCCGTTTCCGGCTGCGGTCTGCATGTCAAAACTGGGCCTGCAGGAGATACAAAACCATCTCCGGGCATATCCAGTACGGATTATTATAGACGAAAGTTTTTCTCCTTGTCAACCATTTTCTTTTCCTTTTTCCATCTTTTTTCCTTTCCCCCGGAAAAAACACAACATCTTGTGTTCATATTGCTACCTGCCCCATTCCTGGAAAAAATCACCCATACTATTAAAATAAAAAATACCCCGGAAAACCAGGGGGAACGCCTTGCGGCAGGGTGGTTTTTTTGCTATAATGACGATGACGAATTGCGCCCATTTTTTGATTGCGTCCGGAAAACAAACACCAAATGGGTCCCCTGCCAAGTTCGGGCCGGCAGGGACCCCATTTTCTTTTTCCCCGCTTTCTTTCTCAGGGCCAGGCCCTGTATTTCGGAGCTGCCGTTTTCACGCCCCCGGCCGCTCTTGTTCAAGGAGGTTTTTCCATGAATCCTGCCGCTGACGTCTGGGCAAAGGTTTTGACCCTCATGCAGCCGGAGATGACCGCCACCACCATCAACACCTGGTTTGACGACGCCACTGCCGTGGCTCTGGAGGACGACCGCTTCGTCCTCTACTCCCCCACCCGGTTCAAGCGGGATATCATTGCCACCCGGTACGTCTCCAAGATCCAAAATGCCCTGCGGGAGCTGTTCTCCGCGGACATGGAAGTGGTGGTTCTGACGGAGGAGGAGCTGAATCAGTACCAACAGCCCACCCAAAAAAATGATTTCTTCCCTGGGACAGAGGAGTACACCTTCGAGCGCTTCGTGGTGGGCTCCTCCAATAAGTTTGCCCATGCGGCCGCCCGAGCGGTAGCCGACAACCCCGGCCAGAGCTACAACCCCCTGTTTATCTACGGCGAGTCCGGCCTGGGCAAGACCCACTTGCTCTACGCCATCGCCCACACCATCCATAAGAACCACCCGGAGTACAAGGTGGTCTACATCAAAGGAGACACCTTCACCAACGAGCTCATCCAGGCCATCCGGGAGGGCCGCAACGCGGAGTTCCGGGAGAAGTACCGTGGCGCCGACGTGTTCCTCATGGACGACGTGCAGTTTATCGCCGGCCGTGACTCCACTCAGGAGGAGATGTTCCATACCTTCAACACCCTCTATGAGCTGAAAAAGCAGATCGTATTTACCTCCGACCGTCCCCCCAAGGAGATGCTGCGCCTGGAGGATCGACTGAAGACCCGCTTTGAGTGGGGCCTGCTGGCCGATATCCAGCCCCCGGACTATGAGACCCGTATGGCCATTATCAAAAACAAGGCGGTACGTATGGGCGTGGAGCTGCCCGAATTCCTGCTCCAGCTCATTGCCGAGAACATCACCGCCAACGTGCGGCAGATCGAGGGCACCGTCAACAAGATCATGGCCTATCAGCAGCTCATGGGCGACTCGGTGGACAAGGACACCGTGGTCCGGGCTGTCAAGGACATGTTCAAAGAGAAGTCGGACATCGTGCCCACCGCCGACGTCATCATCGACGAGGTGTGTAAGTTCTACAACATCGAGCCCGCCACCCTCCGTGGCCAAGGCCGTGCCAAGGATATCTCTCTGGCCCGCCAGATCGCCATGTACCAAATCCGCCGCATGACTAACCTCTCCTTGAAGGAGATCGGCAAAGAGTTTGACAACCGAGACCATACCACGGTACTCCATTCCATCGAGCGGATTGAGGATTTGGTGAAAACTGACCCGGAAAAGGCGGAGATCATTAAGGATATTACGTCAAATATCAATATCCGTTACGAGTAAATTATTTTGGGGTGATGTTCTTTCCAGCGATGGAAAGAACGAAAGATCGCCGGGGAACGCCTTCGAGGAACACTTCGCCTGCGGCGGTGTTCCTAGGCGGCTTATCCCCGGACCCCTGTTTACGAGAGCGTGTCCCTTTGGGCGCTTGGTAACTTCCGGCGGCCTAAGCTTTGACCGTGCTTTCTCCTATTCTCGGCCCACAGGGGCCTTTTGCTATCAAAATTTGAAGATATCTATATTCTAACGCACACCGCCTGGTGCCTGCCTACCTGTTTGGTGCGGCGGGTGTCGTTTTAGCGCCCCCAGCAACTGCCCAGCTGCCACGGTTTTGCCAGAGTAGGCGGTGTCCGTATAACGCGGACACTTTCAAACTTCACACCAGGCAGGGCCCTGTGGCCCGGGGCAAGAAGGATGCAAAGTCTTGTGTTCGGAGCCGCCGGACGCAAGTGCCCATCTTCCAGGAGGGCGTCTCCCGTAATCGGGGGCTTGGGGGTAAGCCGCCTATGAGCGCCCGCTGCGCGAAGGCGCTCATCGAAGGCGACCCCCAGCGATTCTTTGGTTACTTTCTGAACGATCAGAAAGTAACACCCGTCCCTCCCCCGCCCCGCAGGGCGGAACCCTCTCTTTTTCCAGCATAATTGAATATTAATTGCATAAGTATTCATTTTATATACGCATAGTATCGAAAATACCAGGCCGAACTGCATCTTGGTTATCCACACTTAAATGTGGATAACTTGGTGTATGTTGTGGAAAACTCCCGTGGGCACCACTATCTGTGGAAAGGGGCCAAATTTCTTCCCCACCCCCTGTGGACGCGCTTTCCCTTGTGCCAGTAAGGCTGGAGGCATTTTTCCACATTTTTTCCCCCTACGGGCTACTATTACGAAAATTAATCCTCTCCTCTCTTCAGAGAGAGCGGGGAGGAGCGACGCGAAGGAGGCAAACCCATGAAATTTTCCTGTGAAAAGGCACTGCTCACAGCGGCTGTATCCATTGCATCAAGAGCGGTTGCAGCGAAAAGCTCCATCCCCGCCATGGAGGGCATCCTGATCGAAGCCGATACCCGGCTCCGCCTCACCGGTTATAATTTGGAAACCGGTATTCAGGCCACTGTCCCCGCTGAGATCAAACAGCCCGGCTCTTTGGTGCTTTCCGCCCGCCTTTTTGGTGAAATTATTCGGAAAATGCCCGATGATGTGGTGGTTTTCACCTCAAAAGATTACATGGTCAACATCAAGTGCGGCATGAGCGAATTCAATATTTTAGGTACGGACCCCGAGGAGTTCCCCGAGCTGCCCACCGTGGACCAGCAGAACTCCATCACGCTGGAGCAGTCTGCCCTGCGCTCCATGATTGCACAGACCCTGTTTGCCGTCAGCGACAACGAGAGCCGCCCCGTCCACACCGGTTCCCTGTTCGAAGTGGACCACAACGATTTGACTGTGGTATCCGTGGACGGCTATCGCCTGGCTCTGCGCCGGGAGAAGGCCGATAAAATTGAAGGATCAGAACAGTTTTCTTTCGTGGTGCCCGGCTCTGCCCTGAGTGAGGTGGAGAAGATCTGCTCCGGAGAGGGCCCTGTTACGGTAAACCAGGGCGCCCGCCATATCCTGTTCCAGGCCGGGGACACCGTGCTGGTCTGCCGCCGGCTGGAGGGCGAGTTCCTCCCCTACCGCAACGCCATTCCCCGCAACAACCCCATTCACATCCAGTGCGACACCCGCACCCTCCTCTCCTCCATTGAGCGTGTTTCTCTGATTATTAGTGAGAAGCTGAAAAGCCCCCTGCGCTGCGTGTTCGGGGACGGCGTGGTAGATATTACCACCAAGACGGCCATCGGCGACGCCGCCGACCAGTGCCCCGTGGACGGAGACGGCCAGGGCTTGGAGATCGGCTTCAATAATAAGTATTTGATGGATGCCCTGAAGGCTGCCCCGGCGGATAAGCTGCGTCTGGAGTTCTCCTCCAGCGTGGCTCCCTGTGTGATCCTGCCCGCCGAGGGGGAGGAGAACTTTGTCTATATGGTGCTGCCCGTCCGCCTGAAAGCCAACTAAATTCCTTTTTTCGAGAAAAAAGGAATCAAAAAAGCTTTGTGCAAAGCTTCGCTTTGCTTCTGGGGCTGCCGCCCTGCGGGGCGGCTTCCGCAAATAAAAAGATTTGAGACGATAGTTCGTTTTTGAAAATAAGGAGTGACTATGGAAAAAGAGACTGTCCAGATCCGCACGGAGTTTATTAAGCTCCAGGATCTGCTGAAATTTGCCGGAGCGGTAGAGACCGGCGGCGACGCGAAACTGATTATTCAGGAGGGCCGGGTCAAGGTGAACGGGGAGACCTGCACTATGCGGGGTAAGAAAATGCGCCCTGGGGATGTGGCCTGCATTGACGACCAGCTGGAGCTGACCGTCCAATGAAGTTAAACCGGCTGGAGCTGGACTTTTTCCGCAACTATTCCCACGTGGAGGCCACCTTTCACCCCCGGGTGAATCTGATCTACGGGGACAACGCCCAGGGAAAAACCAATCTGCTGGAGGCCATCGCATACCTCTCCTCTGCCCGGTCCCACCGGGCCCGGTATGACCGGGAGCTCATCATGCTGGATCAGCCCCAGGGGTACATCAAGGGCGAGGTGGACAGCCGGGAGCGCACCTTTATCCTGGAGGCTAAGCTCAACCGGGGCAAAACCCGGCAGCTCTGGTCCAACGGTCTGCGGCTGAAAACCGCCGGGGAGCTGGCGGGGATTCTGACCACCGTCCTCTTCTGCCCTGAGGACCTCTACCTCATCCGGGAGGGGGCCGCCGCCCGGCGGCGCTTTTTGGACGGGGCCATCTGTCAGCTGCGGCCCAGGTATGCCCAGGCATTGGCGGAATATAACCGCCTCTACGAGCATAAGACCCGGATTTTGCGAGATTGGCAGGAAAATCCCTCCCTGCTGGACACGTTGGACGATTTCAACCTCCGCATGGCCCAGTTTGGAGCCCGAATCATCCACTACCGGGCCCACTTTGTCCGGCGGCTGGGGGAACAGGCCCCCGCCATCCACGCCGACTTTTCCGGCGGACGGGAGCAGCTGGGCCTGCGGTATGAGACGGTGTCCACCGTTCAGGACCCCTTGGGCAGCGTGCAGGACATTTTTGAGAGTCTGCTGAAACATCAGGAGAGCCACCGCCGTGCCGAGTTGGACAGCCGCCAGTGTCTCAGCGGTCCCCACAAGGACGATCTGGTGGTGGAGCTGGACGGCCAGAGTGCGAAACAGTTTGGCTCCCAGGGTCAGACCCGGACGGCGGCCCTGTCCTTGAAGCTAGCCCAGCGGGAAATTTTTCAGCAGGAGACCGGCGAGTGGCCGGTGCTGCTGCTGGACGATGTGCTGTCTGAATTGGACGGAAAACGGCAATCCTTTGTATTGAACCGTATTCAGGGCGGCCAGGTGTTCATCACCTGCTGTGAGCCGGAAAAATTGGACGGCCTGGAGCGGGGCAAGAGCTTTCAGATCCAGGGAGGCACCATTCTCTCCCAGCGGTCGGTGTAAAGGAGGCGGCGGGATGCCCATTGTCATCGGAATTTTCTTTCTGCTGCCTCTGTTTTTGGGAGCAGTGCTGGAATATCTGTGCTGCCGCCTGCCCCGGCGCCGGTTTTGGCGGTTTTTTCCGCCGGGGATTGCGGTGATTTTTCTCGTTGTGGCTGTAGCAGTCCGCTTGCAGACATGGGAGAGCGAGACTGTATCCCCCCTCACCCAGCTGGTGATCTTCCCCGGGGTGACCGGGGTGGCGCTGCTGCTGGGGATTTATCTGGGGTGGCGGTTTTGG
>CAJLCG010000122.1 GCA_905205085.1 uncultured Oscillospiraceae bacterium
CTATATTGTATTATTTTAGTTTGCCAGATTGAATGCGACGTTTCAGGTCGAACACTTTTTCTTCGATCTGAGCCATGACGGCGAGAAATTCTTTGTCCTCCTTGCCGCTGGGATCATCCAAGCCCCAATCCTCCCGGTGGGAGCAGGGGAATGTGGGACACTGGACGTTGCAGCCCATGGTCACCACGATATCGACAGCCGGCAGCTCCGAGAGGGGCTTGTTGTGCTGAGTCTGCTCCATGTCAATGCCGTGGACCTGCTTCATCAGCCGCACCGCGTCAGGATTGATGCGGGCGCCGGGTTCGGTACCGGCAGAGAAGCTGTCAAACACGTCGCTGGCCAGTTTTTTGCCCAGCGCCTCCGCCATCTGGCTGCGGCAGGAGTTGTGGACGCAGAGGAAGGCTACCTTGGGCTTTTTGCGATTGAGGGCCGAGAAGGGACAGCGCTTACCGATGCACTGATTATTCCGGCTGCTGTAAGAGCAGACGGGAATGGTCCGCTCCATCTCCACGCCCAGATGCTCCCGGGCAAAGTCAATGGCGGCCAGGATGGAGAGGAAGGAGTCCCGCTTGCAGCACCGGGGACCGCCCGCCTTGCCGATGCTGTCCAGCGCCCGGGCGGTCATCTGGTTGCTCAGACCCCAGGGCTCCCGGGCCAGGGGGGTAGATTCTGTGGCGATAGCCAGAAACTGCCCGGCACTGATGCCTGCTCCGCAGGCTCCCCAAAAGCCGCAGGCCCCACCGGGAACCTCTTTGCCCCGGCTGTACATCTCCCGCAGCGCCTTCTCCAGATCCAAATCACCCCCGGCGTTTTTGTAGGCGGTGAGCAGGGCCGAGCCCACCATCACGTGGTGCTCCGGACCGTGCATATGGCAGAAGGGAAGGTCCATCATCCGCCGTACAATGGCCACAGGGTCCTTGGAGGTCTCGGCCAGGCACAGACCGAAGATGCTGTCCATCCCCTGGGTGTGGCAGTCGTTGCAGACATAATGGCCCTTTACGCAGCGGGTTTTGCTGGGCTCTTTCTTATGGCAGATGGCGCACTCCATAACCTGGTCCTCTGCGAGGTATTCCAGCGGTGCCTTACAAATCAGACATCCTTCCATGTATTATTATCCTCCTGGTCTATTCATCTCTTTGAGCATCCGCTCCAACCCCAGTCCCAGCCCCTCAAAGCCCACGCACCGGCTTGGGCGGGTGTTGACTGCGTGGTCCAGCAGGGGCTGTGCCTGACTTGAAGGGTCCAGACATAGATCCAGAGCCAACACATCCTCCCAGGCCCGGTTGAGAAAGGCTACCTCCCGGCGGCCGTGAGTGCGGGCAATGGTTATATCATCTGCCCGATGCAGATAGTTCTCCACTTGATGGTTGGCAAATCCGGCAGCAGTGAGGCTGTCGGTCAATCCCTCCCGGAATAGGTCAGGAAGGTCCATCCACTGCATGGGCGAGACATCGTAGCGGACAAAGGTGTACCGGCTGTGGCAGTGGACAGCCAACAGACATTTGCATCCCCGCAGAGTGATGACATGCAGGTCCCAACAAAAGCACCGGTCCGGCTCTGTGCCGTAGTCCGGCGTTTTCCGCTTTAAAAATCGCTGGAGGGGAAAGGTCAGACCCAGTTCCATTGGCAGATTCTCCTGTTATGGCTGGATACGGCGGATCAGCTCCAAATCACCGCTGCACAGAGCCTCCAGGTTGCGGAATATCTTCTCCGGCTTCCAATCCCACCACCGGAGCTCCAGCAGATAATCTGTCAGTTCCTGGTTGAAGCGGGGATGGATCACACGGCAGGGATTTCCTGCTGCAATGGTGTAGGGCGGAATATCGCTGGACACCACAGAGTTGGCACCGATAATCGCCCCGTCGCCAATATGAACGCCGGGCAGGACCGTGACATGTTGTCCTATCCATACATCGTTACCTACCACAGTATCGCCCTTGAGGGGAAGTTCATCCAGTGTGGGAGTGCATTTCTCCCAGCCATGGGCGAAGATGTTGAAGGGGTAGGTGGTAACGGAGCTCATACGGTGGTTTGCGCCGTTCATCACAAATTCCACGCCCTTGCCGATGGCGCAAAATTTCCCGATGATCAGCTTATCCCCGATAAATTCGTAATGGTGCGTCACGTGGGATTCAAAGTCCTCGCCCCCGGTGGACGCATCATCATAGTAGGTATACTCTCCTACCTGAATATTGGGGCGGGTAATGATATTTTTGATGTAGCAGACACTGGGGATATTTTCATTGGGATGGACAGCATCCGGATTTGGTCCAAACATTATGGAACCTCCTTATTGGTCAGCCTTGTGTTCCTGAATCTTGTGGAAGAATTTACGGGCATTCTCCAGGTCCCGCTCGTTGGGATGGCCCTTGGCAATGCCGCCCACCAGCTTGAAAGGGCCAAAGGTGTCGTAGCCCTTGCAGCTGAATTCTCCCAGTACCGGGCAGTGCTTCTCCTTGGCAATCTCCGCCACGGCCTTCGCTCCGTTGCCCTTGGACCCGCCGTAGGTATAGACAAAGAATACCGGCTTACCCTGGGGCAGGTATTGCCGGGCAAAAGCTGCCACAGATTTTTGAAAGTCAAAGCCGTAGATGCCGGAGGCAAAGCCGATGCAGTCATAGTCCTCCAGTTGGACGGCTTGGCGGGTGGTCACGTCGATGAGATCCACCTCGCCCTCCCGCGCCATAGCCTCCAGAACTTTCCGGGTATTGCCATGGTGGCGGGAATAATAGCAGATGGCGGTTTTCATGTGGTTTTGTCCTCCAGGGTCCAGCCAAAGTCGTTGTGGTAGATCATTTGGCGGGTCATGCCGCCGTCGATGCAGATGTTCTCCCCGGTAATGAAGCCCGCCTTGTCCGAGCAGAGGTAAAGCACCATGTTGGCGATATCCATGGGATTTCCCACCCGGCCGGCGGGCTGCTGATGGGCGTCCGGGCCTTGGTAGACGGTGTAGTCGGTGTCAATCCAGCCGGGGGAGACCGAATTTACCCGCACCTTGCCGCTGAGACTCACCGCCAGGGCGTGGGTCAGAGCAGAGATACCGCCCTTGGCGGCTGTGTAGCTCTCAGTTTGGGGCTGGCTCATCCGATCCCGGGAGGAGGAGATGTTGACGATGGCGCCGCCGGGAGCAAAGTGGGGGGCAAACAGTTTGGCCAGATAAAAGGGAGCGGTGACCCCCACCCGCAGGGCGTAGTTGAACTCCTCGTAGGTGCATGTATCGATGCCCTTCATCAGGGGCAGGGCGTTGTTTACCAGGTAGTCTACATGGCCGTAGTCGGCGATGACCTTGCGGGCGAAGTCCTCCAGAACCGTCTGGTCGGCCAGATCACCCACAAAGTAATCGTTGGGGAGCAGATCAATGACGCACACCTGAGCGCCTTCTTTCCGGAATTCCTCTGCAATAGCCTTGCCGATCCCCTTGGCGCCGCCGGTGACGACAGCAACTTTGTTTTCAAACATCGTCTTTCCTCCTCAGTCTGCGTCCTCGTCCAAAGCCTCCACCAAGAAACTGACGGGACGGAACCCGTCATTGCAGGAGAGCATGGCGGATTTGGAATTTTTCATCCAGCCGTCGTAGAAGTTTTCCCCGCCGTGGCTCAGAGCCAGCACGAAGGGGGAGAGGGTATCCCATGCACTTTGACAAAATCCCTCCGGCTTTTCCCAGCCGTTGGCGATGAAGACCTGTCCTTCCTCCATGTCGCAGGCGTGGGAGATGGGGTTCTCGTACTGGGCCATCAGGTCCTCGTACTGGGTGATACGCATGACGGTGATTTTACACTTTTTCATATGATAATGCCCTCGCAGTGGTCGATCTCATGCTGAATGATCTGAGCGGTCCAGCCGGTAAAGGTTTTCAGCCGTTCCTGGAATTTCTCATTCTGCCAGCGCACCTTAATGGAGTTCCAACGCTTGGCCGGACGGATGCCGGTAAGGGAGAGACAGCCCTCTTCCGCATCGTAGGGCCCGGATTTTTTGATGATCTCCGGATTGAACATGACCATGTATTTGCCCTCGTTGTCAAAGGCGATGATGCGCTTGTTCACGCCGATCATGTTAGCGGCCATGCCAACGCAGCCGGCCTTGTGATGCTCCAGGGTCTCCAGCAGGTCGGCGGCGATGGGAAGATCGTCCAATGTGGCGGGCTCCGCCTTCTGGGCCAAAAAGGCCTCGTCTTTGCAGATATCTCGAATCATAGTTGGTTCTCCTTGTCCGGCTGCTGACCGTCGTGGGCCTGCCACTGACACTCTGTGAGACGCATCTGGGAGAACACCGCCGTGAAGGAGGAGTCCTCCGGGGAACAGGCGTAGAGCCCGAAGCGGATGGCTCCGCCGCCCTTGCGCATATGGCAGATCCGCATCTGGTGGAAGGTGATTCCATCCTGGGAGCACTCGATCCGATAGTCGTCTTCGCGTCGGCTCAGGCGGTACCACATAGTGCGAATGCTGCCGTCGATGACGGTGGTGGCCCAGTCGGAATACCCGTCGTTTGTGACCACGCTTCCCAGATGCTGGAATGTCTCGTTTTCATACTCCACCGAGGCCTTGAGCCAATTTTCACTGTCCAGATACAGAACGATTCCACACTGATCAAAGCGGTGCTTACTGTTGGTGAAATCGGTCTTGACCACAAAGCTGAAATAAGGTTCTTCCGTTTCCATCTGCAGGACCGGAGCGTTGTCGTTGCGGAAGTGATAGTAGGTACGCTGCCACAGGTCAGTGTGGGGCTGTGTGGTGATCTCAATTTCTTCCTGGGAGATGCGATAATGCTCTGGTGATCTGGTCCAGACCAGCTTTTCTGTGTCAAAATTCATGTCAATGCCTCCATATTATGAGATTGGACAGGGCTATCTCAGCGATTCCATCCCAGTACCGCCTGGAAAACTTGCCATAGGTCACCTGACCGCTGCGAGAGATGAGCCGCCGCACTCCCAGGGGCCCTGCTCCGGGTCGCCGTACCACCAATCGCGGTCGGAGGCGTGCTCCTCGGCGGAAAATCCGGCAATCTCATTTTGAAGAAAGGCAGAAAGCCAACTTCATTGCTCCAATGAATCAATTCCTGTCGGCTGCGGATACGGTAAGGATCATTCCAATCCATCCCTCGCATGATCCACTCGCCGTTTTCAACCGCCATGACATACACCTCGTCTCCCGGCTTATTACAGGCATTATAGCATAGGGAGGGGAGGAATGCCATGGATGGAAGAATGTTATGCGTGCTTAGCCTGTTCTACGACCTTTTCATAGGGGCCGATGATATACTGGTTCATCTGTCCTTTCATCTTTTTCTGTACCGATGGGACAGCCAGCATAGCGCCCACCAGCTTCATCTGCAAGATGCGCTTCTTCTCCTTCTGGGGAAAATCATAGATGCCGTGGGCCTTGTAGAACTTGTGATCGGCCTTCATAAGCCCCTGCATCACATAGATCAGGTCCCGGAAGATCTTCATGCCGCCTACGCCGTAGAAGTTGGCCGGACGGGACAGCTTCTTTTCCATGGCAAAGGTCAGAGAATCGGCCAGGGTTTGAATATCGGCGGCTGTGTTGCCCTCGTCGGTAGCGACCCCGCACAGGTAGTTGCCGCCCACTTCGCTGCGCCCCTCCACGATCATGCGCAGGTTGCTCTCATACTGATAATCGCCGCTGATGAGGTAGGCAATAG
>CAJLCG010000123.1 GCA_905205085.1 uncultured Oscillospiraceae bacterium
GTTCAAGATGGAGGCCGCCAGCGAGGTGGGCGTCAACCTGAAGCAGGGCTACAACGGCGACCTGACCAGCAAGCAGGCCGGCTCTGTGGGCGGCCAGATGGTCAAGAAGATGATCGAGTCCTATGAGAACGGCATGAAGTAAGAACCTCCACCCTGGAATAAAGGGGCGGGACGCAAGTCCCGCCCCTTATTCTATTTTGTTCAAATTGACAAGGAACATCCCATATGCTATAACGATAGTTGCATGTACCGTCATATTTTTTCTTCTTTCAGGATAATTAAGGAGGTCACCCCATGTATTTTAAGTACGATGAATCCCGGGGGATTCAGGTGGACAAGCCCTTCCGCCGGATGATGATGCCCTACATGATGCCCGACACCGCGTCCTGTCCCATCAATTTTTCCGTCCACCTCACCCAGTGGGAGCCCGGCTCCCAGGTGGATGAGCACGCCCATCCCGACGCCATGGAGGTCATGTACTGCATCTCCGGCCACGGCGTGGCCTCGGTGGGGGATGAGACCTATGAGTTCTGCAAAAACAGCATGATCGCCGCCGCCCCCGGCGAGCTGCACTGCATCAAAAACACCGGCGACGAGCTGCTCCAGGCCGTGTGTATCTTCTCTCCGCCCGTCACCGGGGAAGAGCTGCGCCGCCGCGCCCAGGATGCTGTGGACGCTGCCCAGGAGCCCTGACCGCATTTTTAGCCGAATCATACAAAAGTACTTTTGCTTTTTTATGCAAAAGAGAAAAAGCCAGTGGGCAGAGCAAGTTCCTCTTTACAACATTACATTAGCGTGCTAAAATGTGAAAGCAACGAGGGGTCTCCCTCTCTTTCTCAATTCAATGTTTGGGAGGATACATACCATGAAAAAGTTTTTGTCTCTTGCTCTGGCCCTGACCCTGTGCGCCAGCCTGGCTGCCTGCTCCAGCGGCGGTAATACCTCCGGCAGCAAGTCCGGCTCTGACAATACCAGCGGTTCCGGCTCTGGCAGCTCCAGCCAGACCCAGACCAGCGATATGCAGTATGTAAAGGACAAGGGCACCCTGGTGGTTGGTATCACCGAGTTTGAGCCCATGGACTATCAGGACGCCGACGGCAACTGGATCGGCTTTGATGCCGACATGGCCGCCGCCTTCGCCGAGTATCTGGGCGTAGAGGTGGAGTTCCAGGTCATCGACTGGGACAGCAAGATCATGGAGCTGGACGGCAAGACCATTGACGTGGCCTGGAACGGCATGACCCTCACCGAGGACGTAAAGGCCGCCATGGAGTGCTCCAACCCCTACTTCAACAACGCTCAGGTGGTTATTGTCCCCGCTGACAAGGCCGCCGATTACCAGACCGTGGAGAGCGTGCAGGATCTGGCCTTCTCCGTGGAGGTAGGCTCCGCCGGTAAGGAGCAGGCCGACGCCTACGGCTTTAACTACACCGAGGCCGCCGACCAGGCCACCGCGCTGCTGGAGGTCTCCTCCGGCACCGCCGACGCCGCCATCATCGACTACCTGATGTCCGTGGCCATGACCGGCGAGGGCACCAGCTACGCCGACCTCACCTCCACCGTCAGCCTGAACGAGGAGCAGTACGGCGTGGGCTTCCGCAAGGGTTCCGACCTGGCCGAGGAGCTTAACAAGTTCTTTGCTGAGAAGTACGCCGACGGCACCATGAAGGAGATCGCCGACAAGTACGGCATCGCCGACAAGCTGGTGGCGCAGTAATCAAACAAAACACAAGCATATCGTCCCAAGGCAGAGGGCGTTTTCGCCCTCTGCTTTTGGACTGTAATCGGCCTTGGGCCAGAATGATACATAAGGTGGAATGACCATGTTTCTTACCGTCATCGGAGCGCTGAACGAGGGCTTTCTTCAGACGCTGAAGCTGTTTTTTGTCACCCTCGTGGGCGCCCTGCCCCTGGGCCTGATCGTTTCTTTTGGCTCGATGAGCCGCTTTACCCCCCTGCGCTGGCTCACCCGCACCGTGGTCTGGATCATCCGGGGAACTCCCCTCATGCTCCAGCTCATTATTATCTTCTACATCCCCGGCAAGGTCCTGGACGCCAGTCCCTGGCCCAGCGGGGAGGCGGGGCGGTTTATGGCCTGCGCCGTGGCCTTTATCATCAACTACGCGTTCTACTTCTCCGAAATCTTCCGGGGCGGCATCCAGGGCGTGCCCAAGGGCCAGCAGGAGGCCGGTCAGGTGCTGGGCATGACCAAGCGCCAGATTTTCTTCCATGTTACCCTGCTGCAGATGATCAAGCGCATCGTGCCCCCCATGTCCAACGAGATCATCACCCTGGTGAAGGACACCTCCATCGCCCGCATCATCTCCCTGCAGGAGATCATCTGGGCTGGCTACGCCTTCCTGAAGACCTCCCATGGCTACTCCGGCCTGCTGTGGCCCCTGTTCTTCACCGGCGTGTACTACCTGGCCTTTAACGGCCTGCTCACCCTGCTGTTTGGCTGGGTGGAGAAAAAGCTGAACTACTTTGGTTAAAGGAGGCGTAGAAATGTCTATCTTAGAGGTACGAAACATTGAAAAGCATTTCGGCGCCACCCGGGTGCTGGAGGATATCAGCTTCTCCCTGGAGAAGGGCCAGGCTCTGGCCATCATCGGCTCCTCGGGCAGCGGCAAAACCACCCTGCTGCGCTGCCTCAACTTCCTGGAGACCCCCAACCACGGCTCCATCGCCGTCAACGGCAATGTGATTTTTGACGCCAACGACCCCATTACCCAGCGGGAAGCCGAGGTGCGGAAGAAGCGCCTCCACTTTGGTCTGGTGTTCCAGTCCTTTAACCTCTTCCCCCAGTACACGGCGCTGAAAAACGTCACCCTGGCCAAGGAGCTTTTGAGCCAGGAGCTGCCCGAGTATAAGCAGAATAAGAAGGCCATTCTGGAGGAGATCCAGGCCGAGGGCCGGGAGCTGCTGGCCAAGATGGGCCTTTCGGAGCGTGCCGACCACTACCCCAGCCAGCTCTCCGGCGGCCAGCAGCAGCGTGTGGCCATCGCCCGGGCTCTGGCGCTCAAGCCCGACATTCTGTGCTTTGACGAGCCCACCTCCGCCCTGGACCCGGAGCTCACCGGGGAAGTGTTGAAGGTCATCCGCTCTCTGGCGGAACAAAAGACCACCATGATCATCGTCACCCACGAGATGGCCTTTGCCCGGGACGTGGCCGATGAGGTCATCTTTATGGACGGGGGCGTCATCGTGGAGAAGGGACCGGCCCGGCAGGTCATCGAGCATCCCCAGGAGGAGCGCACCCGCCAGTTCCTGTCCCGCTACGCCGAGAATTAACCGCTTTCTTGACCTACTTTTTTCGAGAAAAAAGTAGGCAAAAAAGCTTTCTGCGAAACTTCGTTTCGCTTCTGGTCGGAAACAACATTTTTGTGGGAGTGACCTGATCCGTCGCTCCCACTTTCTCTATATTCTTTAAAAAATGGAGGGTTTCTCATGCGCAGACTTTGGTATCACGGCAAGGTGGACACCATGGTCCCCGGCCAAACCCGGCAGCAGGCCATCGGCATGGAGGACGGCACCATCGTCTTTGTTGGCAGCGACCGGGACGCCCTGGCCCTCCCCTGGGACGAGAAAATCGACCTGGAGGGACGGCAGGTGCTCCCCGGCTTTACCGATACCCACATGCACCTGCTCCTCTACGCCCTCTTCCGGGACAGCCTGCCCCTGGTGGGCGTACCCTCCATTGAGGCAATGATTGAGCGGGGGAAGGCGAAGCTGGCCGGGACGGGGGCCTCCTACCTGCTGGGCATGGGCTGGAACCAGGAGACCCTGGCCGAGGGCCGTATGCCCACCCGGACCGACCTGGACCAGATTTCCCGGGAAATACCCGTCTGCCTGCTGCGGGTGTGCGGTCACATCGCCGCCTGCAACACCCCCATGCTGGAGCGGCTGAACACCCTCACCGGGGTGGAGGACTCGGTCCTGGAGAAGATAGACTTCGACCAGGGTCTGCTGCGGGAGGAGGCCATGCGCCTGTACATGCAGGTGGTTCCGCCCCTCTCAGACGAGGAGGTCAAAGGCCTCGTCCGCAGGGGCCAGGCCGACGCCAACGCCAAGGGCCTTACCTGCGTCCACTCCGATGACCTCCAGGTGCTGCCCGGCATGGACCCGGTGCGCCTGGTGCGCTTGTTCCGGGAGATGGAGCAGGACGGGGAGCTGACGCTGCGGGTATATGAGCAGTGCCTCCTCTCTCCGTCGGATTTTGAGCGCTTTCTGCCTTTCCGATCAGACCCCCAGGACCGGGAAAGTCTCTTCCGCACCGGACCTCGGAAGCTTCTCCAGGACGGCTCCCTGGGGGCCCGCACCGCCCTGCTGCGAGAGGGGTATGCGGATGACCCAAATTGGAAGGGCATGGCCATTTACCGCCCGGAGGAGCTGGAGTCCCTCATTGAGGCCGCCCACCGGGCGCGGATGGACGTGGCCGTCCATACCATTGGCGACGGGGCCCTGGAGCAGCTGTGCCAGGCGGTGGAGGCCGTCCAGGCCCGGGACCCCTGGCCCCAGGCCCGCCACGGTGCGGTCCACGCCCAGATCACCGACCCCGCCCTGCTCCGCCGGATGAAGGCCCTGGGCCTCCAGGCCTACATCCAGCCCATCTTCATTGAGGCGGACATGTGTATCATCACCCAGCGAGTAGGGGAGAAGCGGGCCAAGGACTGCTACAACTGGCGCTCCATGCTGGAGATGGGGATTCCGGTCAGCGGCGGCTCCGATTGCCCCGTGGAGCCCTTTGACGTGCTGGACAACCTCCGCGCCGCCGTTACCCGCCAGGACCGGGCCGGGGAGCGCACCTACCTGCCCCAGCAGGCTCTCTCCCTGGAGGAGGGGCTGAGCCTGTTTACCTCCCGGGCGGCCTGGGCCAGCCGGGACGAGAACGTCCGTGGGCAGCTGCGGCCCGGCATGCAGGGGGATCTGGTAATCCTGGATGGGGATTTGTTTGCGGTTTCTCCCCAGGAGCTGCCGAAGGTTCCTGTTTTTGAGACGGTTTTGGCGGGAAAGACTGTTTTTACGCAGGAATAATTAGATTTCATGGAAGAAGGTTCCGCCCTGCGGGGCGGGTTCCTTTCTGTGTCACCAGAAAGGAACCAAAGAGTGACTGGGGGATGCCTTCGATGAGCACTTGGCTTTGCCAGTGCTCATAGGCGTCTTTCCCCCAGGCCCCCATTTACGAAGGTGGGCCACTTCGGTTTGTTCGTAATTTCCGGCGGCCTAAGTTTTGACCGTGCGCCCCTCTACTCCCGGGCCACAGGGCCCTTTTTCCATCAAAATTTGCAAGTTTTGCTCTCTATCGTACACCGCCTAGTGCATACCTACCTGTTTGGTGCGGCGGTGATCGGATGGACCAGCTGCCACGGTTTTGCCCGGGTAGGCGGTGTCCGTACAGTGCGGACACTTCCAAATTTCCACTTTGTAGGGGCCTGTGCCCCCGGGGCAAGAAGAAAGCAAGGTCTTGTCTTAGGCCGCCGGAAAGTTACGGAAATCTCGCTGGAGGGCGTCCCCCGTAATTGGGGGCTTGGGGGTAAGCCGCCTATGAGCGCCCGCTGCGCGAAGGCGCTCATCGA
>CAJLCG010000124.1 GCA_905205085.1 uncultured Oscillospiraceae bacterium
CCCGCCGCCGGAAAGAAACCGAGCCAGGGTGTACTGTTCCATGGCGGGCACCGTACAGGAGTAGAAACCCAGTCTGCGGTGGTAGTCCTCCAGCAGGACGGGGGGCAGCACCATGTAGCTGATACGCAGCGAGGGGGCCAGGGTACGGGAAAAGGTGTTCATATAGATGACCCGACCGCTCCGGTCGATGCTCTGAAGGGTGGGGATGGGCCGACCGGTAAAGCGGAACTCACTGTCGTAGTCGTCCTCGATGATGTACCGCCCCTCCCTCTCCTGCGCCCAGCGCAGCAGGCTTTGCCGTCGGGCAATGGGGGTGACCACTCCGCTGGGAAACTGGTGGGAGGGAGACAGATGAATCACCTGGGCTCCGCTGTCCTCCACGCACTCCACCCGCACCCCCTGCTCGTCCATGGCCAGGGGAACACATTTGGCCCCGTTCAGGGCATATACCTTGCCCGCCTTGGGATAGCCGGGCTGCTCCAGGCCAAAGACCTTGTCCCGGCCCAACAGCTGCACAATGAGATTGTAGAGGTACTCGGTTCCCGCTCCCACTACCACCTGCTCCGGAGACACGTCGATGCCCCGGAACTGGCGCAGGTAGCCCACAATGGCCTGGCGCAGCTCAGGCACGCCGCTGTGGGGGGATACCTTCAGCAGCCGCTCCCCCTCGTCGGAGATGACCCGGCGAAGAAGGCGGGCCCATACCGCAAAGGGAAACCCTTCGGTGCCCGACCCGCCGCTGCGCAGATCCAGCAGCCACTCCCCCTCTGGCTCCTCCGGCAAGGGCATGGTCCGGGCCGGGGCCGGACGGGCCCCCGTCTCCAGGGCACTGACAAAGTAGCCGCTCTTCTCCCGGGTATACAGATAACCCTCCGCCACCAGCTGGGCGTAGGCGTTTTCCACCGTCACCACGGAGACCTCCAGGTTCCGGGCCAGAGCCCGCTTGGATGGCAGCTTTTCCCCCGGCTTGAGCACCCCCGCCCAGATGTCCTCTTTGATACGGCGGCTGAGATAGTCGTACAGAGGCAGGTCTCCCCGCTCCTCCAGGGAATAGGTCAGCATGCTTCTCGCTCCTTCCGTGCCATCATAGGATGATCTCCTCCCGTTCTGCCCGGTCCCCGGGCAGGCAATCGGTCTGTTCCCGTACCCAGGCAATAAACTCCCTCACCAGGCGGGAGGATGGCCCCTCGCGGTTCCATACCAATACGTATTCCACCCGGCGGGCGGGCTGGGTAATCACCTTCACCTTTACCAGAGAGCTAGGGGTCTGGGCAGTCTGAGGGAAGATACTGATACCCACCCCCTGCTCGGTCAGCGCCACCGCGTCCACATAGTTGGACATGGTGCACAGGATATCGGGCTCCGCGCCGATCTCCTGAAACCACCGGCGGATGGCCTGCACCCGGGACCCTCGAGAGGGGACGATCAGGGGCTGACCCACCAGACGCTCCAGGGGAATGGTGTCCCCCGGCTCCTGGGCCAGGGCGCTCTCCAGGGGCAGGATAGCCGCCCAGGGCTCCTCCCCCACCTGGAAGCCCTCCAGCCGCTCGGTATCGTAGGGAGCAGCCACGATGGCCAGATCGGCCAGCCCTTGGCGCAGGCGGTCCAGCACGTCGTCGCTGCTACCGTTCCACAGGTTGTAGTGGACTAGGGGGCAGCGTGTCCGAAATCCGGCAATCCAGCCGGCAGCCAGATAGGGGGCCTGACCCTCCACCATGCCCAGATACAACGTGCCCGACACCTGGTTTCTTCGCTCCCGCAGCTCCTGGGTGGTCTTTTCCGTCAGCTCCAGAATCTGCTTGGCCCGGCGCAGCAGCAGGGCTCCGTCATCGGTGAGTTCCAGACGGCGTTTGCCCCGCACAAACAGCTGCACCCCCAGCTCCTCCTCCAGACAGCGAATCTGATGGCTGAGCGGCGGCTGGCTCATATTCAGCTTTTCCGCCGCCCGGGTGATATTCCGCTCCTGGGCTACCACCGTAAAATACCGCAGCGTACGAAGATCCATGGTCCTTCCCCCTTCGGGAGTTATCATATCAAAAAAATATGGTAAGCACAATATGATATGTATTTTATTTTTATTCTAGGGTGTGGTATCCTTAGTTTGCTTCCGGGAACAGTCCCGGTTCTTCCATGCGTTTTCCCCACACCCCTTCCAGCGCGGGGCAGTTCCATCCATCCCTGCCCGGCGTTTGTGTGGTTTCTTTCCCACTAATGGGTTTTCTGGCTTTCACGCCAACTCCTCTCAAGCAAACAGGGAGCAGGTTACACCTGCTCCCTGTTTGCTTTTTTACTTTTATTGTCCCGCTTTGTCCTGAATGCCCTTGGGCGTGACCATGATGCGCAGGTGGGACCCCTCGCCGCACTTGCCCTTCTCGTCAAAGACCTCCAGGTCAAACCACATCTTCCGCCGCTCAATGCTCCGCAGCCGGGCGGTGGCGCTCACCTTCATACCAACCGGCGTAGGAGCCAGATGGCGGCAGTGGATCTCCGCCCCTACGGTGGTCATTCCCTCATCCAGATAGGCCTTGGCCAGTTCCAGAGCGGCCCCCTCCATCAGGGCCACCATGTTGGGGGTGGACAGGATCTTGGACCCGGCGCTGCCAATGCGCTTGGCAGTCATCTCGTCGGTGACCTCCCAGGTCAGGGTGTATTCGGTGGGTTTTTCCATATTATACTTCCTCCTTTGTTGTCGCAGCCTCCCCGGCTCTCCCGGCCCGCAGGGCCTTTAGGGAGTCCCATTGAGAGAGAATCAGGCCTGCCAGGGTCAGGGCCGTGCCCACCCCGGACAGGATGTTTACCGTCTCATGCAAGATCAGCACCGAGCAGATCACGGTGATCACCGGCACCAGATAGATGTATACCATGGTCTTCACCGGCCCCAGCGTCTTGATGGCATAGTTCCAGGTGACAAAGCACATGGCACAGGCCCCCAGTCCCAGGTAGAGGAGCATGGCGGCATAGCTCCCGTTGGCCAGCCGCCCCAGCTCCCACCGGAAGGGCAGGAAAGCGGAGGCGGGGATCATAAACAGGATGCCGTAGAAGAAAATCCGCCGGGTGGTGAGGATCACATTCCAGCCAAAGCTGCCGATCTTCTTGGTGAGCAGGGAGTACACCGCCCATACCATGGCGGCAATCACCGCCAGCAGGTCCCCCCGCAGGTCCAGGGCCATCTGGCTGCCGTTGAAGCTGATCAGGCATATGCCCCCCATGGACAGCAGAAAGCCACCCAAAAAGTGCCATCCAGGCCGGTCCTTGCCCCGGCTGAGAATCAGGGAAAACAGGGCGGCAAACAGAGGGGAGGCGGACACGATCACCCCCACGTTGGAGGCAGTGCTGAAGGTCAGGGCAATGTTCTCCAGCAGGTAGTACAGGCACACACCCGTCAGTCCTGCCGCGGCAAACAGCCCCTCCTTCTTCCAGTCCCCCACCTTGAGCCACTTAGGACAGGCCACAGCCAGTGCCACATAGCCCAGCACAAAGCGGAAAATCAAAATCTCCAGCGGGGTAAAGGCCTCCAGCAGCACCTTGGTGGCAATAAATGTCGTCCCCCAGTTGACCACCGTAAACAGGGCCGCCAGATGGCCAAGGGAAAGCTTTGACTCCATGTCTCTTCTCCTCTCTCACGCAGCGCGCTTTCCCTGTCAGTGTACCATGCCGGGCCGCCTATGTAAAGGCAGCCCGGCCTTTTCTCTTGTCATAATCGCGCACTTCTTTTTCCCTCTTCCACTCATTTTTGTAATATGGTACAATATATTCGGTTTCTTTCCCCCATCCCTACAGATCATTTTTGCACGGAGAGGATGTTTCTTATGCGCACACAGGTAAGGGCAGACCTAATGCTGGTCTTGGTGACCTTTTTCTGGGGAGTATCCTATCTTCTGATCGACCTGTCTCTGGGAGAATTGGGGCCGTTTTCTCTCAATACTTTGCGTTTTCTCTTTGCCTTTGCTGCCGCCGTGCTGCTCTTTCCCAAGCGTTTGCGCGCACCCAGCCGTGCCACTTTGAAGCTGAGCCTCTGCACCGGGATGGCATTGCTTTGCGTCTATTCGTTTAATACTTTCGGGGTAAAGTATACCAGCCTGACCAATGCTGGGTTTCTCTGTGCCCTGACAGTGGTCTTTACCCCCCCTTCTGGACTACCTCTTCTTCCGCACTAAGCCCTCCCGAAAGCTGTTTCTCGTGCTGATCATGTCGGTGACAGGCATTGCCCTGCTTACCCTCTCCAGCACTCTGCGCCCCGCTCTGGGCGATATCCTCTGCATCCTGTGTGCCGTCTCCAACGCCACCTACCTGCTGGTCACCGAGCGGGGCGTGACAGGCCAGGAGATCAACGCCTTCCAGCTTGGCATTTACCAGCAGTTCTTTGCCGGTCTGGGCATGCTGATCTTATCTCTTATTTTTGAAACTCCCTCTCTCCCACATAGCCCCAAGGTCTGGGGCAGCGTACTGATCCTCTCCCTCTTCTGTACCGGAGCCGCCTTTCTCATCCAAGCCATTGCCCTTCAGTATACCACCGCCTCCCATGTGGGCGTTATCTTCTGCCTGGAACCGGTTTTCAACTCCATTCTGGCCTTCTTTGTGGCCCACGAGGTGCTGACCCCCCAGGCCTATTTTGGAGGCCTGCTGCTGCTTGCCAGCCTGCTGGTCATGGAGACCGATCTCACGCCCCTGCTCCGCCGACTGCGGCGCACATAACAAAACAAAAGAGGCACAGGCCAAAAGCCTGTGCCTCTTTTTTCGAAGGGATTAACCCTTGCTCTTGATGTACTCGTCGATGGACTTGGCAGCATGCTTGCCAGCACCCATGGCCAGGATGACGGTGGCCGCGCCGGTCGCGGCGTCGCCGCCGGCGTACACACCCTCCAGGCTGGTCTTGCCGCTCTCGTCGGCAGCCACGCAGCCCTTGCGGGTCTTCTCCAGGCCCTCGGTGCCCTTGGTGCTCATGGGGTTGGGGCTGGTGCCCAGAGCCATGATGACCGCGTCGGCCTCCACCTTGAACTCGCTGCCCTCCACGGGGACAGGACGGCGGCGGCCGGAGGCGTCGGGCTCACCCAGCTCCATGCGGATGCAGGTCAAAGACTGGACATGACCCTTCTCATCGCCCTCGATGGACACGGGATTGGTGAGCAGATCGAAGATGATGCCCTCTTCCTTGGCGTGGTGGACCTCCTCAGCACGGGCGGGAAGCTCCGCCTCGGAGCGGCGGTAGATGATGTGGACCTCGGCACCCAGGCGCTTGGCACACCGGGCGGCGTCCATGGCCACGTTGCCGCCGCCCACCACAGCCACCTTCTGGTTGTGGAGGATGGGGGTGGGGCTGTCCTCCTTGTAGGCCTTCATCAGGTTGATGCGGGTAAGGTACTCGTTGGCGGAGTAGACGCCGACTAACCCCTCGCCGGGGATCTTCATAAACATGGGCAGGCCGGCGCCGGAGGCGATGAACA
>CAJLCG010000125.1 GCA_905205085.1 uncultured Oscillospiraceae bacterium
CCCTCATCGTCCTCATGGCCCAGATGGGCTCCTTTGTCCCGGCGCGCTCCGCCCATATCGGCGTGGTGGACCGGGTGTTCACCCGCATCGGGGCCAGTGACGACCTGTCCGCTGGCCAGTCCACCTTCATGGTGGAGATGACCGAGGTGGCCCAGCTGCTGAAAAACGCCACCCGCCGCTCCCTGCTTATCCTGGACGAGATCGGCCGAGGCACCAGCACCTACGACGGCATGGCCATTGCCCGCTCGGTTTTAGAATATTGCGCCGACAAACGGCGGCTGGGGTGCAAGACCCTCTTTGCCACCCACTATCACGAGCTCACCGTCCTGGAAGGTGAGATTCCCGGGGTGAAAAATTACAATATTGCCGCCAAAAAGCGGAAAGACCAGGTGATTTTCCTCCGGAAAATCGTCCGGGGCGGGGCCGACCAGAGCTACGGCATCGAGGTGGCCCAGCTGGCCGGTGTGCCCGACCGGGTTATCAAGCGGGCCCGGGAGATCTTGAAGGATCTGGAGGCCGGGGGCGTGGAGCGCCCGGTGGTTTCGGTCCAGGAGGACAGCGGGCAGGTGTCTCTGGGAGATTTGGGGGGCGAGACGGTGCTGAAAAAGCTGCGCATGACCGATGTGAATATTCTCTCGCCCATTGAGGCGCTGAATTTGCTGAATGAATTGAAACAGGACCTGAACTAACCTACTTTTCTTGAAAGAAAAGTAGGCAAAAGAACTTTCTGCGAAACTGCGTTTCGCCTCTGCCTTTCCCAGAACATCTTTATTCTTCGATAGGGGCAGCCTTTGGCCGCCGGGACGAGTGGACGTGACTTTCTGAGCGATCAGAAAGTCACCAAAGAATCGCCGGGGGACGCCTTCGATGAGCACTTGGCTTACGCCAGTGCTCATAGGCGGCTTTCCCCCGGTCCCCCTATTTTTACGAGGGCGTGTCCCTTCGGTTTGTGCGTCATTTCCGGCGGCCTAAGTTTTGACCGTGCATCCCTCTCCACTCGGGCCACAGGGCCCTTGTGCCATCAAAATTTGAAAGCATTTCCGCTCTACCATACACCGCCTGGTGCCTGCCTACCTGTTCGGTGCGGCGGTGGTCGGTGGACCAGCTGCCACAGCTTTGCCAGAGCAGGCGGTGTCCGTATAATGCGGACACTCCAAAGTTTCTAGTGCGTAGGCCCCAGTGGGCCGTGGCAAGAAAGACAGTCCGACCTGGCTTTGCCCGCCGGATGAACATACCCAGCCCCCAGGAGGGCGTCCCCCGTAATCGGGGGTCCGGGGCGGCGACGCCTATGAGCGCCCGCTCCGCGCAGGCGCTCATCGAAGGAGCCCCCCGGCGGCGTTTTGGTTACTTTGCCGCCGCGGGCAAAGTAACACCCGCTCCCCGACCCGCCGGGCGGAACTTTCCCCAAAACCGACACCCTTCCCCTAAAAATATATGTAAAGGAAAAAACTTTACAGGAAAGAGGCCTCCCCCATGGGATATTTGGATCGCGTGTATCTCCGCCGCCCGGTGCCTCCGGATAGCTATCTCTCCCGCCTGCCCGCGGTGCGGGCCTTGGCGGAGCGGGGGGAGGAGGGGCTGTCCTTTTCCAGCCCGGTAACCTTTTTGGTGGGGGAAAACGGGACTGGAAAGTCCACCCTGCTGGAAGCCATTGCCGTGGCCTGCGGCTTTAACGCGGAGGGGGGAACCCGGAATTTCCATTTCTCCACCCGGGATACTCACTCTCCCCTCTGCCAGGCTATCACGGTGGCTCGCACCGACTATCCCCGGGACGGCTTTTTCTTCCGGGCGGAGAGCTTTTATAATGTGGCCACCAACATCGATGAAATGGACGAGGAGTTTAGTTTTGGCCCTCCCGTCATTGACAGCTACGGCGGGGTGTCTCTCCATGAGCAGTCCCACGGGGAGAGCTTCCTGGCCCTGGTGGAGCACCGATTTGGGGGCCGGGGGCTCTACCTGCTGGACGAGCCCGAGGCCGCCCTCTCCCCTACCCGGATGATGTCCCTGCTGGTGCTTCTGCACCGGCTGGTGGAAGAACATTCCCAGTTTGTCATCGCCACCCACTCCCCCATCCTGATGGCCTACCCCGGCGCCCGGATCTACCAGCTCTCCCAGCAGGGCATCGAGCCGGTGGCCTACCGGGACACGGAGCACTATCAGATCACCCGCCGCTTTCTGGAGGCGCCGGAGCGAATGCTGGAGCTGCTGTTTGAGGAGGACGAAGAAGCATGAGACAGCCCCCTAACTTTTTTTCCCAACTGCTGGCCCTGGTGCTGGGCGGCATCGGCGTGGCCTTTGTTCTGCTGGGGGCCCTGTTCACCTGGATGAATCTTCCGGTCCAGGGCGGCGGAGGCTGGGCCTTCTCCGCGGTGGGCCTAGTTCTGCTGGCGGCTGCGGCGGTATGCCTGATGTGGTATGGGCGGAAAAAGGCCCTGTGCCGCCGCCTGCGGGAGAAGGGCGTGAAGGTGGAACACGTGGGCTGTTCGGTGGAAAAACGGGTGTGGATTACCTGGAATACCCGCAGTTTTACAAACATTCCCGGGGAAAACTCCCCCTGGGTAGTGCGGTGCAGCTACCTGTGGAACGACAAGCTCTACACCGTGACCAGTCCCCTGGTGTGGACCCAGCCCGCCCCCATCCAGTACCCCGTCATCTATGTGGACCCGAAACACCCCCGGCGCTCCTGCATTGACCCGGATACCCTATCCTTTCTTGTATTTTAAACCCGATTTTGTTCCGAAATTGTTTTGGAGGTACCTATGCCAACCATTCAAGTATTAGACTCCCATGTGGCCGACCTGATTGCCGCCGGCGAGGTGGTGGAGCGGCCGGCCAGCGTGGCCAAGGAGCTGATGGAAAACGCCATCGACGCCGGGGCCTCCAAGGTAACGGTGGAGATTTCCCACGGGGGACTCACCTTCCTGCGGGTCACCGACGACGGCAAGGGCATCCCCGCCGGGGAGCTGAAAACCGCCTTTCTCCGCCACGCCACCAGCAAGCTGCGCACCGCCTACGACCTGGAGGCCATCGGCACCCTGGGCTTCCGGGGCGAGGCTCTGGCGGCCATTTCGGCGGTGTCCCGGGTGGAGGTGATGACCCGCACCGCGGACGCCCCCCTGGGGGCTTCCCTCTCCCTGGAGGGAGGCGTGCCCGGCGAGGTCGAGGAGGCGGGCTGTCCCCTGGGTACCACCATGGTGGTGCGGGACCTGTTTTACAACACCCCCGCCCGGCTCAAGTTTATGAAGAAGGACTCGGCCGAGGGGGCTGCCGTCTTTGCTGTGGTCCAGCGGGTGGCCCTGTCCCACCCGGAGGTAAGCGTCAAGTTTATCCGGGACGGCAAGCAGGAGCTGCTCACCCCCGGCGACGGCGCCCTCCAGAGCGCGGTGTACGCCGTGCTGGGTCGAGAGCTGGCCTTGGGCTTCCGGGAGGTGAAGTGCGGCGGCGAGGGCGTGAAGGTCACTGGTTTTGTCTCCCAGCCCGCCTGCTGCCGGGCCAGCCGAAACTGGCAGTTCTTCTTTGTCAATGGCCGCCAGGTGAAGTCCCGGCTGCTGATGGCTGCCCTGGAACAGGCCTACCAGAACCAGAAGATGGTGGGCAAGTTCCCCGCCTGCGTTCTCCACGTAGAGGTGAAGCTGAGCCAGGTGGACGTGAACGTCCACCCCGCCAAGACCGAGGTAAAGTTCGGCAGCGAGCGGGAGGTGTTCAACGCGGTGTACCACGCGGTCCTCTCCGCTCTGGAGGGGGACCGCAGCCACCCCCAGGCCACCTTCTCCCCCGCCCGGCCCAAGCAGACCCCCGGACAGACCACCATGCCCGGCCTGTCCGCCCAGACCTACCGCCAGCTCACTGTGGCTGACATGGCAACCCCTCGCTTCTCCCCCAAGCCCCGGACCACCTGGGCGCCGCCCGCAGCTCCCGCGCCCCGGCCTTCTGCGCCGAAAAAGGCCTCCTATGTGGAAAGCGGTGTGGAAAACTTAGTGGACAAAGTGGACAACTTCGTACACCCTGTGGAAAACTCTGTTGACAAAGTGGATAAGATTCCGCAGGAAACCCTCTTGCCTCCGAGAAAAATGGAGAAACAAGTACAAGTTGCTCCCATCGAACCTCAGCCCCAGCCCGTCCCGGAGCCGGAAGTGATTCCGGAACCGGAAGAGAAGCCGGTGGAAAAGCCGGTGGATATCCCCCAGCCGGAGCCGGAGGCCCAGCTGGTCACCGAACCGGTCCCCGAGGTGGAGCCCTGGCGAGTGGCCGGAGAGGTGCTGAACACCTACATCATTGTGGAGCAGGGGGACAAAATCCTGCTTATTGACAAGCACGCCGCCCACGAGCGGATGAACTTTGACCGCATGAAGGCCCAGGGCTATCAGGCCATGGCCCAGACCCTGCTCAGCCCGGTCCTCTGCCGCCTGGCCCCGGAGGAGCAGGCGGTGCTGCTGGGGAACCTGCCTCTGCTGGAGGAGTTCGGCTTCCAGGCCGATGACTTTGGCAGCGGAGCCCTGGCGGTGCGGGAGGCTCCCGACTACTTGGACGTGGAGGACATCCCCGACACCCTCTCCCAGCTGGCTCAGAAGCTGCTCACCACCGGCCACGCCGACCCCGCCGCGGCCCGGGATGAGCTGCTGCACACCATGGCCTGCAAGGCGGCCATCAAGGGGGGCTGGAAGACCAGTCCCCAGGAGCTGGAGCGGGTGGCCCGGGCGGTGATGGACGGAAGTGTCAAATATTGCCCTCATGGGCGGCCGGTGGCTATTGAATTGACGCGGAAAGAGTTGGAGAAGCAGTTCAAACGGGCTTAACCTACTTTTCTTGAAAGAAAAGTAGGCAAAAGAACTTGGTGGGAAACTTCGTTTCCCTTCTGCGCCCGCAAGAAAGTAATTGCGTGGGAAAAGATTTTGTAGGGGCTGCCTTGGGCCACTGGGGGACGGGGTGTGACTTTCTGAACGATCAGAAAGTCACCAAAGAATCGCCGGGGATCTCCTTCGATGAACACTTGGCTTACGCCAGTGTTCATAGGCGTCGGCCCCCGGTCCCCCTGTTTACGGGAGCGGGTCACTTCGGCCTTTTGGTAATCATCGGCGGGCAAAATCAAGACCGGTTTCCGTCCTATTCTCAGGCCACGGGGCCCTTTTGCGATCCAAATTTGAAAGCATTTGTTTTCTAACGTACACCGCCTGGTGCCTGCCTACCTGTTGGGTGCGGCGGTGGTCGGGCGGACCAGCTGCCACAGTTATGCCCAGCCAGGCGGTGTTATTTCAACGCAATATTTACCAGATTTTGTGTATGTAGGGGCCTGTGTCCCCGAGGCAAAAAGAATGCATGGTCTTGTGTTCGGAGCCGCCGGACGCAAATGCCAAATCCTTAGGAGGGCGTCCCCCGTAACGGGGGTCTGGGGGCAATGACTGTGAGCGCCCGCTGCGCGAAGGCGCTCACCGGAAGCGGCC
>CAJLCG010000126.1 GCA_905205085.1 uncultured Oscillospiraceae bacterium
GTGTGCATGTCGGCCAGCTGGAACTGGGTGTTCTGGAACTGAGACAGACGTCTCTTGAACTGGATACGCTCCTGGGTGTACTTGACGGCCTCGTCAATGGCGCCCTCGCCCAGACCCAGAGCCTGAGCAGCGATGCCGATACGGCCGCCGTCCAGGGTCTGCATGGCGATCTTGAAGCCCTGGCCTTCCTTGCCCAGCAGGTTCTCCTTGGGAACGATGCAGTCCTCGAAGATCAGGTCGCAGGTGGAAGAGCCGCGGATACCCATCTTCTTCTCCTTCTTACCAACGGAGAAGCCGGGGAAGGAGCTCTCCACGATGAAAGCGGAGATGCCGTGGTTGCCGGCCTTGGGGTCGGTCATGGCAAAGACAACGATGGTGCTGGCCACAGTGCCGTTGGTGATGAAGCACTTGGAGCCGTTGAGCACATAGTGGTCACCCTCCAGAACAGCGGTGGTCTGCTGGCCGGAAGCGTCGGTGCCGGCGTTGGGCTCGGTCAGGCCGAAAGCGCCGATCTTCTTGCCGCTGAGCAGGTCGGGCAGATACTTCATCTTCTGCTCCTCGGTGCCGTGCTCATAGATGGGGGCGCAGCACAGAGAGGTGTGGGCGGAGACGATAACACCAGTGGTGCCGCAGACCTTGGACAGCTCCTCCACGCACATGGCGTAGGACAGCACATCGCCGCCGGCGCCGCCGTACTTCTTGGGGAAGTAGATGCCCATCATGCCCAGCTTGCCCATCTTCTCAACGGTCTCCATGGGGAAGCGCTCTTCCTCATCCAGCTCCTCGGCTAGGGGCTTGACCTCGTTCTCCGCAAACTCACGGTACATCTTGCGGACCATCTCTTGCTCTCTAGTCAGATGAAAATCCATTTTCCAGTCCTCCTAAAACTTTTTTACTTGGAATAATCGTAGAAGCCCTTGCCGGATTTGACGCCCAGCAGACCACCGCGGACCATCTTCTTCAGCAGCAGGGCAGGACGATACTTAGAATCGCCTGTCTCGTCGTACAGGGTGTTCATGATGGCCAGGCAGATATCCAGGCCGATGAAGTCGCCCAGGGCCAGAGGACCCATGGGGTGGTTGGCGCCCAGACGCATAGCCTTGTCGATGTCCTCGACGGAGGCGGTGCCGGACTCAACCAGGCCGATGGCGTCGTTGATCATGGGGATGAGCAGCTTGTTGACCACGAAGCCGGGGCCTTCCGCCACCTCAACGGGCTCCTTGCCGATGTCCTGAGCCAGCTTGTACACGAAATCGAAGGTGTCCTGGGGAGTGTTCACGCCGCGGATGACCTCGATGAGCTTCATGCTGGGCACGGGGTTGAAGAAGTGCATACCGATGAGGGGGTGCTTGAGACCATTGCCCATCTCAGTGATGGACAAAGAGGAGGTGTTGGAAGCAAAGACGGTCTCGGGCTTGCACAGCTCGTCCAGACGATGGAACAGCTCCTTCTTGGGACCCATCTCCTCGGCGATGCACTCGATGACCAGATCAGCATCAGCGGCGGCAGACTCTTCCTCGACCAGCACATTGGCCATGAGGGCGTCCTTGGTGCCCTGAGACATTTTGCCTCTGGCGACCCGCTTTTGCAGAGAAGCGTCCAGCTGCTCCTTGTGGCGCTGGGCGGAGGCGATGCTGCTGGCGTACATCAGGGCAGTGTGCCCGTTCGCGGCAAAGACCTGGGCGATACCACGACCCATGGTGCCGGCGCCGAAAATTGCAACCTTCATTGTGTTTCCTCCTAAAAAGTTGATGTAAAACAGCCAAATCTAGAACGATTTGACGGGTTCTAAACAGTTTTGTTAGAAAATTAACAAGCTAAGACCAGAAAAAGCGCAACACAGGGAAAAAACCTGTTGTTGCGGAGGCCGGAAAAGGCATAACTGTTTATGTACCTTACAAATTATATCGTTTTTTCACAGCGGAAGCAAGGGGGAAGCTGCCTGGCAAAATACACAGTTTTTAACCATGATTTTTGATAAATATGTTAAAATCACAGAGGCCTCACATGAACGTCGGAAAGGATGGGAAATGAGATGAAAAAATGGAATTTTTTAATGGAAAAGATGGAATAGATGGCGGGATTTGGACCGTAAAAACAGACGCGGCGGAACTGGGTTCCGCCGCGTCTGAACGAGAAAAACAAGGTAATAACAGTGGGGGTTAATCCTGGGTTTGCTGGGCGGCTTGGTGAATGATGTTGTACACCAAGGTGTCCTCGTCGTAGGAGGCAGGCTCACCCAGTACGGATACAAAGGAGCCGTCTGTATCCCGAAGCAGGACCAGATACTGCGTGTCAGATCCTATCCACTGCCCGGAATGGTATTGATAGGTCTCCACCGCATAGGCCGACCCAAACCCTTGCTCCAGACCACAAGAGCCGGCATAGCTAACCGGGCCAAGGCGCACGTCCCCTTCCTGAGGGGCATCCGGCTGATCCACAGCGAAGTAATAAGTCTGCCCTTGGTATTTCTGGCTGTAATATTGGTGGGCCAGGGTGTAGAAATCCTGGGAGTCAATCCCGGAGAGCAGCGTGACTACGTTCTCGATCTGTTCCGAAACCTCCTCCAGAGAACCCATGGCAAAATCATAGCACCCGATGGTGTTCTCTTCCTCGTCGTAGATGAGGCAGGCGGAAAACCAGAGCGTGTCGTCTGTGTCTGCACGGGCCAGTACCGTGTAGGCGGTCTGGGTGTCTTTCAGCTTCAGGGATGTCAGTTCCGTTTTTGTAAGGGACTGGATGGACCAAAGAGCAGAGGTGTTGTTGGCATTCAATGGGTTGTTGTCCTTGCGGGTGAATGCCTCCAGCCAGTTCCGGACCTGCCAGGCTACGGGAATGGGCAACTCTTCCTCCGGCATGAGGAAGAAGATCTCGTTGTGGTCGGGGGTCCACTGGGGACCGTCCCCGTTGATGACTGCATTGTCGGTCTGAACAAAGACATCCACGCCGCCGGGGGCCATGAGGGCCTTGTGCTCCTGCCAGTAGGCCTCATAGTCCTTACGGGCCTGGGAGTCCTCCTGGCGTACATCCCCCTCTACCGGCCAGACCCAGGTGAAGTCGGTGCCGTCATAGCGGATGAGGCCCGCTTCCCCATAGGTAAGTCCCAGGTGAATGCTGTTGGCTACATAGAGCAGAAATTCTTCTCCATCTTTATGGAAGGTGGTGACGTGGGGCTGGCCGCCAGTACTGAGCGTGGTAAAGACGGGGGTGGTCAGCTGACCGGTTCGTTGGTCCTGTACGCCTATGGCGAGCAGAGATTCGGAACGGTCGGTGTAGACGGCAACGGCTCCCAGAGCATAATTCCCATAGTCACCGGGTGTGAGGGCTAAGAGTTCGGCGGAGACAGATTGTTCTGGGTCAGGCAGCAGCGTGCGGGCAACCTGAGCCAGATCTTCCCGCAGGGCCATCTGGTCCACCCGGCCGGAGGACACGTTGGAGACAAACTCGGTCCCCACCTGACAGGATACCAGGGAACCACATAAAACAATGATCAGAGCAGTCACGGCCAGCACCGGCATGGGCGGGCGTTTCTTTTTCCACTGGAAGATGTTACGGATGCGGTCCTCTGTCTCCCGAGCTGAGCCGGACAGCCGGGTAGTTAGTGGAGAACAAGGCATACGGGGCTTTTCCATAAACAAAACCTCCTGTCAATCAAGCATATTGGTGAGGGTAATCTGGCGCAGGGTATCCCCGCTGAAGAAAAATAGAATGGCAGGACCAAAACAGGGAGACTCCAGATCGGAGAAGTCGGTTACCTGACTGGGATCGTGGAAGCTCCAGGGAATATAGGAGAGCATATCTGGCTCGTCGGGATACTTATCCCAGTAGTTTCCGGTAACTGCCTCGGGATAGGCGGTCAGCACGTCTTCTCGGCTGGCGCCTACCCGGATTCCTCGGGGCGTGTAGAGGTCATCCCGGGTCACGTCCAGGGTGTTCAGAGAAAAGGTGTCCCGGTCCGCGGCATAGTAGCGCAGGGCAGAAAAACCCTCCACGCTCCACCGCTCCCAGTAGCTGCCCTCACTATAAATAGGTTCCCAGCCTTCCAGAATTTGAATTTCCGGTTCCCCATCATAAGCGGGACGGAATAAATCATACCAATTTCCGGGGCCGATGGGGTTGGGGTAGCCATCCCGGAAGAGACAGACTTCGATGTCCAGCAGATCCCAGGCGGTTTGTCGAATGATATCTTCCATCTCCATTCCTTCTATGGAGAAGGATGCGGTGGGCTCGCCCAACACTCCCTGGAAGGCACCGTCCTGGCCCCGGGACAGGACGATCAGGGAGGGCTGGGGAATGGGGGTGGTCCACTGGCTGGAGGAGAACTGGCTCGTTTGAATCCAAAAGGCCACGCCGGTGGTTTCATAGAGAAGGGCTTCTCCGGCATAGGTGACGGAACCTAAGACCACGTCCCCTTCCTGGGGGGCCGCGGGCAGGTCAGAAAGCCAATAGGTGTTCCGTCCTGGATAGGCCTGCTGATAGTATGTAAGAATCAGTTCGTCCCGCAGTTTGGTGTCAGAATCCGAAAGCTTCAGGCCGCTGGCGGAAGACAATCCACCATCCGGTTCCCCGCCGCTGAAATTCCATTGCCGCCAAAGAGGCGGGTCCAGGTCGGTACACTCCTGCGCCGGAACCAGAGGTTGAAGATCTGTGACGGTATATTGGTCATAGAGGGTAAAGGTGCCGTCCGACCAGATATAGAGGTTGTCCGAGCCGCTGACAAAGTCGGAGACCGCGTCATTCCGGTCGTCCACCCGAGCGGTGAGATAGAAGATGGGATTTCCGTCTGTCCCCATGCGGAATCCCTCTACCACCTGGTTTTGAATGCACAGGTCGGCGCCTGGGATATCCTGGCCCAGGGTTGGGTCATACTGGTCGGCCAGGGCCTGGCAGAGCCCGTCCTCGGTTTGCCCGGCCAACTCCAGAGCCTCCTCCAGAGTTACCTGCTGCCCAGTCTTTTTATCGTAGACCAGGGAAGTGACATGGCCAGTGTTCAGGTCCGTGTGAAATTCCTCCCGGAAGAAAACCAGATTCCAATAGCGCTGGGTCTCAGATGGATAGAGTAGGCAGTGATTTTCCGCAGCTGATAGGGAGGAATCAGCGACATCTCTATCTAAGATATCCTGATACTCCGCCTTCAGCTGGCTCAGGGCCTGATTGATGGCGGCAACTCCCTCCGTGGGCTGCTCATCGGCGGACATGGCCAGGGCGGGGATCTCAATATAATTGCCCTGTATATCATAATACTGTGTATCCATGACCAGAGCGACCGACTGCGTCCGCTCCTGGCAGGACACCAGCGAGCCGCACAGCGCAATGATCACGGCG
>CAJLCG010000127.1 GCA_905205085.1 uncultured Oscillospiraceae bacterium
CGAGTGACAGGATTCGAACCTGCGGCATCCTGCTCCCAAAGCAGGCGCGCTACCAACTGCGCTACACCCGGTTATAAAGTAATACGACACCAAACGCTTCGCATGAAAAGTGCCACTAAGCGTGAAGCTATATTAGTATAGTATATTTTTAAAAAGATTGCAAGTGTTGTTTGAGTATGGTAATATGATTGCGAAAAAAGTGTGAGGTGAATATGGGATGCGAATGAGAAAAAAGCCGAATCTGATTCCCAGAATGGAGCGCTGCGCTCAGTTTTTAGTGTCTGATCCGGCTGGCCAACGCGGAAAGTGGCAGGAGTTGATGCCTGAAGCGAAGCAGATCTGGCTGGAGCTGGGATGTGGAAAGGGACGCTTTACTGCAGAGATGGCAGAGCAGCACTCTGATGTTTTGTATCTTGCGGTGGAGCGCGTGCCTGATGCGATGGTCATTGCCATGGAGCGCTGTGCAGAGAAGAAACTGACGAATGTATTCTTTGTAGACGGCGATGCGGCTCGGTTGAGAGATTATTTTGCCCCGGGAGAGATAGATCGGCTGTTTATCAATTTCTGTGATCCATGGCCCTCCAATCACCACGCCCGGCGGCGGCTGACCCACAAAAACTTCTTGGTGTTGTACCGTGGGGTGCTGAAGGACGGGGGAGAGATCCACTTTAAGACGGATAACCGGGATCTGTTTGAGTATTCCCTGTTTCAGTTCCCAAAGGCTGGGTATACTCTGTCTGAGGTGACCCGTGACCTGCATGCCAACGGGATTCAAGGGGTCATGACTGACTATGAGGAAAAATTCCACAATTTGGGCACGCCTATTAACCGCTGTGTGGGAACAAAGGAACACATGGAGGAGGAGCCGGAGTTTATCCCCATTGCCGGTCCGATGAATCGTCCAGCGGCAAAAGAACCTGGCGAGGAACAGCAAGAATGTACCGTGGAACCGTGAGATAAAATCTAAAGTATGAGACCGGAGAGGAACCGAAAGCCTCTCCGGTTCTTTTTATGGAGGAATTGACAGGAGAGTGTGAACTGATATAATTGACATATCAATGATTGATATATCAATTAAAAAGCGGTGATAATTTATGGAGCGAACCTTTCACATGCTGCTCTACCGGGCCTTTCATGCGCAGCGTAATTATCTGCGGCCCTGTTTTGGGCGGATCGGCCTGGGGGCGGGGCAACCAAAACTTCTGGTCTATTTGGACAGCCACGGTCCCTGCCGGCAGAAAGAGTTGGCCGATTACTTTGAGATTGACCCGGCGGCAGTGTCTAGAATGATGGATACTTTGGAGCGGGGTGGATTTGTCGTACGCAGGAGGGATGAAGCCAGCCGACGCGGTGATTTGGTCGGGTTAACGGAAAAAGGCCGACGGGCCGTCCAGGCATGGACGGAGTTTTGTGCCCAAGAGGAAGAACAGATGCTACGTGGATTTTCTCCGGAAGAGCGGCAGCAGTTTGCAGAGTTTTTGGCCCGGGCCTATCGGAATCTCCGGGAAGGAAAGGGGGAAGAGCAGTGGGAGAGCTGAAGCGGCTGCTGCGCTATCTGGGTCCCTACCGGAACGATCTGCTGATTGGAGCGCTGCTGGTGGTGGTGGAGACCTGCTTTGAACTGGTGATTCCGGTACTGATGGCCGACCTTATCGATGTAGGGGTGGCCAACCAGGATATCAACTATGTGCTCTATAAAGGAGCGCAGATGGGAATCTGCGCGCTGTGTGCTCTGGTGACCGGGTTGCTCTACGCCCGATTTGCCGCCCGAGCTTCCTATGGATGGGGTGCCCAGGTACGCCGCGCCCAGTTTGCCCAGGTCCAGCGCTATTCCTTTGCCAATCTGGACCACTTTGACGCCGCCTCTTTGGTCACCCGGATGACCACCGATGTAACGGTGCTGCAAAACGCCATCAACGGCGGATTTCGTCCCCTGGTGCGCAGTCCCATCATGCTGGTGATGGGGGTGGGATTGTCCTTCTGGATGAACCCCCGGCTGGCTGTAATTTTTATTGTGTGCGCACCGGTTCTGGGCGCGATTCTCTTTTGCATCGTACGGAAGGTAGCGCCCATGTACGGCAAGCTTCAAAAGGCGGTAGATCGGCTGAACAATGTGGTGCAGGAGAATCTAACAGCCATCCGGGCGGTGAAGGCCTTTGTCCGGGGAGAGGCGGAGGAGGAGCGCTTTCAGGTGGTGAACAGCCGCCTGGCCGATACCTCTAAGGAGACCTTCCGATGGGCAGTGCTGAACCTGCCTTCCCTGCAGTTGATCATGTACACCGCTATCGTACTCATCATGTGGTTTGGGGGAAATATGATCTTGGATGGGAAGCTTTTGGTGGGAGAACTTACCGGGTTTCTCAGTTATGTGTTCCAGGTCATGAACTCCATGATGATGCTCTCCAACGTGTTTTTGCTGCTTACCCGGTCCCTGGCCAGCGTACACCGTATCACACAGGTGCTGGAAGAGCAGCCTCAGATCACTTCGCCCCAGAATGCGGTCACCCAAGTGGCAGACGGCAGCGTGGACTTTGAGGGCGTATCCTTTAAATACCATGCGGATGCCCAGGAGTATGCCCTGTCCCAGGTGGATCTGCATATTAAAGCGGGTCAGACCGTGGGCATTCTGGGCGGCACCGGCTCGGCCAAGAGTACCTTGGTACAGCTCATCCCACGCCTCTATGACGCCACGGAAGGAACTGTGAAGGTAGGAGGCCGGGACGTGCGGGAGTACGACATCCATGTTCTGCGGGATGCAGTAGGCATTGTACTGCAAAAGAATGTCCTTTTTTCCGGAACAGTGGAGGAGAATCTGCGCTGGGGAGACGCCCAGGCAGGGGAGGAGCAGCTGTGGGCTGCCTGCCGTGCGGCCTGCGCGGATGAATTTCTCGCTGAGATGCCCGGCGGCCTTAAGGCCGACTTGGGGCAGGGAGGCGTGAACGTCTCCGGCGGGCAAAAGCAGCGACTATGTATTGCCCGCACACTGCTCAAACATCCGAAGGTGCTTATCTTTGACGACTCCACCAGCGCGGTAGACACAGCTACCGAGGGGAAAATCCGCCGGGAGCTGGCCAGGCTGGATGGAGTCACCAAGATCATCATTGCCCAGCGGATCACCTCGGTGATGAATACCGACCAGATCATCATTTTGGATGACGGCAAGGTCCATGCGGTGGGTACCCATCAGCAGTTGCTGGAGCGTGACCCTATCTACCAGGAGATCTACGCATCTCAGATGAATGGAGGGGAGCTGCATGGCTAGAACCTTCAGCGGGAAAAAGCCCAAACGCCTGGGCTATACGGTAAAGACCTTCCTCTCCTACCTGGGACGGCATAAATTTATGCTGCTGACGGTAGGGGTGTTGGTCGCCATCAGTGCTACAGCCAATCTGCTGGGCACCTATATGATCCGCCCGGTGGTCAATGCGCTGGTGTCGGGGAGCATGGAGACCCTGCTCCAGGGAATTGCCCTGACGGTGGGGATCTATGCGGTAAGTGTGCTGTGTTCCTTCGGATACACTCAAACCATGGTACGGGCGGCCCAGAAGGTGCTGCTGGATATCCGGCGGGACCTGTTTGCCCACCTCCAGACCCTACCCCTGCGCTTTTTTGATACTCGCCGCCACGGCGACATCATGAGCTACTTCACCAACGACGTAGACACTATCGCCGACGCATTGAACAACAGCTTTGCCATGGCCATCCAGAGCTTTATCCAGATGACGGGCACTCTCATTTTGCTCTTTGTCCTCAACTGGCGGCTGACCCTGGTGGTAGTGGTATGCTACGCGGCCATGTTTGCCTACATCCGGTTCAGCAGCCACCGCAGTCGGGCCTATTACACCAAGCAGCAGGCCTGTCTGGGTGATCTGGACGGATACATCCAGGAGATGGTCAACGGACAGAAGGTGGTGCAGGTTTTCAACCACGAACAGGTCAGCCTGGAGATTTTCGATGAGAAAAACGAGGCTCTGCGCCGGGCAGGAACCGGAGCCCAGGGCTACGCCGCCACCATGATTCCCGCCGTGGTCACCATCTCCTACATCAACTACGCCATTGTCTCCGTCCTGGGGGGCATTATGGCCCTGAAAGGGATGACAGACGCGGGCAGCCTGGCCAGCTATCTGGTCTTTGTGCGTCAGGCCGCCGCTCCCATCAACCAGTTCACTCAGCAGAGCAACTTCCTGCTGGCCGCTCTGGCGGGCGCGGAGCGGGTCTTTGAGGCCATGGATGAGGAACCGGAGGTGGATGTAGGTGACGCAGCACTGGAAAAGACAGAGACGGGCTGGGCCTGGAAGAAAAAAGACGGCGCCTGCTTCCCGCTGCGGGGGGATGTGCGCTTCGAGCACGTGGATTTCAGCTACGAGCCTGGCCACCCGATCCTGAAAGATGTGAGCTTATACGCCAAGCCGGGACAGAAGATCGCTTTCGTAGGCTCTACCGGCGCGGGCAAGACCACCATCACTAACCTCATTAACCGGTTTTACGATGTGCAGGGGGGAAGCATCCTCTACGACGGGATCGACGTGCGGGACATCCAAAAGAGCGCCCTGCGCAGCTCTCTGGGTATCGTCCTCCAGGACACCCACCTGTTTACCGGCACCATCGCCGACAACATCCGCTTCGGCAAGCTGGATGCCACTATGGAGGAGATCCAGAAGGCGGCCCGTATCGCCAATGCCGACTCTTTTATCCGCCGGTTGCCCAAGGGGTATGACACCCTGGTCACTGCCGACGGTGCCAACCTGTCCCAGGGGCAGCGGCAGCTGCTGGCCATTGCCCGGGCCGCGGTAGCCGACCCGCCGGTGCTCATTCTGGATGAGGCCACCTCGTCCATTGATACCCGCACTGAGGCCCTGATTGAGAAGGGCATGGACCAGCTGATGGAGGGGCGGACCGTATTTGTCATTGCCCACCGGCTCTCTACGGTCCGCAACGCCGACGCCATTATGGTGCTGGAGCATGGCAAGATCGTGGAGCGGGGCAGCCACGATGAGCTGCTGGAGCAGCAGGGGGTATACTACCAGCTCTACAACGGCATGTTTGAGTTGTCCTGAAAATCCAGACAGAAAGAAACCCGGCTGGGAGACTCATTTGGTCTCCCAGCCGGGTTTTCTCATAGAAAAATATCTGACAGGCAATATTCCTTTACAGAGTGTTCAGGAAGCGGAGGAAGGC
>CAJLCG010000128.1 GCA_905205085.1 uncultured Oscillospiraceae bacterium
GCCGAAACTTATCAAATGCCCGAAGTGACCCGCCCCCGTAAAATGGGGGTCCGGGGGGCAACGCCTATGAACACCGGCGCAAGCCAGGTGTTCATCGAAGGAGTCCCCCGGCGGCGGTTTGGTTACTTTGCCGCCGCGGGCAAAGTAACATACGTCCCCCATAAAAAACTTATCCACATTCTCTCCGAAAAATGTGGATAAAAAATCCGGGACCCTGTGAAAACAGAGTCCCGGATGTGCTTATGGATGGTTTTTACCGGCCGTTGGGGGCGTAAGCCACCACAGTACGGCGGTTAGGCTCCACACCAGTGGAGTAAGTTGTGACATTGGGATAGTCCTGCAGCGCGGCATGGATCACATGGCGCTCGTAGGCGTTCATGGGCTCCAGGGTCATGTTCTTGCGATACTTGACCACCTTGCCCGCCACCTTCACGGCCAGGCGCTGGAGGGACTCCTCCCGCTTGGCCCGGTAGCCCTCGGCGTCGATGTGGATGCGCACCCGCTTGGACTGGCCCCGGTTCACGGAATAGTTGGTCAGCTGCTGGATGGCGTCCAGAGTCTCGCCCCGGCGGCCAATGATGGCGCCCAGGCCGTGGCCCTGGAGAATGACCTTATAGCCGGTCTCGCTGCGGTAGATGTCAGGGGTGGCCTGCACGTTCAGGTGCTCCATCAGGCCCTCCAGGAACTCCCGGATCTTCATGGCCTTGAGGTCGTCCTCAGCGGCGGGCTCCAGCTCCGCCACAGGGGCGGGGGCGGGCTTCTCCTCCTTGCCGATCAGCACCTCATCCCCGGGCTGCAGGGTGTTCTTCTCCTCCTGCTGGGGGGCGGGCTGGGGCACAGGCTTGGGCTCCGCTTTGGGGGCGGGAGCGGCCTTGGGAGCCTCCTGAACAGGCTTGGGCTCCTCCACAGGGGCCTTCACAGGCTCAGCGGCGGGAGTCTCATCTTCCTCCCCAGGAACTTCATAGCTGACACGGACCTTGGCGGGGTTACCGCCGAAGCCCAGGAAACCGGACTTGGCCCGCTCGATGACCTCCACGGACACGTCGTCCCGGTCCAGACCCAGCTGGAACAGGGCGGCGGCGATGGCGTCCTCTTCGGACCGGCCGGTGGTCTCGATCCACTTACGCATAATCAGACACCCTCCTTCTTGTCATCCTCGTCCTGGGGCTGCTCCTGGACTTCCTCCACCGTCTCAGCGGCTTGGGTGTCCTCAGCGATCTCAGGGGCAGCCTCGTTCTCGGGCTGCTCCTGCTCAGGGGCGGGGATCTCGGGGGCGGGCTGCTGGACAGTCTGGACGTCCTGCTGGACCTCCTGCTTGTCCTCCGGCTGCTCCTTCTTCTTGTTCTTCTTATTCTTGCTTCGGATCTTCTCGTCCTCCGCCGCCTTCTGAGCGGCGATCAGGTCGCTGGGGTCCACATAGGGGGTCACCCCGCCGAAGCGGTTGGGGTCGTAAGCACGGCCGCGGGCGTAGGCACGGATGCCGATGCGGCTGTCATCCTTGTTGATGCTGGGGCCGGCATCCTCGTCCTTCTTGACGGCCTTCTTCTTGCCCCGGTTCTTCTTCTCTTCCTCCAGACGGCGCTGACGCTCCAGACGGGCCTCTTCCTTGCGCCGCTTCTCCTCTTCCTTCTCCTCCAGCTCGCGCTGAGCGGCGGCGGCCTGAGCGGCCTCGTAGTCCTTCTTCAGCAGCTTACCGCAGATGAGCTCCTGGAAGATGGAGAAGAAATACTGGGCGATCCAGTAGATGGACAGACCGGCGGGTACGGTAAAGCCGATCCACAGGGACATCAGGGGCATCATGATCATCATGGTGCGGTTGGTCTTGGCAGTGGTCTCGTCCTGAGCCTGATTGCGGTTCATCTGGTTGGTCTTCAGGCTCACCTGCATGGACAGCAGGGACACGGCTACCGACACCAGGGGCAGCAGGAACAGACCCACGGAGCTCCAGCTGATTCCGCCCTGCCAGAACTGCCAGTTGGGGATGGCGGCCAGGTTAATGCCAAGGAACTGGAAGTCCATAGCAAACACCTTGCTGCCCGCCTCACCCAGGGCGGCCTGGACCTGGGCCAGTACCTCGGGGGAGCTCAGGGCATTGGCCATGGCGATCTGGGGATAGGCACCCTTCATGGCCACGCCGGTGATCTCGGCCACAGTTTTCACCTGGTCAGCACTCAGGTCCATGAAGTAGGTCAGGGGCTCACGAATGATATAGTACAGAGGGATCAGCACGAACAGGGGCAGCAAGGACCACAGGCAGCCGCCCATGGGGTTGACCTTCTCCCGCTCATACAGCTTTTGGACCTCCATCTGATAACGTTCCCGGTCCTTGCCGTACTGCTTTTGCAGCTGCTGCATCTTGCCGGAGAGCAGATTCATCTTGATCATGCTCTTCTTACCCTTCAGGGACAGGGGGAACAGGATCAGCTTTACCACCAGGGCAAAGAGCATCAGGGCCACGGCATAGCCGAAGTAGTTATAGAAAAACAACAGCAGCCAGGCAAAGGGTTTCAGAATAATACCCACAATGGTACCTCCACATATTTAGTTGGTTCCGGCGTGTCTACGGTACGGGGTCGTACTCGATAGACTTTTGCCGGTGAAAGGGATTGCACCGCAGAATACGGCGCAATGCCAGCCAGCCCCCCTTCCACGCTCCATACTTCTCCACCGCCTCCAGGGCATAAGCCGAGCAGGTGGGAATAAAGCGGCAGCATGGGGGGCGCAGAGGCGAAATTTCCCGCTGATAAAATCGGATCAACCACAAAAAGAGCTTTTTCATTTGGATTCTGACTTGGCTCCCTCTTGGGGGCGGACCAGCTCCAGCTTTCGCATCAGCTGCAAAAAGCTGCGCTCCAGATCGTGGTAACGGCCATAGATCACCCGGGTGCGGGCTACCACCACAATGTCGTAGCCAGGCATCAGCCGGGCCTCATTGGTGCGGTACAGCTCCCGGATTCTCCGGCGGGCCCGGTTGCGCTTGACGGCGTTGCCCAGCTTCACGCCTGTCGTAATGCCAAGGCGGCTGATCGGCCGGTTGGTCTTACGGCAGTAGATGGCAAAATAGGGCGACACCGCGCTGCGGCCCTTGTTGTACAGGCGGCGGAATTCATGATTTTGTTTTAGCGCAATGGTATGCTTCATAAATTCTACCTTTCCCCCTACTTTTCTCGAGAGAAAAGTAGGCAAAAGAGCTTTCTGCGAAACTTCGTTTCGCTTCTGTCAAATCCAAATGTTTTCTCTTAAGACAGGACAAAAAAACACAAAAAGTCCCGCATCGTTTGGTGTACGGAAGAGTGAAACCGGGTGGGCTTGTCCCTTTTGGATAGAGAGAAATCTCATTGAAACCCGCCCGCAGGCGATCCCAAAACAGAGCCCAGCAAAGCGGGTCTGTTTTGGAAAGGAGGCGCAATGGAATGAGCGAGCTTTGCCTATTTAGGCGAAGCGAGGGATATGAAATTTGCGCCGACGCTGTCATGCTGCGGATTGGACGCGCTGCCGGGTCGATAACTCCGACGACTTCGCCGCCAAACAGAACCCGCTTTGCGGTTTCTTGGTTTGCCGGCATCCGCTCTGTCGTTATCTCCCCTGCGCGTCTATCCTCGCACTTCTCCTTGTCATGCTTCGGCGGCTGCGCGACGCGCGGCTTCCCTTCGTCTCGGGCGCAAAACAGTGCCGCTTTCGCGGCCCTTCGGTTTTTTGCCCTCGCTCCGGTCCATCCGCGCTGCTCCGCACGCCTCCGCATTTCGCTGTATGCACCGCAGGGGCGGGGGAATCATTCCCACGCCCCTAAATATGCGTTTCTGAATTGTGTCCTTCTGCCATATCGCATAGGAAGATCCGATGTGCCTTTGCTTTACGGCTCAGGCAAAAACGGGATCTGTCCAGCCCACGGATCAGTGGGTCAGACGAGCGCGGCCCTTCGCACGACGGCGAGCCAGAACCTTGCGGCCATTGCGGGTGGCCATACGCTTACGGAAGCCGTGCTCCTTGGAACGCTGGCGCTTCTTGGGCTGATAGGTACGAAGCATGGGGGACACCTCCTCATCTAATTTCAAGCCGGCGGACCGGCCCAACAACAGCCGTCTCCGGCTGCGGTTCGCAAATACGTTCCGGGAAAAGGGTAGAATGACCCTCTCCGCGGAATGACGGCTTACATTATATCCCCTGTCTTTTCCACCTGTCAACTCCTTTTTTGCTCTTTTCCACAAACTTTTTCATTTTAGGCGGAAGCGCACCATATCTTGTGGTCCTCTCCCCCATTTTCCCATATTTTTTTGGGGGCGCGCGCTTCTTTCCCCACCATGCTTCAAAACGGTGGAAAAAAGTGATACATCTAAAATAAAAAAGGCTGGGAAATCCTTGCGGCCAGGGGTGATTTTTGCTATAATGATGCTGATCAAAAATGACAGCTCTCTCCCCAAATGCCGGGAGAGGGCGGCACGGTCGGTTGAAATGGGTCCCCTGCCCAAATAGGGCTGCGGGGACCTCTCTTTTTTCCTTCGAATCGGTCCGAACCTGGCAACCTTCCATGGCCGCGGGCGGGAGTATGGCATATTCCGCCCGTGTTGCTATGCCTACGGCCGTTATTTTCCTGTAAGGAGGTCTTTCCTTTCATGAATCCTGCCGCCGACGTATGGTCCAAAGTCATCACCCTGATGCAGCCCGACATGACTGCCACCACCATCAACACCTGGTTTGACGACGCCACCGCTGTGGCTCTGGAGGACGACCGCTTCGTCCTCTACTCCCCCACCCGCTTCAAGCGGGACATCATCGCCACCCGCTATGTGGGAAAGATCCAGGCCGCCCTGCGGGAGCTGTTCTCCTGTGACATGGAGGTGGTGGTGCTCACCGAGGGGGAACTGGACCAGTACAGCCAGCCGGAGAAGGACAACTTCTTCCCCGGCACTGAGGAGTACACCTTCGAGCGCTTCGTGGTGGGCTCCTCCAACAAGTTTGCCCACGCCGCCGCCCGGGCGGTGGCCGACAATCCGGGCAAGAGCTACAACCCCCTGTTCATCTACGGGGAGTCCGGCCTGGGCAAGACCCATCTGCTGTACGCCATCGCCCACACCATCCACAAAAACCATCCCGAGTACAAGGTGGTCT
>CAJLCG010000129.1 GCA_905205085.1 uncultured Oscillospiraceae bacterium
TTTCTTCTCTTTTGCTGTTTTCCGCACCTTGGCCAGGGGATTGGCCCGGGCGGCAGTGCGCAGGTCGTCGTTGTCCACGTGGGTATAGATCTGGGTGGTGTTCAGGTGGTCGTGGCCCAGCACCTCCTGGAGTGTGCGCACGTCCACGCCGTTTTGCAGCATCAGGGTGGCGGCGGTGTGGCGCAGCTTGTGGGAGGAGTACTTGGTGCTGTCCAGCCCGGCGGCGGACAGGTGCTTTTTTACCAGCTTGTGGACCGCCGCCCGGGTGATCCGTTTCCGGTTTCGCGGAGTAACGAACAGAGCGTTCTGATCCAGCAGGGTCAAGGTGGAGCGCTCGGTCATCCAGTCGTCCAGTGCGGAGCGGCAGGCCTCATTTAAAAAGAGAACACGCTCTTTGTTACCCTTGCCTAACACCCGCAGCTGATCGCCACGTACGTCGGTGACGTTGAGGCCGATGAGCTCAGAGATTCGCAGGCCGCAGTTGAGAAACAGAGTTAGGATACAGTAATCCCGTACCTGGTTGGGGCCGTCCACATGGTCCAGCAGTTCCACGCTCTCATCCAGATTCAGGTAACGGGGCAGCGTTTTTTTCAGCCGGGGCGCGTCCAGATCCTGCATGGGGTTTTCGGAGATGAGTTTGGCCTTGCTGGAGAGATATTTATAAAAGGAACGGATGGCGGCGGCTTTGCGGGCTCGGGCGGCAGGCGCCAAGCCGTAGTGGGCGTCAGAGCTGTTGGGATGGACAGCCCGGTCCCGGGACAAGTAATTCATGTAGGCGTACACGTCGCTGAGCGTGACGCCGCGGACCAGATCCAGATCCACGTCGTCAATGGAGATCTCATCAAACGGCGTATCCTTGGACACGCGACCTTTGTCCAGCTTGAGAAATCGGAAAAAGCTGCGCAGGTCCAGGAAGTATTCGTCGACCGTGGCCCGGGAGTGGCCCTGAATGGTCTCGTGGTAAACAAGGAAATCACGTAAAATGGGTGGTGCTTCGGTGCGATAATCTATCATAGTGTGGCGGCCGCCGGGATGGCTGGAAACCGGCCGAAATCGGGCAAATCCAGGGCAGAGGCCGTTTTAGCCTCCACTCTAGTCAACAAAATTTTTATTTTGTTGACTTATAAATTTACCTGAATATGGGCCGAGCGGCCCCTCCTTTCGGATGATCTGTCCTGCCGGATAAAGCGGCGGCGCAGCGGACATACTTTGGACACCCGTTTTTTGGAGGTGTGTGTCCATGAGTTTGATCCACTGCACCGACCCCTGCGTCTATCAGCGGGACGGGCTATGTGAATTGGTCCGGGCCGGCTCCTGGGGCTGGCCCGGATATGGCTGTGTCAACTTTGTGCCGGTGGTCTCGCAGCCCTTACAGCAAGGCCGCCAGAGCCTCCCGGATGTTGGCCACCCGGATGAGCTCCAGCCCCTCCGGCACTACCAGCTTCCCCTGGGTGCGCTTGGGGATCAAACACTTGGTAAAGCCCAGCCGCCGCACCTCGGACAGCCTCTGCCCCAAGGTATTCACGGCACGCAGCTCTCCGGTTAGTCCCACCTCACCGATGGCGGCCAGGTCGCTGGGCACCGGCTTGTCCCGAAAACTGGACGCCATGGCCATCATGGCAGCCAGGTCTGCGGCGGGCTCGTCCAACGACAGGCCGCCAATAACGTTCAAATAGGCGTCACAGTTCCCCAGCAGCAGGCCGCCACGCTTTTCCAGCACCGCCAGCAACAGCATGGCCCGGTTATACTCAAATCCGTTGCTCACTCGCCGGGGGTTGCCCAGACTGCTGGGCACCACCAGGGCCTGCACCTCGGCCAGCACCGGCCGCACACCCTCCATCACGCAGGTGACGCAGGAACCGGGCACGCCCTCCGGCCGTCCGGCCAGCAGGGTTTCCGAGGGGTTGGGCACCTCGCTGAGCCCGCCGTCCTCCATCTCAAACACGCCAATTTCATTGGTGGCGCCAAAGCGGTTTTTGGCGGCCCGGAGGATTCGATAGGACATGTGCCGCTCGCCCTCGAAGTACAGGACGCAGTCCACCATGTGCTCCAGCACCTTGGGCCCGGCGATAGAGCCCTCCTTGTTCACGTGGCCGATGACAAAAATGGTGAGCCCCTCCCCTTTTGCCAGCTGCATCAGGGCCATGGTGCACTCCTTCACCTGGCTCACGCTGCCCGGCGAGGCGGACAGGTCCCCGTGGTAGAGGGTCTGGATGGAGTCTACGATGAGGATATCAGGCTTGAGCTCATGGACCGCGTCCACCAGGTTGTCTAGGCTGGTCTCGGACAGGAGGTACAGCCCCTCCCCGCCTACCTTCAGCCGCTCGGCCCGCAGCTTGATCTGCCGTTCGGACTCCTCGCCGGAGACATACAGCACGTTGGCAAACCGGCACAGGGAGCCGCAGATCTGGAGCATCAACGTGGACTTGCCGATGCCCGGCGCGCCGCCCACCAGCACCAGAGAGCCCTTCACGGCTCCCCCGCCCAGCACCCGGTCCAGCTCTCCCATTCCGGTGGGAAAGCGCAGCTCGTCGGTGGTCTCCACTTGGGCAATAGGCTTGGGGCGGTTCACCGCCACTCCCAGGCCACTGCCCACGGTGCGTACCGGCCCCTTTTTGGCGGCCTTCTCCGCCGGGCGCTCCACGATAGTATTCCAGGCCCCGCATGCCGGGCACTTGCCCTGCCATTTGGGGGTCTCATTTCCGCATTCCGTACAATAATAAAGGATCTTCTCTTTCATGATAGCCTCCCTTTGCCCTCTGATTGTACCAGACTTTCGAGGCAAAGTAAACAGAAAACGCCCCGCCCGGCAGTGCCGGACGGGGCAAGTCTTTAAGCTTTACATCTCAATCAGCTCATATTCGCGGGAGCCAAGGCCGATCTTGGCTGCGTGCTCCAGGCAGCTCTTCCACTCCGACTCGGGGGTGGAGTTGGTGAAGTGGTCGTGGTGGTCGTGGAAGTTGGGGTCGGCCAGATGCTTGGCCAGCTGGCTGCCGGGCATAGGCTGAGCCGCCAGGCAGGCGTCCACACAGGCCTGATCCAGGGCCAGGGGGTCAAAAGAGGCGAACATGCCGATGTTGGGCAGGATGGGGATGTCGTTCTCCCCGTGGCAGTCGCAGTTGGGAGACACATCCACCACCAGAGAGATATGGAAGTTGGGACGGCCGTCCAGCACCGCCTTGGTGTACTCGGCCATGCGGCAGTTCAGGGTGGAGTTGGCGTTGTCGTTAACAAAGTAGATGGCGTCGAAGTTACAAGCGCCCAGGCAGCGGCCGCAGCCCACGCAGTTGTTCTGGTCCACGGTCATCTTCCGGGCTTCCTTGTCAAAGACCAGGCCGCCGTTGGCGCACTCCTTCTGGCAACGGGTGCAGCCCCGGCACAGCTCGGGGTTGATCTGGGGCTTGCCGCTGGCGTGCTGCTCGGTCTTACCGGCCCGGGAACCGCAGCCCATGCCGATGTTCTTGATAGTACCGCCAAAGCCGGTCATCTCGTGGCCCTTGAAGTGGGTCAGAGAAATGAACACGTCGGCGTCCATCACCGCCCGGCCGATCTTGGCCTTCTCCACATACTCGCCGCCCACCACGGGCACCTCCACGTCGTCGGTGCCCTTCAGGCCGTCGCCGATGAGGATGGGGCAGCCCACAGTCAGAGGCGTAAAGCCGTTCTGCCAGGCACACTCCAGGTGCTCCAGGGCGTTCTTCCGGCTGCCGGGGTACATGGTGTTGCAGTCAGTGAGGAAGGGCTTTCCGCCCAGCTCCTTCACTACGTCCACCACCGCCCGGGCATAGTTGGGCCGCAGGTAGCTGATGTTACCCAGCTCGCCAAAGTGCATCTTGATGGCCACAAACTTGCCCTCCAGGTCCAGATCGGCAATGCCAGCCCGCTTGATCAGCTTTTTCAGCTTAGTGGGCAGGCCGTCGCCGAAGGCCTCGGTATGAAAATCAGTAAAATAAACTTTAGATACGGACATGATTTTTCCCCTCACTCATTATGTAAAATATCTTACTTAGGCAAAGAAACTCGCTTGGCTTCCAGAATACCCGGGATGATAGCACACAGGGAACCGGCCACGATAAGCACGATACCCAGCAGCATGTTGGGTGCGATGATCTCTCCGTGGACCATCCAGGCCAGCACCGGCGCCAGGGCCGGCTTAAAGAAGTAGACCAGGGAGACCACGCTGGCGGGCTGGTACTCCATGGCAAGGAAATAGCAGCAAAAGCCGATGCCCGCCACGCCCACAGAGACAAACAGCACATAGGGCAGATTTTGCAGGGTGTACCCGGCAAAGATGGGGATGTTGGCAAACTCCGCCAGACCTGCCCCGGTGAGCATCTGGGCCAGGGCGGGAATGTGGGACAGAAGGATGAGAACCAGCAGAATGAGACTGCCGAAGAAGAAGCTAAAGCAGGTGACCACTGCCCCGCCGTACTGGGCGCACTTACGCTTGCCCATGACTCCGTAGAAGGAAAACAGGATGGTGGACAGCAGAGCCAGCCCCGTTCCCAGCAGGTTCACCGAGGTCTGGAAGGGGTTGATGATGGCGATGGTGCCCGCCACCTCCAGTACCAGGGCGGCAATATGCCGGGGCAAAATGGGCTCTTTCAGTAAAAAGAAGGCCAAAAAAGTGACAAATACCGGGTTGCAGCTAAACAGCACCGCCGCCACCGACGAGCCGGCGTAGTTTACCGACACGTGGAGGATTGGCATGCTCAGGGCGATGCCAAGAAGGCCCAGCAGGGCAAAGTAGGCAATGCTCTTGCCGTCCAGCCGCTCTCCCCTCTTTTTCAGGGTGTGCAGGGCTAGGGGCAGCAGGATGAGAAAGCCCACCGAAAACCGGCACAGGGTCAGCTGCATGGAATTGAGCTGGCCAGAGATAAATTTCAGTACCACCTCATAGGAGGTGAACATGATGATGGTGACAACGATATAAAAGTAACCCTTTTTTGCCCCCATGGCGGCCCCTTCTTCCTATCTTTTATATGGTTCAGTATAGCACATTTTACCAGGAGAAACAAGGTCACTCCATGAGGGCCAGAAATTCCTCCTGGGTCAGCACGGGCACGCCCAGCTCCTGGGCCTTCCGGAGCTT
>CAJLCG010000130.1 GCA_905205085.1 uncultured Oscillospiraceae bacterium
TTTCAGGGCGTTACCCCGTCATTCCACCTGTCGAATTACCAGTTATCCAAACAACTGTATTTTGTTGTTTGTCCGTTGACTTTTTACCGTCAGCGAACGAGTCGCACTCACCCAAAAATCTTCCGAGGATTTTTCCCCGTCGCCTTTCGTGTTTGCAATGATGACATTGACCAATTTGAGGATGTCTTTCTCCGACCGGATATAGGCAAAGGGGTTGTATTTCATGCTCTTTTTGAAGTTGATGGTGTTGAGGACCTTGATGCGGTACGGCTCATAGATGACCCTCCCGCGGGCGTCCCGCATGGGCTTTCCGTTCTCGTCCAGCTTGGGGGCGCCCCGCCGCAGCATGGTCCCCACCTCGGACAAAAGCTGTCCTTTGGGATCGGTGACCACATAGCTGCTGTGCATCTGCATGAGTGAGGGCTTGACGAAGAACCGGGTCTTGCCGCTGCCGCTGCCGCCGATGACCAGAATGTTCTTGTTTCGGGCGTACTTGGGATTTTTCGGGCGGCTGGACATGGTGAGCTTTTCCGTCTGGGTCAAAGGAATGTTCCAGTCGGGAACCGGATCGACATAGGGGGCAATATCGGCCGCCGTGCCCCATCGTGCGCTGCCGTACTCAATGCCCTTGCGATATTTCTTTGTATTCTTGCTCTTGGCATACACCGCCAGCCGAACAATGACCGCCCCGGCGATACCCGCCAGCAGGTCCAGCGGATGCAGACTTGGCAGCCCAGAAGAAAACGCCTCCGTAAAGCCCTGGCTCAAATGCAGGAACTTTTCAGAGGCGTCAAGGCCGGGCGCAAGGCGCACCGCCTGGCAGAGCTTGTCAAAGAGATACACGAACAGCAGATACGGGAGGTTGGGGATCAGCTTTTTCTTCCAGTCAACCGTCATAATTCCACACCCCGGTCTTTGGTCTTGACCTTCTCCCGCTGGCGGTGCTGGGCTTTGGACTGCTGTTTCGCCTGCTCCAGCTCCTTGCGGATGGAGGGCTTTTTCTCTTTCTCCAGGTTCTTTGCGGAGAACTCCCGAAAGGCTGCCGTGATAACGTCGGCATCCCGGCCCTTGAAGAACACCAGGTAGCGGGGTATCTCGCCGCTGGTATCCTTTTTCAGAGCAAAGTCAATGCCGTACTTCTTGGCGGTGGCGGAAAAGGCCCGGATGTTCTGGTCGGTGATCTCGATGTTGGAAACGCCGGTGTTGTGCTTCATCAACTGCCGGAGGGTCTGCTTTCCGTGGTGCAGCTTGGTCTTGTGGCCGGTCACGCCTTTCTGCATCTCGTCCAGCACTTTTTTCATGGCCTGTTGCAGCATCCCGGCGGAGAGCCTGGTGGCCTCCACGCAGAGGGCAACGGTACGCTGGGTGACTTCTTCCTGCATAAGTCATCATCTCCTTTCTCCGCTGCCGTACAGATCGTGGTTCACCAGAGCCGCATAGTAGCTGTCGATGGTGGCCGGGGCGTTATACAGGGCAGCCAGCAGGTATTTCTTGATGTTGCGGACATAGGTGGTGTTTTCCCGCATCCGGTCCAGCACATACTCGATGTGGGAACTGTTCAGCTTCAGGAACCGGGATTTGACCACCTCCGCCGGATAGTCGTCCCCGGCAATGCGGATCGTTTCCCTGCGGGAACAGACGGTATCCACCATGAGCTCCACCAATTCATTCAGCATATCCCGATCCAGCCGGTCATCCCGGCATAGATAGTCATACTCGATATTCTCCAAAATCAGTTCCCGATAGCTCTCTCGCTCCCGCATCCAGTCCCGTCCGGTTCGTTTGGTCTCTGCGGGGGTTTGGGGACTTGATTGGATAGGATTTGATCCTTCCGTACTTGATGAATCAGTATTTGATATTTGGTTACTTGATCCTTTAGTATTTAATTGTGCGGGTTTTTCCTGTTCAGGTTTTCCCAAGACAGGAGAATCCAAGACTGGTTTTACCTGAACTGGATTTTCCCGTTCAGGTTTTCCCGGTTTAGGTTCCGGCGGCCTGGGCTGCTCCAAAATCGTGTACTCGATGCTGCCGAGCCGTCCGTTGGCGTTACGGACTCTTTCACGAATAATGTACCCCGCATCCTCCAGCTCCCGGACCGTAGCGCAAATGCTGTCCACTCCATCCCGGCATATCCGTGCAAGACCTTTGGTGGTGTAATCCCAATCCTCCGGCAAGGACAACATGAGGGACAGCAGCCCCTTCGCTTTCAGCGACAGCGCCGTGTTCCGCAGATGGTGGTTTGCCATCACCGTGTAGTCACGGGTTTTCTCAATGCGAAATACCGCCATAATCTCACCTCCCTCCGGCGGTCTGGAAAAGTGTTCGTTTTCGGGGAAAATTCAATTCTGTGCCCACCTGCTTCTCTATGTGAGAAAACCTATGGACACTTAATTTGCATTTCCTACATGAAGAAATACCTTCGATTTCTCACCCCTTTCAATACAATTTTCCATGTACTTGATGGAAAGTAAAAAACGCCATAGGATTTCCTATGGCGTTTGGGACAGGAAAAGGGTGCTGATATTTCACATCAGCACCCTTTGTCCTGCCAGTGTTTGATTTTTTGACTTCACATCGTGTTCCTTGCCTCTGAAAACATTGATTTTACTGGACTCTCTCATGTTTTCTTATTAGGAGGCGGGGGAGAGGCATTTCTTTTTTTCCAGGTCAATGGTATAATGAATCAAGGAAAAGAACGTCTGCCTGCACGGGGAGGAAACGCCATGGAGCTACTGGAGTTATTCACCATCCAGGGAACTCTGTTTCTCATGATTTTGGTAGGCGCCCTGGTTAAAAAACTGGGCATTGTAGACGAAGCGGGACGGCGCTGCCTCACCGATCTGTGCATCAATGTGATCATCCCCTGCAACATTTTAAAGTCTTGTCTGATCGACATAGACCCCTTCGTGCTTCGTGCCTGTGGGATTTTGTTGGCCGTAGCCCTAGCAATCCAGTTTGTCAGTGTGGCGCTGAATCAAGTTCTCTATAAAACATATCCCGATGCTCAACGGAAAGTATTGCAGTACTGTACTCTGGTATCCAACGGCGGCTTTTTGGGCAATGGTGTGTCAGAGGGGGTATACGGCACCCTGGGGTTGCTGTACGCCTCCATTTATTTGATTCCTATGCGCATTGTCATGTGGTCGGCAGGCACCTCCTACTTTGTGGCAGAAGGTTCCGGCAAGAAAAAGGTCTTGCGCAATATTTTTACCCACCCCTGTCTGGTAGCTGTGTACGTCGGTATGGTCATCATGGTCCTGCACATTCCCCTGCCCAGCTTACTGACCTCCACCATCACCACCATCGGTAACTGCAACACTGCCCTTACCATGTTCATCATCGGTACTATTCTGATCGATGTTCCCTTGCTTACCATCGTTAACCGTACTACCCTGTGGATCAGCGCTTTGCGTCTCATTGTGCTGCCCGCCATAGCCTGGGGAATTTCCTTCCTGATGAAGCTGGAGCCGGTCGCCACCGGCGTGGCCGTCATCATGACCGGTATGCCCGCCGGCTCCACCGCTGCCATCTTTGCCGCCCGATATGGCAGCGATGCGGTATTCGCCACCAAATGCGTGGTGCTCAGCACCCTGCTGTCCATGCTTACCATTCCGGTGTGGTGCTATCTCATCGGCGCTTGACAAAGTGGGGTAGGATGTGGTATCCTGTCCCACGCAATAAAGGGAATGAGGTCTCCCTTGTCCTTCGGGACTAAACCGCCCACAAGGCTGATGGCTTCTGCGATTTTTTGCAGGGGCATCAGCTTTTTTGCTGCCCCGGAAAGGAAGAAATTGGTATGTTAACAAGTTTAGGACTGGTCCTGCTGCTGGGCATGGCCCTGGGAGCGCTGGCAAAACGCCTGAAATTACCCTCTTTGGTGGGCATGCTCATTGCGGGCATGATATTAGGCCCCTATGCCCTGGACCTACTGTCGGACAGCCTGCTGAACATTTCCGCGGACCTGCGGCAGCTGGCACTCATTATTATTCTTACCCGAGCGGGACTGTCCCTGGATGTGGAGGCGCTCAAGCGGGTGGGGCGGCCGGCCGTTCTCATGTGCTTTGTGCCCGCCTGCTTTGAGATTTTAGGTATGACCCTGCTGGCTCCCCGCCTGCTGGGTGTATCCACCCTGGATGCCGCCATCATGGGCGCTGTGGTAGGCGCGGTGTCCCCGGCGGTGATCGTACCCCGGATGATCCGTCTGAGCGAAGAGGGCTGGGGCGTGGACCGTGGCATCCCTCAGCTCATTCTGGCGGGGGCCTCAGTGGACGACGTGTTCGTCATCGTCATGTTCACCGCCTTTACCGGGCTGGCCTCCGGCGGCACGGGGCTGACGGTAGGAGCGGTGCTGGGCGTGCCTGCCTCCATTCTCACCGGCGTAGCGGCCGGGCTGCTGCTGGGCTGGCTGCTGGCCCAATGGTTCCGCCGTGTCCACATGCGGGACTCGGTGAAGGTGGTAATTCTGCTGTCCCTGGCCTTCCTGCTGGTGGCAGCCGAGGACGCTTTGGAGGGGATCTTCCCCTTCTCCGGCCTGCTGGCAGTGATGGGTGCCGGAGTGGGCCTTCAGAAGTGGCGCACGGTGGTGGCCCAGCGACTGAGCCTGAAATTCTCCAAGCTGTGGGTGGCCGCTGAGGTGGCTCTGTTCGTGCTGGTGGGCGCGGCCGTGGATCTGCGCTACGCCCTAAGCGCCGGGGTAATGGCCATTCTGGCTGTCCTGGGAGCCCTGTGCTTCCGGGCCGTGGGCGTTTTGGTGTGCGTCAGCGGCGCCCATTTCAGCGGGAAAGAAAAACTCTTCTGTGTGCTGGGTTACCTGCCTAAGGCCACGGTCCAGGCCGCCATCGGCGGTGTTCCTCTGGCCATGGGTTTGGGCTGCGGACAGATCGTGCTCACCGTGGCGGTCATCGCCATCCTGGTCACCGCCCCTCTGGGCGCTCTGGCCATCGACCGCAGCTACTCCAAGCTGCTGACCCAGCGTCCGCCCGAATAAAACAGTCGGCGGCGTGAACCGCTGCCTGTTCATGACGCACGAGCA
>CAJLCG010000131.1 GCA_905205085.1 uncultured Oscillospiraceae bacterium
CCGCCCGGAATCTGCCCCCGGTGCCCCTGGAGCGGGGGGGCAAGAGCCCAGTGATCGTCACCGCCGACGCCGACCTGCCTCTGGCCGCCCGGCGCATCATCTTCGGCAAGCTTCTCAACGCCGGGCAGACCTGTGTAGCCCCCGACTACCTGCTGGTAGAGCGGAGCGTACAGGAGAAGCTGACCGGGCTTTTGCAGCAGGAGATCACCCATTTTCTGGGCCAGACCCCGCTGGATCACCCGGACTACCCCCGGATCATCAACGAGAAGCACCTGCGCCGCCTGGAGGGCCTGCTCACCGGCGGGCGAGTCGTCTGCGGCGGCACGGTACAGAACGGCCGCATTGCCCCCACCCTGATGGACAACCTGGACAGCGACGCGCCCATCATGCAGGAGGAGATTTTTGGCCCCATTCTGCCCATCCTGCCCTTTGACACCTTGGAGGAGGCCATGGACTATGTCTCCCGCCGTCCCAAGCCTCTGGCTCTGTACCTGTTCAGCCGGGACAAGGGAGTACAAAAGAAGGTGCTCACCCGCCTGTCCTTCGGCGGCGGCTGCCTCAACGACACCATCGTCCACCTCACCTCCCCCCACCTGCCCTTTGGCGGCGTGGGCGAGAGCGGCATGGGCTCCTACCACGGCAAGGCCAGCTTTGATACCTTCTCCCACGTCAAGAGCATCCTCATCCGGGGCAGCTGGCCCGACCTTACCCTGCGCTATCACCCCTATTCCGACAAAAAGGACCGGCTGCTGCGCCGCGTTCTCCGGTAATTTTTACAAAAAACAAAATGGGGCAAAATTTTTTCGTTGGGAAGAAGGAATTTTGTCCCCTTTTGCGTATATAGGAGATGTAAGTGAAATCCGCTTGCCTGGGAAAGGGGGTCAATGCCTATGACGATCCGGGAACAGCGCCTGGCGCAGGAACACACCCTTCTCTCCCCCCACGCTTGCCGCGCCGACCAGAGTCGGGGCCGTGAGCGCAAGGAAGAGGAGTGCCCCATCCGTACTTGCTTTCAGCGGGACATCGACCGTATTGTGTACAGTAAGGCGTTTCGCCGCCTCAAGCACAAAACCCAGGTCTTTCTCCAGCCCGAGGGGGACCACTACCGCACCCGGATGACTCACACCCTGGAAGTGAACCGCATCGCCCGCACCATTGCCCGGGCCCTGGGGCTCAACGAGGACCTGACCGAGGCCATCGCCCTGGGCCACGACCTGGGCCACACCCCCTTCGGCCACGCGGGAGAGCGGCTGCTCAGCTCCCTCATGCCCGGCGGCTTTGCCCACTATCAGCAGTCCCTGCGGGTGGTGGACCGGCTGGAAAAGGGGGGCGAGGGCCTGAACCTCACCTGGGAGGTGCGCAACGGCATTGTCTGCCACACCAAGGGCCAACAAGCCGCCACTCTGGAGGGCCAGGTGGTGCGTCTGGCCGACCAGATCGCCTACATTAACCACGACATTGAGGATGCCCTGCGGGGCAAGATCATCTACCCCATGGACATCCCTCTGTCGGTGTCCAACCTGCTGGGCTTTACCCACAGCAAGCGCATCTCCACCCTGGTGGCCGACGTCATCGAGAGCAGTTGGGACCAGGACTCCATCCGCCAATCCCCCGCCATCGGCGAGGCCATGGCCACCCTGCGGGAGTTCATGTTTGACAGCGTCTACACCAACCCAGTGGCCAAGGGCGAGGAGAGCAAAGCCCAGGACATGCTGCGGCGCCTGTTTGAGTACTACCAGCAAAACCCCGACGAGCTGCCCGACGACTTCCAGGACATTCGGGTGAAGGAGGGCGTGGATCGGGCGGTGTGCGACTACATCGCCGGAATGACCGACCCCTTCGCCATTGAGCGCTTCTCGGAGCTGTTCATCCCCATGTCCTGGACGGTAAAATAGCCGCTTTTTCTGCATAGGTGATTCACTTTACAGAAATTGTGGGATAAAGCTTCCCTTTTTCGGCAAAGAATACACTACATAGAAAGGAGGGGGATTTCCTTGGCTTGGCCGCCTCAATTTCTGGACGAGCTCATCGACCGCACCGATCTGGTGGACCTGGTGGGCGAGTCGGTGCGCTTGACCAAAAAAGGCAACAGCTACTGGGGCTGCTGCCCCTTTCACAGTGAGAAGACCCCCTCCTTCCACGTGGTACCCGACCGGAAGATCTACAAGTGCTTCGGCTGCGGCAAGGGGGGCGGCGCCATCAACTTTGTGATGGAGCTGGACAACCTCTCCTTCCGGGAGGCGGTGGAGGTGCTGGCCAAGCGTTGCGGTATGGAGGTACCGGACTCAGGCTACGCCCCCGGCGCCAAGGAGCGGCGGGAGAAGCTGCTCACCATTAACAAGCAGGCCGCCCGGGCCTTCCACCGCTGGCTGTATGCCCCCGAGGGGGCTCAGGGGTTGGCGTACCTCCAAAAGCGAGGACTCTCCAAAGGGACCCTGACCCGGTTCGGCCTGGGCTTTGCCCCCAACCGATGGGACGCCCTCATCCAGGAGCTGAGCAAAGAGGGGTACGACAAGCGGGACCTGCTGGACGCCGGTCTGGCGGTGAGCAACAAGGACGGCCGGATCTACGACCGCTTCCGCAACCGGGTGATGTTCCCCATCATCGATACCGGCGGCAATGTCATCGGTTTCGGCGGCCGGGTGATGGACGACTCCACCCCAAAATACCTCAACTCCCCGGACACCCCGGTGTACAACAAAAGCCGCAACGTGTTCGCCCTGAACATCGCCAAAAAATCCAAGGCGGGGCAGGTCATCCTCACGGAAGGGTATATGGACACCATTTCCCTGCATCAGGCGGGGTTTGACAGCGCGGTGGCCTCTCTGGGCACCTCTCTTACCCCCGACCACGCCCAGCTTCTCTCCCGCTACTTCCCCCAGGCCATTCTGGCCTACGACGGGGACGGCCCGGGTGTGGCTGCCGCCCAGCGTGCTATTCCATTGCTGGAGAAAGCGGGACTGAAGGTGCGGGTGCTGCGGATGCGGGGGGCCAAGGACCCGGACGAGTTTATTAAAAAATATGGCCGGGAAGCCTTCCATCGTCTACTGGATCAGAGTGAGAACCAGGTGGACTACCGCCTGGATCAGATCAAAAAGAAATACAACCTGGAGGACGACGCCCAAAAGGTGGCCTTTCTCCAGGAGGCCGCCCAGATGCTCTCCACCCTGCCCAGTGCAGTGGAGCGGGAAATCTACGGCGGCCACGCCGCCCAGACAGCGGGTGTCTCCTCGGAGACCATGGCGCTGGAGGTAAAGAAAGCCTTTCAGCAGCGGCTCCGGAAGGAGAAAAAGAAACAGGAGCGGCGGGATCTGGCTCCCGCTGTCAACCAGCAGCCCCAGACCCGGGAGCTGCGCTACGAAAATATTCGCTCCGCCCTGGCGGAGGAGGGGGTCATCCGGCTGCTGCTGCTGGACCCCGGCCTTGCCGGAGAAATGAGCGGACTGACGGGAAAGGAATTTTCCTCTCCCCTGCTGGGCCGGGTGTTTGACCTGCTGATGGACCGCGCCGGACAGCACCTGAACCTGAGTCTGGCCGCTCTGGCGGGAGATCTCACCTCCCCCGAGATGGACCACATGGCCCGGGTGGCTCAAAAGCCGGAATCGGTGGCCAACAGCCGCCGCTCCTTGTCGGACTACATAGCCGTCATCCGGGGCGAAGGCCTGAGACGCAGCGGCCAAAGTGAGGACGCGCTGCTGCTGGCCGCACAGAAAAAGAATTTGGAAAAGAAAGCATATATGGAGGAGAAACCATGAGTACCAAGAAGAAAGATGTTGCCGCCAACCAGGACCGCCCCATCATGATCCTGGAGAAGAAGGGAAGCAAAAAAGCCACCAGCGCTGAGATCCAGGCCAAGATGGAGGCCGGTAAGGTAGAAGTGATGAAGGTGGTGGAGGGCGTCCCCGGCGCCGAGAAGCTGGCCGAGCTCATTGAGCGGGGCAAGAAGAAGGGCAACCTCTCCTCCACCGAGCTGATGGATGTACTGGAGGACATGGATCTGGAGTCCGAGCAGATGGACAAGATCTATGACGTCCTGGAGAACCTGGGTATTGATACCGTAGGCGAGGACTACATCCCCGAGCTGCCTGACGATGCCGAGCCCCCTCTGGAGGCCATGGAGGAGATCAGCGAGGAGGAGATGGTGGACCCCAACTCCATGGTGGACTCCTTCGGCACCGACGACCCGGTGCGCATGTACCTCAAGGAGATCGGTAAGGTGAACCTGCTGTCCTCCGACGAGGAGATCGAACTGGCCCAGGCCATGGGCGCGGGCGCTGAGGCCAAGGAGCAGCTGGCCGAGCTGGAGGAGTCCGGTGAGGAGATCCCCGCCGAGGTCCTGGCTGAGCTCAACAAGGCCATCAAGAAGGGCGAGCGGGCCAAGCAGCGCCTGGCCGAGGCTAACCTGCGTCTGGTTGTCTCCATTGCCAAGCGGTATGTGGGCCGTGGCATGCAGTTCCTGGACCTCATCCAGGAGGGCAACCTGGGCCTTATCAAGGCCGTGGAGAAGTTTGACTACACCAAGGGCTACAAGTTCTCCACCTACGCCACCTGGTGGATTCGTCAGGCCATCACCCGCGCCATCGCCGATCAGGCCCGCACCATCCGCATCCCGGTGCACATGGTGGAGACCATCAACAAGGTCATTCGCGTGTCCCGTCAGCTCCTTCAGGAGCTGGGCCACGACCCCTCCCCCGAGGAGATCGCCGAGGAGATGTCCATGCCTGTGGAGCGGGTACGTGAGATCCTGAAGATCGCCCAGGAGCCCGTCAGCCTGGAGACCCCCATTGGCGAGGAGGAGGACAGCCATCTGGGCGACTTCATCCCCGACGAGGACGCCTCCGAGCCCGCCGAGGCCGCCTCCTTCACCCTGCTCAAGGAGCAGCTGGTGGAGGTACTCTCCACCCTCACCCCCCGGGAGGAGAAGGTGCTCAAGCTGCGCTTCGGCATCGAGGACGGCCGCACCCGCACCCTGGAGGAAGTGGGCAAGGAGTTCA
>CAJLCG010000132.1 GCA_905205085.1 uncultured Oscillospiraceae bacterium
ATAGGGCAGCCAACGGGCCGCCTCGAGCTGCTCAAAGGCCAGCAGCAGGTCGGCGCAGTGTTTGGCGTCGTTTAAATCGGCCATCTCCACCGGAGTGTGGATGTACCGGCAGGGGATGCTGACCCCGCCGGTGAGCACACCCAGGCGGGTGGTGTGGATGGCTCCGGCGTCGGTGCCGCCCGCCCGCATGATGTCCTTCTGGACGGGGATGTCCGCCGCCTTGGCGGCCTCCTCCAGGGCGGAGACCACAGCGGGATGGCAGATGACAGAGGAGTCCATCACCTTGATGGCCGCCCCCTTGCCCAGCTGGACGGTGCCGCAGCGCTCGCTGCCCGGGGTGTCGTCCACGTCGGTGACGTCCACCGCCAGAGCATAGTCCGGGTCGATGGCCCAGGCCGCCGTCTTGGCTCCCCGCAGGCCCACCTCCTCCTGAACGGAGAAGACCAGGTACAGGTCGTTGGGGCAGTCCTCCAGCCGCGCCAGCACATCCAGGAGAACGGCACAGGCAATGCGGTTATCGAGGTAAGGGGAAATCACTTTATCCCCATTGCAAATGGTGGGTGTGTCGTATACCGCCGTGTCCCCCGCCTGGACCTGCGCCTTGGCGGCGTCCTGGTTGGCAGCGCCGATGTCCACATAGCAGGAGTCCAGCTTGAGCCCCTTGAGCTCCGCCTTCTCCTCCTTGGCAAACACACCCCGCACCCCGTTTTTAAAGCGCACCGGGGTGTACAGGGCCTCGCTGGCGGCGATGCCGCCCACCCGGCCCAGACGGAGGAAGCCCTCCTTCTCGATGTGGGTGACGATAAAGCCGATGGAGTCCATGTGGGCGCACAGCATCACCCGGGGCCCCGTGCCCTTCTTGTGGACGATCAGGTTGCCCAGGGTGTCGGTGGTCGCCTCGTCGGCGTAAGGGGCGGCCAGCCGGGCGATGGCCTCCCGCACCTCCCCCTCGTCCCCGGAGGGGCCGTGGGCGGCGTTGAGGGTCTGGATATATTCAAACAGTTCCATGCAGAAAACCTCCTATTTCGTGGCCTGATCGGCCAGAAACAGCCGGGTCAGCTTCAACATGTTGTCAAAATCAGAAAAACTGCCCACGCTGGCCGGGGCGTGGAGGTAGCGCACGGCGGCGGACACCGCCGCCACCCGTACCCCCGCCTTGGTGCGCTGGATGGTGCGGGCGTCGTTTCCTCCGGCCAGGTACTCCTTGGTCTGCCAGGGGATGCCGTGGTCCTCCGCCAGGCGGCGCAGGTCCTCAAAGAGGCCCCGGTCGTAGATGGTGCCCCCGTCCATGTAGGAGATGACCGGCCCCTTCCCTGGGGCGCACACCTTCCGGTGCTCCTCCACGGCGGGGCTGTCGGCGGCGGTGGTAGTCTCCAGCACCAGGGCCACCTCCGGGGTCACGGAAAAGGCGGCGGCAAAGGCGCCCCGGGTGCCCACCTCCTCCTGGGCGGTGAAGGCGAAGGTCACGTCCAGGGGCAGCTCTTCCTGGAGCAGCTTCAGCATGATCGCGCAGCCAACCCGGTCGTCGATGGCTTTGGCTTTGAAGAAATCACTGCCAAGGGTTTCCCCTTCACAGACAAAGGCCCCGTAGGTGCCGGGCTCTGCCATGGCCTCGGCCTCCTCCCGGCTGGAGGCGCCAATGTCGATATACAGGGACTCGGTCTTGGGCACCTTCTTCATGTCCTCCCGGGAGAGCATGTGGATGGCCTTCATGCCGATGACGCCGGGGATCTTGTCCGGTCCCAGAACCACCGGCTTGCCCAGAGCCACCCGGCGGTCCACCCCGCCCACAAAGTCAAAGCGGAGGAAACCGTCCTCGGTAGCGCGGGTGACGATGAGGCCCACCTCGTCCATGTGAGCCGCCAGCAGCAGCCGGTTTCCCGTGGCCTTCTTGCCCTTCTTAAAGACAATGAGGTTGCCCAGGGCATCGGTGCGCATGTCGTCGGCGTAGGGCGCGGCCTGAGCGGCAATGAAGTCCCGCACGGCCTTCTCGTCTCCCGACACACCGTTGAGGGCGCAAAGCGCTTTTAAAAGCTCTCTCACAGGGCTCCCTCCTTTCCCACACGGCGGACAAACTGGGCCAGCAGCCGGGCCGTGTCCTCCATGTCACCCTGGTGGGCGGTCTCGATGGGGGTGTGCATATAGCGCAGGGGCAGGGACAGCACCCCGGTAGCGATACCCTCCCGGCTCACTTGGAGGGGCCAGCCGTTGGTGCCGCTGGAGCCTGACATGACCTCCAGCTGGACAGACAGGTCCATGTCCTTGGCGCACCGGCGCATAAGGTCCGAGATCCACTTGGTGCAGTTGGGCCCCAGGCCGATGACCGGGCCCTTCCCAAGAGGGAAGGTCTTGTCCTTGGAGGCATCGGGGCTGTCTCCGTGGGTCACGTCCACCGCCACGCACAGGTCGGGCTGGAGCCCGTAGGCAGCGGTAATGGCCCCGGTGGAGTGGGTCTCCTCCTGGGTGGAGCCCAGGACAATGAGGTCCACGTCCAGCTCCTCCCCCTCCAGCAGCTCCAGCGCCCGGAGCAGCAGCACAAAGCAGGCCCGGTCGTCCAGGGCCTTGCCGCTTAAAAGGTCCTTACCCAGGGCAAGACACCCCGTCCGGTAAACGGCCGGGGTGCCGATGGGAATGGCCTTGGCCTCCTCTTCCGTAAGGCCCAGGTCCAGATAGAGTTCCGAGATGGGCTGGGACTTGTCCATGTCCTCCCGGCTCTGGATGTGGGGCGGCAAGCAGGCCACCACGCCCAGGCGGGGCGGATCGGTGAGGACGGTGAGCTCCCGGTCAGGGAGCATCCGAGGGTCTACACCACCTAGAGGGGCAAAGCGGAGGTAGCCCTCCTCCTGCCCGGTGATGATGAAACCGATCTCGTCCAGGTGGGCGTCCAGCAAGACCTTTTTGGCCCCCGGCTTGCCGCAGGGCCGCAGGCCCACCACATTGCCCATGCGGTCAATGTGAGCCTGGGGCACCAGGGGCTGGAGCATATCCAGCGCCACACGGGCTACCGCCCCCTCAAACCCACTGGGGCCGGGGGCGGCGGAGAGACGGTTGATAGCCGAAAGATAGTTCAACGCAGTTTGCCTCCTTGGCAGCTTCCTTACAGTTCCTGGACCAGCTTTTTGAATACTTGGCCGCGCTCCATAAAGTTCTTGAAGTGGTCAAAGGCAGCGCAGGCGGGGGACAGTACCACCACGTCGCCCGGCTTTGCCGCCTGGCGGGCGGCGGCCACGGCGGCAGCCAGGTCCTCGGTCTCGGCCAGGATCATGCCGCTCTCGGCATAGCCAGGGGCCTGCTCCACCGCCTGGCGGATGGCTCCGGCGGTGTTGCCGGTAAGGAACAGGGCCTTTACGTGGCCCACGATCTCCACGCCAAGCTGGGTAAAGGGCACGCCCTTGTCATAGCCGCCGGCGATGAGAATGATCTTCTGATTGAAGGACTCCAGGCAGGCGGTGGTGCGGCTGGGGCTGGTGCCGATGGAGTCGTTGTAGTACTTCACGCCGTCCAGCTCCCGTACCAGCTCGATGCGGTGCTCCACGCCGTGGAAGCGGCGGGCCACAGCCCGCACGCACTTATCAGGTACCAGACCGTCCACCGCGGCGATGGCGGCCATGTAGTTTTCAATGTTGTGCACGCCAGGCAGCTGGATGTCGCTGAGAGGCAGTACCTCCCGGCTGCCCATCTCGTTGGTCAGCCAGATGGCGTTGTCCCGGAGATAGACGCCCTCCTCCAGGCGCTCCTTGCGGCTGAACCAGGTCACCGGGCACACCGCCTCGGCAGCCATGGAACGGGTCACGTCGTTGTCGTAGTTGAGGATGAGCCGGTCTCCCTCGCCCTGGTGGAGGAAGATGTTCTTCTTGGCGTTGGTGTACTCCTCCATGGTGTGGTGGTAGTCCAGGTGGTTGGGGGCCAGATTGGTGATGACGGCGATGTTGGGGCTCTGCTCCATGGTCATCAGCTGGAAGGAGGACAGCTCCAGCACGGCGTAGTCCTCCGGGTCCATGTCAGCCACGTCAGGCAGCAGAGGCTTGCCGATGTTGCCGCCTACATAGACGGTCTTGCCCGCCTCCTTCAAAAATTCCGAAATGATGGTGGTGGTGGTGGTCTTGCCGTCGCTGCCCGTCACGGCCACCAGGTGGCTGGGACAGGTCTGGAAGAAGACCTCCATCTCCGAGCTGAGGGCGGCTCCGTTCTCCACCGCCTGGGCCAGCTCCGGGGTGTTGGGGCTGAGACCAGGGGTGCGGAAAATAAGCTCCCCGCCCAGGTCCTTCAGATAGTCGGGGCCCAGCACCAGCGTGGCCCCCAGGCTCTCCAGCTCCTGGGCCAGGTCGGCCACCTTCTCCCGGTTGGCCTTATCCCGCACGGTGACCTTTACCCCCGCGCGCAGCAGCATTTTAATGAGGGGCACATTGCTGATGCCCATGCCGATCACCGTCACCGACCGGCCGCTGAGTTCCTCTAAATATTCCGTAATGGTGGACATATGCGTCCTCCTCCCATCGAAGTAATTTCCGGCTGCTTACATGCCTGATCTCAAATCAAGCACACCTGGAAATATATTATCACACCCCTGAAAAAATTTCAATGCGGAAGGAGACGCTGGGCTTGGTTTGTCCTCCATTTTCCCCAAAAGGCGGGAATTTTATTTGACACAGCGGCTTTTTTCCTGTATCATAGCTAAGCAAGCAAGCTGGACAGCCGCGCGGGCGGGGCGAAAGGCCCGTCTGTGAGGAAAGTCCGGGCTCCACAGGGCAAGGATAACGGATAACATCCGCCGGGGGCGACCCTAGGAAAAGTGCAACAGAGATATACCGCTGGCGGCTTTGCCGCCAGTAAGGGTGGAAAGGCGAGGTAAGAGCTCACCCGATGGCTGGGAACAGTCCATCGCTGTAAACTCTATCCGGAGCAACGCCGTGGAGGGACACATAGGCCGGC
>CAJLCG010000133.1 GCA_905205085.1 uncultured Oscillospiraceae bacterium
CTCATCGGAGCCGTCCCCCGGCGATTCTTTCGTCCCTTTCTGATCGCTCAGAAAGGGACATCGTCCTCTCGCCCCGCAGGGCGGGATCTTTCCCAAAATAAAAAAGCCCTGGCTGTCATTGACAGCCAGGGTTTTCTGCTTAATCCCAATCGGACTCGGACTTCAAAATCTGTCCCGTTCCGCCGTGGATGGTGTACTCATACTCCTTCCCGCCGGCCTTGAATTCCACTTCGTACTCCAGCACGCCGTCATCCGTGTCCCGCTCCACCTTCATCTGGGAGGCCTGACTGGCGCTGACGCCTGCGTGGTTCAGGGCGATGGACTTGGCCTTCTCCGCACCGATGTCGGTGGAGGAAGTGCCGGAGCCGTTGCCGCTCTGACCGGTGGATTGCCCGGAGCTTCCGGAGCCGCCGTAGCCCTCCTGCTCGCTCTCCAGCACGGTGGCGGAGGTGAGGGCGATCTTGTACTCATAGCGGGTATTGTTCGCCATAAACTCTACCTCGTAGCACTCGGGGCGGCCGTCGTCGTACTCCAGCCAGGCGTTGCAGTATTTGGTGCTGCTCTCGCTGACCCCTGCATGCTTCAGGGCGGCGGCCTTGGCGGCGCTCTCCCCAATGTAGGAGGAGGTGTTGGCGGAGGAGCCGCTGGTGCCGGTGTTGGTACCGTTCTGCTCCGTCTTGTGCTTTACCACGTCGCCGGTCTGAGCGTCGATCTCATACTCGTATTCGGTGCCGTTTACGTGGAACTCCACCTCATAGACCATGCGTCCGTCGTCATAGTCGTACTCGGCCTCCAGGAAGGTGGCCTGGGAGGCGGACACCCCGGCGTGGTTCAGGGCGGCCTGCTTGGCGGCCTCCAGGCCAATGTAGGCGCTCTGGCTGGCGGAGCCAGAGGTGGTGATGGGGGCGGTGTTGGTAGCGCCGGAGCTCTGCTGGCCGTCGGAGGTCTGTCCCTCCAGAGGGGCCTGGGCGGTGTAGAGGAGGTTGAGCTCATTGATGGACAGGCCCACCAGCTCCTCAAAGGTCTTGGTGTTGTTGCTGCCCTCCACAATGGCCTGGATGAGGGCGGCCTTGCCGGTGGAGATGCCGTACTCCTGGGCCTTCTGGGTCAGCTCCTCGGTGTGCTGAAGGGTCTGGGCCAGTACCGCGCCGCTTACCTGAGCGTTTTCCAGGGCGGCGTCGGCCTGAGCGGTGAGCTCCTGCTGGAGCTTCTCGCCCCGGGCCTGGTCGTCGTCCTCCACGGTGATGAGGATGGAGTTGGCCAGCTCATCCACATAGCCGTGCTGCAGGAGGGAGCCGATGATGGCGTACATGGCCACGTCGGCCGGGGTGCCTTTCAGGTCCATGTCGGCCAGGATCTCCGCCCCGTCCTCATTCATGGGGGTGGCGGAGAGAACTTTTTCGTTTTTATTCACTTCCAGCTGGATGCTGGGATTTACGTCCAGGGACACCAGGGAGGCCACGGCGTTGTTGGCGGTGTAATAGTAGTAGCCTCCGCCTCCGCCCACCAGCACCAGGGCCAGACAGGCGGCCGCCGCCAGGGGAGCCCAGCGTCTCTTTTTCTTCTTCGTTTCCACGGCATTTGTCATGTCGATCACAGTTCCTTTCCCCGCTTCACACCGGGAGAGCACGCCCTCCAGGTCGTTGGGGGCGGCGTGATCCAGGGCGGTGCGCAGCCGGCGTTCCAACTCATGGTCTGTCATGGGGCGTCATCTCCTTCCAGTTTGGTCTTGAGTTTTGACAGGGCTCTGCGATACTTGGAAAGCACAGTGGGCAAAGGCAGCTCCAGCAGCTTGGCGATCTCCCGGTGCTTGAGGCCGGCCGCGGCGTGGAGCACCACGATCTGCCGCTCCTGGTCGCTGAGGATGCTGAGGGCGGCCTCCAGCACCGCCCGGTCCTCCGGGGTCACCGAGGGGGACTGGGCGGGAATGGCGTGCCACTGCTCCTCGCCCAGGTCCTGGGTGCGGCCCCGGTCCCGCAGCTTCATGCGGGCCAGGTTCCGGGTGATGGTGAGCAGCCAGGCCATGGGAGTGCCCTGGGGACGGTAGAGGTGGCACTTCTCCCAGGCGGTCACATAGGTGTCCTGGGTTACGTCCTCCGCGTCGTGTCCGCTGCCCAGAATGGACAGAGCCAGGCCGTATACCGCCGCCCGGGTGCGGTGGTACAGCTGAGCCAGAGATTCCCGGTCTCCGGCGGCCAGGCCCGCCATCAGCCCTTCCAGCTGCTGGGGGTCGGGGACGCCATATTCACTTTGCAGTGCTGCCAACAGCATCAGCATGGCGCATTTCTCCTGTCACTTAAGAAATGAAAAACGGGGTCATTTTATTGCATGGAGACGAAAAAATTTCTGGGATTTTTTCGCCCTCCATTATACCCGCCCTTAGGGCTTTCTGGCAAGAGCCTTGCGCGGGGCGCGGGGGGTGTGGTATCCTTGGCACAACAAGGAGAGGAGGGGCAGACTATGGAGCAGAAAACAGTGCGGGGCCGTTTTGCCCCCAGCCCCAGCGGACGGATGCACCTGGGAAACATCTGGTCGGGCCTGCTGGCCTGGCTCAGCGCCCGCAGCCAGGGGGGCGAGATGGTACTGCGGCTGGAGGACCTGGACCCGGACCGGTGTACCCGGGCCTGGTGCGACCAGGTGATGCGGGACCTGGAGTGGTTGGGACTCACCTGGGACAATGAACCGGTGTACCAGTCGGAGCGTACCCAGGTATATGCGGAAGCTTTCCACACCCTGGAGGAGCAGGGACTCATCTACCCCTGCTACTGCACCCGGGCCGAGCGCCTGGCCGCCTCGGCACCCCACCGCAGCGACGGCCAGACCATCTACGACGGCCGCTGTTCCCGGCTGACCGAGGGGGAGCGGGAGGTCCTCAGCCAGACCCGCCGCCCCGCCTGGCGGGTGAAAGTGGGCCAGGAATCCATTACATTCTGCGATCTTTTGCATGGAGAATACAAAGAGGATTTGAAAACCGACTGCGGAGACTTCATTTTGCGCCGCTCCGACGGGGTGTACGCCTACCAGCTGGCGGTGGTGGTGGACGACGCGGCCATGGGGGTAAACCAGGTGGTGCGGGGCAGCGACCTGCTCTCGTCCACCCCCCGGCAGATCTACCTCCAGCGGCTGCTGGGGCTGAGCGAGCCGGAGTACGGCCACGTGCCCCTGCTGCTCTCCGCCGACGGGCGGCGGCTGGCCAAGCGGGACCGGGACCAGGAGCTGGGGGAGCTCCAGAGCCGGTACACCGCCCCGGAGCTTCTGGGCCGCCTGGCCCATCGGGCCGGCCTCATCCCGGAGCCCGCGCCCATCACCGCCCAGGAGCTCATCCCCCTCTTTTCCTGGGAAAAGCTGCCCCGGGACGACCTCAAGGTGGAAAAATTTTAAATTATATAGAGGTAACCCCTTGACTTCTGGACAAAATTAGATATAATAATTAGGCCTGTCTTCCTGAGAAGGCGGGCCTTATCCTTGCTCCCGGCAAAGGACCGGGGGCCACAAGACCATAAGGAGGTGCAAGAAACATGGCAAAGATCAATGCGAACTACGAGGCGATGTATATCCTGGACCCCGCTCTGAGCGAGGAGGCCATCGCCGCTCTGGTTGCGAAGTTCAAGGCCGTCGTGGAGGCTAACGGTACCGTCTCCGAGATCGACGAGTGGGGCAAGCGCCGTCTGGCCTATCCCATCAACGATCTGATGGAGGGCTACTACGTCCTGATGACCTTCAACGCCGCTGCCGCTATCCCCGCCGAGCTGGACCGTATTTTCCGGATCACCGACGGCGTGATGCGTTCCCTCATCGTCTGCAAGGACCAGTAAGGGGGAGCTAAAATGCTCAATCGAATCATTATCATGGGTCGCCTGACCCGTGACCCGGAGCTGCGCCACACCCAGACTGGGACCGCTGTGGCCTCCTTCACCCTTGCGGTGGACCGGGATTTTAAGGACAAGTCCACTGGCGAGCGCTCCACCGACTTCATCGACGTGGTAGCCTGGCGCCAGACCGGTGAGTTTGTCAGCCGCTACTTCACCAAGGGCCGCATGGCCGTGGTAGAGGGCCGGCTCCAGATCCGGGATTGGACCGATAAAGACGGCGGCAAACGCCGCAGCGCCGAAATCGTGGCGGACAACGTCTACTTCGGCGACTCCAAGCGGGACGGCGACGGAGGCTATCAGAGCTCCGGCTACGCCTCCGGCGGCGGATACTCCGGCGGCTATGCCTCCGGTGGTTACGCAGCCCCCGCTGCTCCGGCCGCACCTGCGGCCCCCTCCGGCTACGGCGCCCCCTCCATGGGCGGCGACCAGTTTGCCGAGCTCTCTGACGACGACGGCGAGCTGCCGTTTTAAATCTTAGACCGTATATGGTCGTAAAAGGAGGTTACTCTCATGGCTATGGAACGTGAAAACCGGGCTCCCCGCGGCCGCAAGCGCCGCAAGGTCTGTGCCTTCTGCGTGGACAAGGTCGAGTGCATCGACTATAAGGACGCTGCCAAGCTGCGCCGCTATACTTCCGAGCGTGGAAAGATCCTGCCCCGCCGCACCACCGGCACCTGCGCCATGCATCAGCGTCAGCTGACCGAGGCCATCAAGCGCGCCCGTCAGGTCGCCCTGCTGCCCTACGTCACCGACTAATTGCATTGCTTCAAGCCTCTCCCAACAGGGAGAGGCTTTTTTTATATTTAAAAAGCAGAAGACCGGTGCTGAGGAAGTTTTTTGCCGCTCCCGTCGGTTGGCAAAAAATTTTCAAAAGGGATTGCACAACGGAAGATTTTTTTGTAAAATGAGAAATGTATATTCATCGGACCGTGGCCCGCAC
>CAJLCG010000134.1 GCA_905205085.1 uncultured Oscillospiraceae bacterium
GACAGTTCATGGTGATCTGGTGCCGGGCGAAGCGGCGCATGATCTCGATGCTCTCCCCGGCCCGGCGGTTTTTCAGCATCTCCACCCGCAGCGACCGGTCGGTGGTGTGGACGGACACGTTGATGGGGGAGATGCGCAGGGCGATGATCCGCTCCACCTCCCGCTGGGACAGATTTGTTAATGTCAGGTAGTTGCCCATGAGGAAGGAGAGCCGGGCGTCGTCGTCCTTGAAGTAGAGGGAGGGACGCATCCCGGGGGGCATCTGATCCACAAAGCAGAAGATGCAGTTGTTGGCACAGGAGCGGGCCCGGTCCATGAGGTAGGTCTCGAAGTCCAGCCCCAGGTCCTGCCCCTCCTCCTTGCGGACGTGGACAGTGCGCCGGGTCCCGTCGGAGGAGAGCAGGGTCAGCTCCAGACGGGGGTCGTAGCTATAAAATTTGTAGTCCAGCACGTCCACAATGGGGGTTCCATTGATCTCCAGCAGGGTGTCCCCTGCCCGGACACCGGCGCGGTGAGCGGGACTGCGGGGGTCCACGCGGCGCACAACGGTCATGCTCATAGGGGACTCCTTTCCAGCGGCGGAGCGGTACTCCAGGCCGCAGATCTTTTCTTTCATTCTCAGCACTGCCCCAACAACCAAAGCGTTTGTTGGGGCAGGAGAAAACGAAGAAGCAATTCGCGTATTTTGTAGTTTTGTTTATTTTACAATAGAATGAGCCGTATTTCAAGGCAAACAGGAAATTTCAACGAAACGCCGCCCTTTGGAGAAAAAGAAGGAAAAATATGTGCGATTTTTCCAGAAGAGCCCTCTTTATTTTATGTAAAGTCATGGTTGCGCCGGATGCGGCAGGATGTTAAACTGTAAACTGTGACTTTAGAGCCTAATTTGGCCCCCTGTTGCTTTGGTCCGCCCAACGGCGTCTTGCTTGTTGACGGAAGGAGGGCACCTATTATGAAACGTGCCGATTCAAACCAAAAGACCCTTTTGGTCTTGTTTTTTGTGCTGGCCGGGCTGCTTGTGCTGCGGTACTGCGCCTATGGCCTGTCTTATTATCCACAGCTGGATGACTATATCCAGTATCATAACTACCGGCACAGCCCGACATCGTTCTGGGAGATGGCCCAGGCGGCGGGGCTGCTGGCCTCCCGGCCGCTGGCCAACATGGCCGACTACTTCATCTGGAGCCCGCTGTTTGACTGTATGATGGTGGGGGTGGTTCTGGTCTCCGGGCTATATGTGGCCTGTGTGGGGATGATCTGGAGCCTTCTGCGGCGCTATTTCCCTGTGGGGCCGGTGTTCCCGGTGGTGATGACCCTGCTGCCCCTGGGCATGGAGGGCCTGTACTGGATGTCTGCCTCCACCCGTATCGTGGGGGGGATGTTTTTTGGGTGCCTGGGAGCCATGGCCTTTGCCAAATGGCTGGACACCGGGCGCTGGTACTGGCTGGCCGCCTATCTGCCCTTGCAGCTGCTGCCTTTTGGGTTCTATGAGCAGAGCGCGGTGCTGTCCATGACGGTAGTACTGGGGATGGCCCTCTTGGAGCTGCCCCGGCGGAAGTGGAGCTGTCTGGGAGCCCTGTGGGCCCCGGCGGCTATGGTCCTCTACTTTGCCTTTTTGTCCTTTATGGGGGCTCAAAATCCTTATACTGCCCGCAGCGAGGTAGTGCTTCCCACCACGCCATATTACTGGGACACCTTCCTGCCTCAGGTTTTGGAGCAGCTGAAGGAGGCCTTCCTCAAGGGCGGTCTGCTGACCCTGGGCAAGGGCTTTGTCCGCGGAGTGGAGATCCTGGTTGATGATGGCCTGTGGCTGTGGCTGGTGGTGATGGCAGCGGGATGCGCGGGACTTGGTTATCTGTTCCAGAAGGAAGAAAACCGCCAATCGGAACATGGCGGAGCTGGGATTCGCCTGTTGGCTCTGCTTACAGGTATCCTGCTGGCGGTGGCCCCGGTGACCCCCTTCTTTGTCTTGGGAAACCCCTGGTTCTCCTTGCGGGGAACGGTGACTTCGTTTGCCGGTATTGCTCTGATGGCAGACGCTCTTTTGGGTCTGCTCTTGTGCCGCTGGCGCAGGGTGCTGCCCTGGGTAGCGGCAGCCTTTGCCCTGGTGTGCTCCGTGGCCTGCCTGTCGGAGCTGAGCGACTACCGGGATACCTACCAAACCGATCAGAAGATCGCACAGACGGTCCTGTCTGCCCTGGAGCAGGACCAGGTGACATCGGAGACCACGGTGGGAATTTTGAATCTGAAGGCCAGCTACCTTCCGGACCAGAATTTCTACTACCACGAGCATATCCACGGCTGCACCGAGAGCAACTGGGCCTTTGCCGGTCTGCTCACCGCGGTAGGGGGGAGAGGACTGCCCAGTGTGACGCCTCTGCCCACCACCCCTATGTACCAGCAGTGGAACTATGCGTCCAACCGCCCCGACCGCTTCGACCTGCTGTATTACTACGACGGGGAGCAGTTGATTCCGGCCCGGTTGGAGGCCACGGGGGAGAAGAGCTATCAGGTGACGGATGACCAGGGAAACCTGTTGGGTACCATCTGGGAGGAGAACGGAAACGGGTATTTCCAGCCTGAGGCGTAATGCCCCTCCCCTTGCAATTTTATATAAAGTATCCTACAATATGCACGGCTATAAAAAATAGAATGCAAGGTTCCATTGAAAAGGAGGTCCTTTCATGCCCCTTGACCGCATTGTCGGAAATTTGTTTCAGCGCACCTCTTCCGCCCAGCGGGCCGGATTTTTGGCCTGTTTTCTGTCCGGATATCTGGTGCACCTGTTTGCCTTTACCAATATCATCCCCAACTCGGACGGTCTGAGCCGGGTCTTTGATCCCCAGCAGATGACCGTGTCGGGGCGGTGGTTTCTCCACTATGCCTCATTTCTGAATGATTTCACCCAGATGCCCGCCCTCATCGGCTTTTTCTCTATGCTGTTTTTGTCTCTGGCCGCTGCGGGCATTGTGGGCGTGCTGGGGATGCGCAGCCGGGCTCTGTCTGCCCTGCTGGGTGTCAGCATGGCCGCCTTCCCCTGTATGGGCTATACCTTCCTTTATATGTTTACCGCCTCGGCCTACTGCCTGGCGATCTTCCTGGCGGTTTTGTCGGTGGCCCTGGCGAAAAAGGGCTGGCTGTGGGCTCTGGGAGGCAGCGTGCTGCTGGCCCTGTCCATGGGTATCTATCAGGCCTATGCCGCCGTGGCGGTGGCCCTCTCCGTGCTGCTCATTTTAAAGCAGTGCCTCAGCCACCGGGCCCAGTGTAAGGAGACCGCCCTGCTGGGGGTGCGCCTGCTGGCCTTCCTGGCAGTAGGAGCTGCGGCCTACTATGGCATTTTGCAGATCTTCTTGAAAGTAAAGGGGCTGGAGCTGCTGGACTACCTGGGCATGAGCCAGGCCGGCGGCGGCTACCCCATCGCTCAGCTGCCCTCTCTGCTGCTGTCTGCCTACAAGCAGGTGGTGGTGTTCTTCTTCATTCCCGGCTCTTCCAACTCCTTTACCACCCTGCTCATGGCGGGACTGGATATAGCGGCCGCCCTGCTGGCGGCGGTGTGCTTCTTTGCCATCCTGGTGCGCCGCTCCCTGTGGAAGGAAATCTGGCGTGTGGCCGGGGCTGTGGTGATGCTCCTGCTGCTGCCGGTGGCGGTGGGCTTTGCCCAGATCATCTCCCCCTACTCCGACGCCACCCCCATCATGAAATACCCCTATGTGCTGGTATACGCAGCAGTGCTGCTGTGTGCCGACCTGGGGCTGAGTCTGCTGCCCCGCCCCAAGGCCGGTGTGACCGTCTCCTGGGCGCTGGCAGCCTGCATGATTTGCCTGTGCCTCTACGGCGCCAACATCAATAATATCCTCTATACCGCCTCGGAGCAGGCACACCGCTCTACTCTTAGCTATGCCACCCGGCTGATGGCCCGGGTGGAGAGCTGCCCCGGCTACACGGGAGAGGAGGAGATCGTTATCATCGGCTCGTTCCCCGTGGACCGGATCTATTCCCAGATTGAGAGCTACGCCCTGGTGGACCATTACAGTGTCCCCCTGAACACCGTGGCCCCCCTGAATAAACATATCTACTACTATCTCCAGGACTGGCTCAATCTCCCTGTGGAGGAGCCGGAGGAGGAGGTCATGCTGGAGGTCTCCCAGTCCAAGGAGTTCCAGGACATGCCTCTCTATCCTGCCGACGGCAGTGTCCAGAAGTTGGACGGCCGGATCGTGGTAAAGATCCAGGAGGAGTATACCCCCAAGAGCGACTACGAGATCGCCTATGAAAACAGGAGATGAACCCATGGATATACAGAACACGCTGCGGGACGGACTGCTGACGGTGGTGCTCCCCGCCTACAATGAGCAGGACTCCGTCCCCCTAGCGGCGGATACCATCTGCCCTCTGCTGGAGGGAGAGGGAATCCGGCACGAGATTCTCTTTGTCAACGACGGTTCCCGGGACGGGACCTGGAGCGCTATCCAGGCCCAAACCGCCCGACACCCCCAGGTGCGGGGCGTATGCTTCTCCCGCAACTTCGGCAAGGAGGCCGCCATCTTCGCGGGCCTGGCCCAGGCCAAGGGGGACTGTGTGGTGGTGCTGGACTGTGACTTGCAGCACCCGCCGGAGAAAATTGTGGAGATGTACCGCCTGTGGCAGAAGGGCTACCAGGTGGTGGAGGGCGTTAAGGTGACCCGGGGCAAGGAGAGCCCCCTGCACACCCTGGCGGCCAAGA
>CAJLCG010000135.1 GCA_905205085.1 uncultured Oscillospiraceae bacterium
GGAGATGATGGCCAATACATTCGCCTCGATGGCAGCGGGCTCCCAGGTGGGGTAAATCTCGCTGGAGGCCACATTCTTGACATAATCCGGGAAGGATACAGTCACATTTTCCGCCCACTGGTCCGGCGGCCCCAGGTGGACGGTGATGGTGCTGGGTACGTAGGGAACAACAGATACTGCCATAGCGCCACCTCACAGATTCTGGCCCGGAATATCCCGGATGCTGTTTTGCAGCAGGCTGGACTGCCCCTCGGTGAGAGGTTCCAGCTCCATATCCTGGATGGTCTCCACCCCGTCAAAAATCTGAACGCCCTCCACCAACAGCATAGCGTAACCGGGGTGCTCTGCCCACACGTCGCAGATGGCAAAGGGAGGGAGCTGCGCACCGGGATGTGTACTCTCACCCAGCAGGGGGGTGGGGATGGTAATGGGCTGAGTCATGCCACTGGAGTTGGTGGCCTGAACGGAAAGCAGCTTGTACTTGCCATCCTTATCCCGCTGGGTAACCACTACCGTGGCATCTACCACGGGAAGCTCCGCCCGCGAGGTGTATACCCGAACCACCAGACGCCCTTTTCCTTTCACTTCCATAGTTGTTGCCTCCTTTTGGGCAGGGGTGTGCCTGCCCTCGTTTCCCCATGCTATGCGTTGGAGAGGGGAGGAGTGCAAAAAAAGCACCCCCAGGATTTTACCAATCCTTGGGGGTGCTGCGCAGTATCAACGAGGCGAAGCGAAGCTTCGCAGAAAGTTCTTTTGCCTACTTTTCTTGCAAGAAAAGTAGGGCGGGGGACTCGTCCAGCTCAGAGCGCTTGGCCCGGCTCATAAGGTCAGATACCACGGCGTGGACGTCCCGGCCGTTATAGAGTACCTCATAGGCGGCCTGAGAGATAGGCATCTCCACACCGACCTTCTGGGCCAGAGAACGGGCGTTGGCGGCGGCGTAGTAGCCCTCTACCACGGCGCCGATCTCTTCCAATGCGTCCTGAACGCTCTTCCCCTGGCCGATCAGAATGCCATACCGGCGATTCCGGGAGTGCATGGAGGTGCAGGTGACAATCAGGTCGCCTACGCCGGCCAGGCCGGTGAACGTTTCTTTTCTGCCTCCCAGCGCCACGCCCAGTCGGGCCATCTCGGCCAGTCCACGGGTCATAAGCAGAGCCTTGGTATTATCCCCGCAGCCCATGCCGTCAGTGCACCCGGCACACAGGGCAATCACATTCTTCAACGCGGCACAAATCTCGGTGCCGATGCGGTCATCACTGGTGTATACCCGGAAACGGGGATTCATAAACAGGTCCTGGACCAGCTCCGCGTCCTTCAAATTGTCCGCCGCGGCCACCACGCCGGTGGGAATGTGCCGTCCAACTTCCTCGGCGTGGGAGGGGCCGGACAGGACCACCACCGGGCACTTGCCCTCCAGTTCCTCCTCAATGACCTGAGAGAGCCGCAGAGAGCTGTCCTTCTCAATGCCCTTGGACACGGAAATCACCACCGTACCCGGATCAATGATCCCACGCAGCTTGTGAGCGGTCTCACGCACCGCATAGGAGGGGGTGGCCATCACCACCGCGCCGCAGCCCTTGACGGCGCCCAGATCGGCAGTAAACTTCATCTCCGGAGGGAGCGGCACCCCCTTGAGCATGGGATTCTCACGGGTCTCCTCCAGAGCCACTGCCTTAGCAGGGGTGTGGGACCAGAGGGTGACGTCGTGGCCGTTTTCCACTAAAAGCAGGGCCAGAGCCGTTCCCCAGCCGCCGCTGCCTACCACAGTAATCTTCATGTTTCCTCCTTCTCTTTTTCGCCTTGAAAAAGGTACATAAGGTCTTGTAAGAAATTCTAAGGTAACGCTGAACGGTTAGAAAAGCTCTACTGCTTCTTCTTGTGAAGGGAGAACTTATTTTCCGTGCCCGTGAGGAGACGCTTGATGTTGCCGCGGTGCATGTACAGGATGAGGCAGCCAATGACCGCGCCCAGCACGGTAATCACCACGTTGTGATACACAAACCAGGTAGCAAAGGGGAAGGAGGCGCCGGCCCAGCAGGAGCCCAGGGACACATACCGGGTCAAAACAGCCAGGATGAGGAAGCCGCCCCACACCACCAGAGCGATGCGCCAGTCAATCATAATGGCGATGGCGCCGCCGGAGAGGATGCCCTTGCCGCCCTTAAAGTGGAACATGCAGGGAAACATGTGGCCCAGCAGGCACCACAGGCCAGCCCAGTATTTGGCTAAGACCACAGCGAGGAAAGGAGAATTGACAATGTCTGCGGCAATCCAGATGGCCACCACCGCCTTGAGCACATCAGTGAGGATGACGACCAGGGTCAAAGGACCGCCAAAGGTGCGGTAGAAGTTGGTAAGGCCAGCGTTGCCGCTGCCATGTTTGCGTACGTCATCCCGGAGAATATACTTGGAGACGATCACCGCTCCGTTAAAACAGCCGCAGAAGTAGGCGATGACTGCAATGAGCAGCCAAAACCACCATGGTGAGCCGACCCATATCATTAAAAAATCATTTTCAGCTGTTGGCAGCATCATATTTACCCCTCCTTGTCTTCCTTCTGCCGGATGGTCAGCCGGATGGGCGTGCCCTCCAGGCCGAAGGTGGCGCGGATCTGGTTTTCCAGGTAGCGCTGGTAGGAGAAGTGGAACAACCGGGCATCGTTGCAGAAGCAGACAAAGTGGGGAGGCTTGATGCCAATCTGAGTCATATAGTAGATCTTCAGGCGGCGGCCCTTGTCCGTGGGGGGCTGTACCCGGGCGGTGGCGTCAGCCAGGACGGAATTAAGCATGCCGGTGGTAATGCGCATGGCAGACTGGTTGTTGACGTAGGTGATCAGGTCGAAGAGGCGGTCCACACGCTGGCCGGTCAGGGCGGAGATGAAGATGATGGGGGCGTAGGTCATATAGCTGAGGTCCCGCATTACATCCTTGCGCATCTTGTCCATGGTCTTGCCGTCTTTTTCGATGGCGTCCCACTTGTTGACCACGATGATGCAGGCCTTGCCCGCCTCGTGGGCCAGACCAGCCACCTTGGTGTCCTGCTCGGTGACGCCCTCCTGGGCGTCGATGAGGATGAGGCACACATCGCTGCGCTCAATGGCCATGGTAGCCCGGAGGACGGAGAACTTCTCGATCCGGTCGTCTACCCGGGACTTCTTACGCATGCCGGCGGTGTCGATGAAGAGGAACTTGCCCTTCTCATTTTCAAACACGCTGTCCACCGCGTCCCGGGTGGTGCCGGCCACGTTGGAGACGATGACCCGCTCCTGGCCCAGAATGCGGTTGACCAGGGAGGACTTGCCTACGTTGGGCTTGCCGATGATGGCCACCTTAATGGTGTCGTCGTCCTCTTCCTCCTCGTCATCCGGGGGGAAGTACTCAAAGCAGGCATCCAGCAGGTCGCCGGTGCCGTGGCCGTGGACGGCGGAGACGGCGATAGGGTCGCCCAGACCCAGGTTATAAAACTCATACACGTCCGGATTCTCCCGGCCCACCTGGTCGGCCTTGTTTACCGCCAGCACCACCGGCTTGCCGGAGCGCAGGAGCATGTTGGCCACCTCCTGGTCGGAGGCGGTCATGCCCGTCTTCACGTCGCAGACAAACACGATTACGGTAGCGGTAGAGATAGCAATCTCCGCCTGCTCCCGCATGAAGGAGAGAATCTGATCGTCGGTGCCCGGCTCAATGCCGCCGGTGTCCACAATATCAAAGGTGCGGTTTCTCCACTCGCACTGGGCGTACAGCCGGTCCCGGGTGACGCCGGGGGTGTCCTCTACAATGGACAGGCGCTGGCCGCACAGCTTATTAAACAGCATGGACTTGCCCACGTTGGGGCGGCCCACAATAGCAACTAAAGGTTTCATGATAGCCTCACTCTCTTTTCTTCACTCAGCCGGGCAGAGCCATCAGCTGGGATTATAACGGTAGTATTCCCCGTCGCTTCCCGGGGGAGTCGTCTGCTGGATGGTAACAGGCAGACCTAACATGGCATCCACCAGATCAAAGCCGCTCTCCGCGTCCACCGGGCACACGGTAACGCCCAGCTCCCGCTCCACATCGGCCACCGTCACGTCGTCCAAAAAGACGGACTCGCCGGAACGGAGCATGTTGGAGGGGATGAGCAGCCGCTGTCCCAGTTCCTGCCCTTTCAATTGGGCAATAAGGTCTTGGCCGGTGACCAGGCCGGAAACAGTGATAGTCTCACCAAAGAAGCGGTTACGGATGGGATAGACCCGTCCCTGAAGCTGGGGGACTTGCTGTTTTGCCTTCTGGAGGATCTGGTCGATAAAGGGCGCCGCGGAGACCCCGGTGGCCACCGAGAAGGGGACCAGCTCGCCCAGCTCCGGCTCATCCAGCGCCATGTCCGCCTGGCTGAGAAGCAGCCGGAGCATGCCCACGCCGTTTTCCAGCTGAGCCATGTCCTCATAGAAGGACTTCTCCGGCAGGGGAAGCCCGGCCAGGAGGTAGAACTCATCGGAGCACCAGGCCAGACGGGTGCCCTGCTTTTCCATAAACTGTTTGCCAAACGCCTCCACCTGGGCGATGACGGCGGCAGCCTGCTCCTTGGTGTAAGGAGCGATGGGGCACAGCCCCTCCCGGAATTTGGTCACGCCCACCGGGACGATGGCCACGCTGGCCACGCCGGGGTACATCTCGGACAGCTCCCGCAGGGTGCGGTCCAGGGCGGGGCCGTCGTTGA
>CAJLCG010000136.1 GCA_905205085.1 uncultured Oscillospiraceae bacterium
ACAGCCCTCGGGCAGCTCGACGCGCTCTGGCTCGCCCTCAAAGGAGGGCAGGGGGTCCAGGTTCTCCTGGTAGGTGTGGATGAAGCGGCCCTCGCCGGACAGGGGGGCGTCGTACTCGTAGAAGTAGCGGTGGTTGCAGCTGGGGTTACCGTCGGCGCTCTTCAGGATAGACAGGCAGAAGGCTCCGTCCTTCTCCACCACGCCGGAGATGCGGGGGGTATAGTTGGGGCCGTCAGGTTCGTAGCAGCGGGTGCGGAGAGCCTCGATGTAGCTCTTGCCCTCCAGCAGGCCGTCCCGGATGGTGTCGGTCTGGTCGCCGTTGGTGACCACCAGAGTGTCGCCCACCTTGCGCACGGGGTGGTAGATGATGAGGGAAGGGTCCACCATCTTGCTCTCGTCAAAGGCCCGGGTGCGGATGCCGTCCTCGGTGGCCTCAAAGATGCGGTTGCGGCTGTTCTCGCTGCGGCCCATGATGAAGTAGACCACCACGGCCTTGGCGCCGTCGGCGGACTTGCCCAGCATGATGCCGCGACCGGGGTAGGGGTGGCTGCGCAGCAGGTCGTTAAAATTCAGAAGTTCCATAACGTAAGCTCCTTTTCACAAAATCCATGCGTTCCATCCCGGAGCAGGCTCCGGATGGGTCATAAGCAAATGGGCGCACCACGTTTGTGCAAACGGGTGCGCCCAGACGGTCGGCTCTCAGAGGCGGCACTCCCCGTGGTCACTCCACTTCCGTCAGTCATGCCGCTTGATTACATTGTAAAGGGGCGGGCGCACCCAAGAGGGGGATCAGTCCAGAATCCGAACGGTCCGGCCCTCTACCTTCAGCCGTCCCTGGCAGAACAGGGACACGGCCTGGGGCAGCAGCTTCCACTCACAGTTCTCCATGATCCGCCGCTGCAAGATCTCGGGGGTGTCATCGGGCAGTACCTCCACCGCCTTTTGAGAGACGATGGGGCCGCCGTCGCACTCCTCGGAGACAAAGTGTACGGTCGCACCGGACAGCTTCACGCCGTACTCCAGGGCCTTCTCGTGGACATGGAGCCCGTAGCAGCCGGGACCGGCGAAGGAGGGGATCAGAGCGGGGTGGACATTCAAAATGGCGTTGGGGAAGGCCTGTACCATCTCGCTGGTGAGGATGACCATGAAACCGGCCAGTACCACCAGGTCGATGTGCAGCGCCTGGAGCTGCTCCACCAGAGCCACCGTCATGGCCTGGCTGGAGGGGTAGGACTTCCGGGCCACCACATAGGTGGGGATGCCCGCCTTCTTGGCCCGCTCCAGGGCGTAGGCGTCAGGGTTGGAGGCGATGACGGCGGCGATCTCGCCGTTTACGATCTCGCCCCGGGCCTGGGCGTCAATCAGAGCCTGGAGGTTGGTGCCGCCGCCGGAAACCAGCACGGCAATGCGCTTTGCCATGGGCGCACCTCCTCAGACCAGCTCCACCCCGGCCTCGCCGGAGATCACCTGGCCGATCTGGTAAGCCTGCTCGCCGGCAGCCTTCAGGATCTCCAGGGCCTGAGCGGCCTGCTGGGCGGGGAGGGCCAGGATCATGCCGATGCCCATGTTGAAGGTGTTGTACATATCCCGGGTGGGAATGCCGCCCTTCTTCTCGATGAGGTCGAAGATGGGCAGGCGGGGGAAGGAGTCCAGCTTGATCTGAGCGGTGAGACCCTCGGTCATCATGCGGGGCACGTTCTCATAGAAGCCGCCGCCGGTGATGTGGCTGATGGCGTGGATGTCCACACCGGCCTTCAGCAGGGCCTTGACCGCCTTGACATAGATGCGGGTGGGGGTGAGCAGGGTCTCGCCCAGGCTCTTGCCGCCCAGCTCCTCCATGGGGGAGGTGAGGTCGGCGTGCTCCACATTAAAGACCTTACGCACCAGGGAGAAGCCGTTGGAGTGGACGCCGGTGGAGGCCAGACCGATGAGCACGTCGCCCTCAGCCAGGCGCTTGCCGTCGATGATCTTCTCCTCGTCCACGATGCCCACGGAGAAACCGGCCACGTCGTAGTCCTCGTCAGGCATGAGGCCGGGGTGCTCGGCAGTCTCGCCGCCCACCAGGGCGCACTCAGACTGGCGGCAGCCCTCGGTGATGCCGGTGACGATTTCAGCGATGCGCACGGGGTCATTCTTGCCGCAGGCGATGTAATCCAGGAAGAACAGGGGGGCGGCTCCGCCGCAGATGATGTCGTTGACGCACATGGCCACGCAGTCAATGCCGATGGTGTCGTGCTTGTTCATCAGCTGGGCCAGGCGCAGCTTGGTGCCCACGCCGTCGGTGCCGGAGACCAGCACAGGCTTTTTCATCCCGGCCATGTCGGGGGCAAACATGCCGCCGAAGCCGCCCAGGGTGCCCAGCACGCCGGGGATGTAGGTGGACTCCACCATGGGCTTGATGCGCTCTACCGCCTCGTATCCGGCGGTAACATCCACGCCGGCAGCGGCGTAGGACTCAGAATGAGAATTTTTCATACGAGAAAACCTCCGTTAACCTTTTCCGTTCCAGCAGTAAGTGCACACCTTATCCCGGTCCAGTCCGATGGCCTCCAGCAGGCCGTCCAGGGACTGATAGCCCAGGGAGGTGAAGCCGAACTTCTCGCAGATGGTCTTCAGCATGCACTGGCCCCGCTGGGTGGTGCCGTCGGCGTACTCCTCCAGGTGCTGCTGTCCTTCGTCACCCTCCAGCTCCTGGATGGTGCGGCGGGCCAGCAGGTCCATGTCGGAGTTACCGCGGGAGAAGTTGAGGTATTTGCAGCTGTACATAATGGGGGGGCAGGCGGAACGCATGTGGACCTCTTCCGCGCCGGACTCATAGAGGAATTCCACCGTCTCCCGCAGCTGGGTGCCCCGGACGATGGAGTCGTCCACGAACAGCAGCTTCTTACCCTCAATAAGCTCGGGCACGGGGATCTGCTTCATCTTGGCCACCTGGTTGCGCACCTCCTGGTTGGCAGGCATAAAGGAGCGGGGCCAGGTGGGGGTATATTTTACAAAGGGACGGGCAAAGGGCTTGCCGCTGCGGTTGGCAAAGCCGATGGCGTGGGGCAGGCCCGAGTCGGGCACACCGGCCACATAATCCACCTTGGGCAGAGCGCCACGGGATACCTCGTCCCGGGCCATGATCTCGCCGTTGCGGTAGCGCATGACCTCCACGTTGATGCCCTGATAGTTGGAGTTGGGGTAGCCGTAGTAAGTCCACAGGAAGGCACAGATCTTCATCTCTTCCCCAGCGGGGGAGAGGGTCTCGCAGCTGTCGGCGGTAATGCGCACGATCTCCCGGGGGCCCAGCTCATAGGCGTCCTGGTAGTCCAGCTTGTGGTAGGCGAAGGACTCGAAGGAGACGCAGTGTGCCCCCTCCTTCTTGCCCACCAGCACGGGCAGACGGCCCACCCGGTCACGGGCGGCGATGATCTCGCCCTTCTCGGTCAAAATGAGCAGGGTGAGAGAGCCCTGAATCTCCTCCTGAGCGTGGAGAATACCGCTGACCAGATCATCCTTCTGGTTGATGAGGGCGGCGGCCAGCTCGGTGGCGTTGACCTTGCCCGAACTCATGGCCATGAACTGGTGGCCGTGGTCGGAGAAGTAGCGCTGGATGAGCTCCTCCGAGTTGTTGATGATACCCACCGTAGTGATGGCGTACAGTCCCAGGTGAGACCGCACCAGCAGGGGCTGGGGGTCCGTGTCACTGATACAGCCGATGCCGCAGTTGCCGTGGAACTCGCTCAGGTCCTTCTCAAACTTGGTGCGGAAAGGGGTATTTTCGATGGAGTGGATCTGGCGTTGAAATCCGTCCTGCTCATCGTAGATCAGCATGCCGCCCCGGCGGGTGCCCAGGTGGGAGTGGTAGTCCACTCCGAAGAAGATATCCAGGGTTACGTCCTGGTGCGCCACCGCGCCAAAAAAGCCTCCCATGTTAGTGCCTCCCTATGTTCGTCTTGATCAATCTTACTTACCCAGCAGACGGCGGGCCATCTCCTGATAGGCACCCTCCACATTGCCCAGATCCCGGCGGAAGCGGTCCTTATCCAGCTTCTCTCCGGTCTTGGAGTCCCAGAAACGGCAGGTGTCGGGGCTGATCTCGTCGGCCAGGACGATGGTGCCGTCGGCGGTCTTGCCGAACTCCAGCTTGAAGTCAACCAGGGTGACGCCGCACTCGGCCAGAGTCTTCTTCAGGAAGTCGTTGACCTGGAAGGCATACTTCTTGATGGTGTCGATCTCGTCCCAGGTGGCCAGCTTCAGGGCGACCGCGTGGTAGTCGTTGATGAGAGGATCGTGGAGATCGTCGTTCTTGTAGGAGAACTCGATGGTGGGCTCGTCAAACACGATGCCCTCCTCCACGCCGTAGCGCTTGGCAAAGGAACCGGCGGAGATGTTGCGGATGATGACCTCCAGGGGAACGATGGACACCTTCTTCACGGCGGTCTCACGCTCGCTGAGCTCCTCCACAAAGTGGGTGGGCACGCCGGCCTTCTCCAGCTGCTGCATCAGGTAGTTGGTCATCTGGTTGTTGATGGCGCCCTTGCCGGTGATGGTGCCCTTCTTCAATCCGTCAAAAGCGGTGGCGTCGTCCTTGTAGGACACGATGACCACGTTGGGGTCCTCGGTGGAGTAGACCTTCTTGGCCTTGCCCTCGTACAGCTGCTCGATCTTGTTCATGATAGACCTTCATTTCCTTTTCTCGAACAT
>CAJLCG010000137.1 GCA_905205085.1 uncultured Oscillospiraceae bacterium
TACGCCTGCCGCACCACCAGCTATACCCTGTCTTCTCTGAAAAAGGGTGACAAGGGAAAAGTCTTTACGCACCTGAACGTCCGGGAGGACGCCATGGAGCTCTATGGCTTCGCCACCCAGGAGGAGCTGAACCTGTTCCAGCAGCTCATCTCGGTCTCCGGCGTAGGGCCTAAGGCGGCCCTGTCCATTATGTCCTCCAACACCCCAGCCAATCTGGCTCTCTCCATCATCACCGGGGATGAGAAGGCCCTCACCTGCGCCCAGGGCATTGGCAAGAAGATTGCCCAGCGGGTGATTTTGGAGCTGAAGGACAAGCTGGCTAAGGGCCAGGCAGTGAACGGGGCAGGGGAGACCTACGGCGGCACCGGAGTGACCGTCATTCCCGAAAATAAGCTCTCCGAGGCCAGCGCGGCCCTGGCAGTGCTGGGCTACACCCAGGGGGAGATCAACCTGGCCCTCAAGGGCATCGACTTGGACAGCCTGACCCTGGAGCAGATCATCAAGCAGGCTCTGAAAAAAATGATGAAAACATGAAGAGGCTTTTGCTAATCGGTGGCCCCATGGGTGTAGGGAAGAGTGCCGTGTGCTCCGAGCTGGTCTGTCGTTTGCAGCCTGGGGTATATTTGGATGGGGACTGGTGCTGGCAGATGAGCCCGTTCTTGGTCACCGACGAGACAAAGTCTATGGTGATGGACAACATCTGTGCTCTGCTGAAACGTTTTTTGGTCTGCCCGGAGCTGGATAATGTGATTTTAGGTTGGGTCATGCACCAGCAAGCGATCATCGATACTATCTGTTCCCGCATTCCACTAGATGGCGTGGAGGTATACTGCTTTTCCTTGTTGGCATCCCCTGTGGTTTTACGGGACCGGTTAGTCCGAGATATCGCCCAGGGAAAACGCAGGGGCGATGTCATCAGCCGCAGCCTTTCTTATCTGCCCCTCTACCATCATCTGGACACCTGGAAGATTAATACTGACCACGGGACCCCTGGCCAGACGGCAACCCAGATTCTTCGCCTACTGGAGCAGTCGAAGGGGAAGCGGGAGGCTTGCTATTATGACGCTGCTCATTGAAGTGGGTATAATGCTGCTCTTTCTACTGATAGGTGTCGTCTTTTCTATGGGGAAGGGCGCCTTTCTCATCGCCGGATACAACACCGCCTCCAAGGCAGAGAAGGCCCGGTATGACGAAAAGGTTCTGTGTCGCTTCATGGGCAAAATCATGTTCGCCCTCGCGGGATGCCAGGGAATTATGGCGCTGGGGATACTCGTGGTTGGCATGTGGCTGTTTTGGGTAGGAATCGCCGCCTTCTTGGCGGTGATATTTGGAACTGTCATCTACGCCAACACCGGAAACCGTTTCAAAAAGAAATCCAAGTGAGAGGAATTTTCTATCTATGGCAATCGATTTTTCCAATCCAGAATTTGACCCGGAGGAGCTGAGCGAGCCTCTGGTGACTACCTCCCTTACCCGGGAGGACGAGGGGGAGTACTCCCTGCGCCCAAAATTTTTGCGGGAGTACATCGGCCAGGAGAAGGCCAAAGGCAACCTGGAGGTCTTTATCCAGGCTGCCAAAATGAGAAATGAACCTCTGGACCATGTGCTGCTCCACGGCCCGCCCGGTCTGGGCAAGACCACCCTCAGCGGCATCATCGCCAATGAGATGGGGGTAAACGTGCGCATCACCTCCGGCCCCGCCATTGAGAAGGCGGGAGATCTGGCGGCGCTGCTCACCAACTTAAATGAAAACGACATCCTCTTTGTGGACGAGATCCACCGCCTCAACCGCTCGGTGGAGGAGGTGCTCTACCCAGCCATGGAGGACTTTGCCATCGACATTATCATCGGCAAGGGTCCCTCGGCCAACTCTATCCGCCTGGACCTGCCCAAGTTTACCCTCATCGGGGCTACCACCCGGGCAGGGCAGCTGTCCGCCCCCCTGCGGGACCGCTTTGGTGTGACGTTAAGGCTGGAACTTTACACTCCTGAGGAGCTGGCCCTCATCGTCAAGCGCTCCGCGGGTATTTTAGGAGTGCCCATTGAGGACGACGGAGCCATGGAGATCGCCCGCCGCAGCCGGGGGACTCCCCGTATCGCCAACCGGATGCTGCGCCGGGTGCGGGACTTTGCCCAGGTGCGGGCAGGGGGCGTTATCACCAAAAAGGTGGCCGACGAGGCCCTCACCGCCCTGGAAATCGACCACCTGGGGCTGGATTCCATCGACCACCGGATGCTCCGCTCCATCATTGAGAACTACCGGGGCGGTCCGGTGGGCCTGGAGACTCTGGCGGCTACCATCAATGAGGAGGCGGTGACCCTGGAGGACGTGTATGAGCCTTATCTCATGCAGCTGGGCTTCCTAACCCGCACTCCCCGTGGCCGCTGTGTCACCCCCAAGGCCTATCAGCATCTGGGGCTCAGCGTTCCTGGAGAGACTGGGGGACTGGATCAGCTGAGCTTTTGACCCCGGAGGCGTTCTTTCGTGAAAGAAAAACTGAAAAAATTGCTGACTGGCCTGTTGGGCAGCGGTATCATGGTTTTACTCCTGTTTGGGGTATTTGCCGTGGTGGCCCTGATTGGCGGCAATGTGATGAGACTGTTCGGATTTCGCTATGACAGCGTGGGACAGCTGCTGCTCTACTTCCTGTTAGGTGAAGTTCTGGGGCTACCCTTAGACCTGCTCAGTACGGCTCTGCCCAAGGCGCTATACCATATGGGAAAGGTAAATCGCCGACAGGGAAATCTCCTTTATATTCCTATGGATGCCTTGTTTACCATGGCCGCCTTCTGGCTTGCGGACCAGTTTATGGACAGCGTGTCCACCACCGGGCTCTCCCTGTGCATCCTGGGCCTTGGAACGGCGCTGGCCACCCTGCCCATCAGGAAGGATGACTGAGCAGAAAGGGGGAGAGGAGCATGGGTTTCTGGCTGTACTGTACGGTGATGTGCTTGCTGATTCCAGGAGTCATGCTCTATTTTGGATGGCGCTTTTTAAACAGGCCGCCCCCAAATATCAACTCCATGTATGGCTATCGCACCAGCCGCTCTATGAAAAACCAGCAGACCTGGGACTTTGCCCATCAAGTTTGCGGTAAGCTCTGGTTTCGGGCGGGGGCGGTGATGCTGCCCCTTAGCCTGCTGGCCATGCTGCCTGCTCTGGGTCGGGATGTAGAGACGGTAGGGATCTGGTGTATCCCAGTCGCGGGGGTGCAGCTGGTGGTGATGATCGCCACGATTTTCCCGGTAGAGAAGGCATTGAAACGAAAATTTGACAAATATGGCAGGAGAATTGACTGAATAAGTGATGGACGGCAGGGAAATTTTATGCTATGCTTGTATTTGTGGAAAAGCGGCATAAAAGGTGGCTTCCTGGGAGAGCAGTTTCCAGATTCCAGCCGAAAACCGGTGACATATCCTGGAAATACTAGGATAATTCGGAATCAATATGGGGAAAACGCCAAATATTTTCCCGATACCCCTTGACAAAACCAGTCAATTTGATTATTATGAGTTTTAACCGGAACAAAAAATTGGAAACGCCCCAGCCTCCGCCTCCCACAGACGAGGCGCTGTGCCTTCAAGCGGCAGCGGGAAGCGCCGCCGCAGAGGAAGAGCTGGTCCGCCGCTATGGCCGCCTGGTGCGCGCCTGTGCCCGCCCCCTGTTTTTGGCAGGAGGGGACAGCGAGGACCTGTTTCAGGAAGGAATGCTGGGCCTGCTGTCCGCCATCCGTGGCTTTGACGCCCGGCGGGACGCCTCTTTCCGGACCTATGCGGAGGTTTGTGTCCGCAACCGCCTGTACAGCGCAGTCCGCGCTGCCCAGGGAGATAAGCATTTACCACTCAATCACAGTGTCTCTTTCGAACCCCCTCTTTTTGACGGCCCGAACGCGTATCTGTTTTCCAGCGAAGAGAGCCCAGAAGACGTCATCATCGGCAGGGAGGAACTGAGAGAGCGCCTTGACGCTCTGAAGGGCCAGTTATCTGAGCTCGAAGGGAAAATCCTGCCGCCCTACTTAAGCGGTCTCACTTGTGCGGAGATTGCAAAACGGGTCGGTCGGTCTCCAAAGTCCGTGGACAACGCCGTGCAGCGCATCCGCCGCAAGGTGGCCCGGCAAACTTCTTCCGGCGCATCCAGCGAGAGCTGATCGCAAATACAACCGTCCAATCCTTGAAATTTGGGTAATTGGGCAACGAGTCAAAGAGAGGGAAAATCCAATGTACGAAGACAAGATCCTGGTATGCAAAGAGTGCGGCAACGAGTTCACCTTTACCGCTGGTGAGCAGGAGTTCTACGCTGAGCGCGGCTTCCAGAACGAGCCCCAGCGCTGCAAAGCTTGCCGTGACGCCCGCAAGAACGCTGCCCGCGGCCCCCGTGAGTACTTCACTGCCACCTGCGCTGCCTGCGGCGGCGAGGCTCGCGTTCCTTTCGAGCCCAAGTCTGACCGTCCTGTCTACTGCAGCGAGTGCTTCGCCAAGATGCGCGAGCAGCAGGGCTAATTTTTAGAACCAGGATAAAAGGGCGCCCAGCCGGGCGTCCTTTTTCTGTGTTTTGGGCAAAAAAGCAACCTGTTTTCTCGTCGCAACCCGGGGTTGCGGAAGTTCCAGCCCGAGCTGGTAGCCAAAAAACGGCTGGTTTGCTAGGATAGGCCCGAAAGGAG
>CAJLCG010000138.1 GCA_905205085.1 uncultured Oscillospiraceae bacterium
CGCTTGAATGGCATTCAAGAGGTCAGCGGTTCGATCCCGCTTATCTCCACCAAAATGACCACACCAATTACGGTGTGGTTATTTTTTTGATACCGGGGAAGAGCCCGGTCTAGTTTATTTGATTCCCGTTTTCTGGAGGTCCCTTACCATGAGTTTCGCACTTCCCAAATATCAAGCACCGGATTTTGTCGCTCTGGGCCTGGACAACGCGCCCGATGTGCAGTTGGTCCCGGCAGAGAAAGACGGCGTGATGCCGGAGAACTACCACGCCACCACTATGTTCCCGGAATATTTCCGCATCAACGGCCAGTGGGTGTTGGCGGAGGACAGCCGGATGGACTGTGTGGCCGTAGTCCGGGATGGGAAGGTCTCCGTGGTAGAGTTTCGCAATGTGAAGCAGGGCGATCTGGTGGCGGTCGGCCGGTCTGAGGACGGCTCCCAGGGCATCTATGTCCACCCGGACTGCTTTGTGGATGAGCAGGGAGAGCAGGAGGTCTTTGCCTTCCGCCAGGGCCGCAGCCGGGAGACCGCCTACTCGGTGGACTACGACAACCTCTATCAGCTGCTGCGCTACGAGCGGCAGCACGGCAACATCCTGTGGGTCATGGGTCCCGCCTGTGTCTTTGACTCCCGATCTCGGGCTGCCTTTGCCGCTCTGGTGCGCCAGGGCTATGTCAACGGCGTGATGGCGGGCAACGCCCTGGCTACCCACGATCTGGAGGCGGGCTATCTGGGCACTGCTCTGGGCCAGGACATCTATACCCAGCAGTCCCAGCCCAATGGTCACTATAACCACATCGATACCATCAATGAGGTGCGGCGGATGGGGTCCATCCAGGCCTTTGTGGAGTCGGGCAAGGTCAAGGACGGAGTGATGTACCAGTGCGTACACCACAACGTACCCTTTGTTCTGGTCGGCTCCGTGCGGGACGACGGCCCTCTGCCTGAGGTGTACGGCGACGTCTATCAGGGCCAGGACGCCATGCGCAACCTGGTGCGAAACGCCACCACCATCATCTGTATGGCCACCACCCTGCATACCGTGGCCACGGGAAATATGACCCCCTGCTTCCGGGTGGTGGACGGAGAGGTGCGCCCCCTGTTCTTCTATTCGGTGGATATTTCGGAGTTCGCAGTGAACAAGCTGAGGGACCGGGGAAGTCTGTCGGTGAAGACCATCGTTACCAACGTGCAGGACTTTGTGGTCCACGTCAAACAGAATCTGTTGGGAGAATAAAAATAAGGTTCGGTATCTGCATAGATACCGAACCTTATTTTTATAATTGAAAATCCTCGTCCTTCAGGGTGCTGAAGTCCGCCTTCACCGGGCGGGGTGGGACCCGCTTGAGGGGATCGTATCGAAAGCTGCGGCAGCTGGAGCCGGCAGACATGACCCCCTTCTTCTCACAGATCACCTGGTCTCCCTCCAGGGGACGGCTGTGGGTGCAATAAGAGCAGCGGGGGTCCATCTTTTTTTGAAACAGGGCCATGAATCGGTTACCTCCCTTGTATGATCCTCTCCATTATACCCCGGACAGACGGGATTTTCCACCGCTTTTTTTCACCACCCGCACGGCCAGTGCAAAGAGAATGAGCCACAGGCACCAGGCGGAGACGGTAGAGATGGTCAAGGCCTGCTGAAAATCCAGTACCGCCATGGCCTCAGTCTGTTCTGCCAGGTAGACGCTCACCGGAGCGCTCAGTGGGACCAGCCGGGTGAGAAGGCCCAGCAGGGCGGCAGACAGGGCACCATGGAGCAGTTTTCCCACGAAATAGGTGCGCATGGACAGCCCGCTGTCCCCCAGAAAGGCTAGTACCTGACAGTGGACGGACAGGCCGGCCCAGCCCAGCATGAAGGCGGCCATGGAAAGCCGCCCGGGCAGGGAGCCATCGGTGAGGGAGGAGACCCCGGAAGAGATCTCCAGCACGCCTGTGAGCAGCCGCTGGGCCCAGGACTGGGAGAAGCCCAGGGGGCCCAGAAAAAGCGACAGGAGCTCAGCCAGGGCCCCTAGCACCCCCGCCAGACTAAGCATCCGGATGACCACGCAGAACAGCAGTACAAAGGCGCAGATGTTCAACGAGGAGGACAGGGCCCCGGTGACGGAGCGGGTAAAGGCGACGGGGAAGCGGACGGCCTGAAATTGGGGAGCGGTGAGACTGCCCCGCCGGGGGCCTTCTCCAGGGCGATAGAAACGGAACAGCAGCCCTACACACAGGGAAGCGGCGATGTGAGCCAGGTATAAGAGTACCCCTACCGTCCCGCTGCCAAATACTCCTGCGCCTACCACGCCCAGGATAAAGGCCGGCCCGGCGTTGTTGCAGAAGGCCAGCAGACGCTCGGCCTCTGTTTTGGAGCACTGTCCGCTCTCATATAGGGCGATGGCGGTACGGGCTCCTACGGGATAGCCTCCCACAAAGCCCAGAGCCACCGCGCTGGCACAGGCTCCGTTGACCCGGAAGAGAGGGGCCATGACCGGCTGGAACAGTTTCCCTAAATAGCGGGACAGCCCCAGCTCCACCACCAGGGAGGACAGGACAAAGAAGGGGAACAGGGAGGGGATGATCACATTGCCGCACAGGCGCAGGCCGTCCTTCATGGCGGCCATGGCCTCCTTAGGCCATAGAATCAGCGCCAGGGCGGCGCAGACGATGGCAAGGACCAAGAACAGCTCCCGATAGGCTTGTTTTCCCAGCAGACGACCCAAAACAATCCTCCCCCTTTCCGTGCACAGAAAAGTGTATGCAGAAGAAGGGAAAAGCAGAACGCAACGGGATTTGGATAAAAAAGAGACGAGGCTCTTGACATATATAGCTTGCCTATATATAATCCGATATATAGATAAGCTATATAAAGGAGGACCACTATGGAACTGGACAAAAGCCTGGTCAGCGGCAGTATGGGGCTGCTGGTGATGAAGCTGCTGGAAGGGCAGGATATGTACGGCTACCAGATGATCGAAGAGCTGAGAAGAAGATCAGATGATACCTTCCACTTGAAGGCTGGGTCGCTGTATCCGCTGCTCCACGGACTGGAAGAGAAGGGGTATGTGGAGGCATATGAACGGGAGGCCGCGGCAGGAAAGCCCCGGCGCTATTATCATCTGACCAGCCAGGGGAAAAAGGCGCTGCAAGAGAAGGAGCAGGGCTGGAACCGCTACGCGGATGCGGTCCGGCAGGTGCTGGGAGGAGGTGCGTGCTGTGTCGGAGTGTAACACGATACAGGCCTACCTGGACGCGGTAGCGGAGCAAATTCGCTGGAAGCGTGCCAAGCCGGTGGTCCTAGCCGAACTGGAGCAGCATTTGGAGGACCAGCGGGATACGTTTGCCTCGGAGGGCTGCGCCAACGCCGAGCAGCTGGCGGTGGAGGAAATGGGTGACCCTGTATCTGTGGGTGTGGAGCTGGACCGCATCCACCGGCCCAAGCCCCAGTGGGGATTGCTGGCCCTCACGGTGTTGCTGGCCCTGGCCGGTGCGGTGCTTCGGGTGGTGCTGACGGCCGACTGGAGCGCCTATTTTATGGATATTGATCCGGAAAGAACCGCACTATCCTTCTTGTTGGGATGCGGGGCCCTTCTGCTGGGATATTTTTTGGATGATACCCGGCTGGGCCGCTGGGGCAGGATGCTTTATATCGGGGCTCTGGTTGTTGGAATCCTGATGCTGATTGTTTCACCGAAAATCAATGGGATCTCTCGTTATACTGCTTACGTCACCTTGTGCTATCCGGTGGTGTATGTGTTTTGGCTGAATACCTGGCGGAGAAAGGGCTGGAAGGGACTGGCCGCTGCCCTCTTGGGCGGAATCCCGTTGGGGATGATCTGCATGTTCGGACCTCATATGTTCAGCCTGGTGATGCTGTTTGCGGTAGGAACTGTGTCGGCCCTGCTGGCGGCCTGGAACGATTGGTTTGGCATCGGACGGCAGAAGTCCGTCGGGGCGGTTCTGCTTTGGAAGCTGGCAGTGGCGGGCGTAACGGTAGACAGTGTGTTTCTCTCCGGCGATGGATTCCGGCGCTTGGCCGTGGTGCTGCATCCGGAGCGTGATCCCATGGGCTCCGGTTATCAGGCCGGTATGATCAGACAAGCCCTTGAGACAGCCCAGTGGGTAGGCGCAGGGGAGTGGAGCACAGCGATTTCTGGCCGTCCCTATGAGACCACCGTGCCCGGATGTGACGGCAGTGCCCTTCTGACCACACTGATTTATAAGATGGGCTGGCTGCCGTTTCTGGCGGTTGTGTTGGTATTCGGAGTGTTGGTAGTTTGGCTGCTGTCCCGCTGTCTGCGGCAAAAAAGCCAGCTGGGCAGAATGGTGGTGCTGGCAGTCGTTCTGACGCTGTCCGGCCAAGCGGTTTGCAGTGTGGCCTGGAATCTGGGCTTTACGCTGTACAGCAGCGAATTTCCGTTGCTGATCGGGAATTTGAGCTCGGTTGTCAATATGGGTTTGATCGGACTGGCATTGTCCGTATTTCGCGGCGAGAACATCGCGCAAAATCCCATTTATAACGAGCTGCCGCATCTCCTGCGGTATCGGGTCAGAATCATCCTGGAAAAGTGTGAATAATC
>CAJLCG010000139.1 GCA_905205085.1 uncultured Oscillospiraceae bacterium
GATTCTTTGGTGCCTTTCTGATCGCTCAGAAAGGCACCCGCCCCGCAGGGCGGAATCCTCCTTATCAGAGGCAGGCAGCCTCTTTAATTATAAAAGTCGGCAGTATCTACTTCCTTCACCTGATACCCCGCCTCAACCAGATGGTCCAAAATCTGCTTCTTGTGGTCCTGGCCGAAGGCCTCCAGGGTTACCTTCAGCTCCACGCCGTTCTGCCGGTTGATGTTGACAAACTGGTTGTGCTCCAGCTTGATGATGTTGCCGTTGTCCTGGGCCAGCAGGCCGGACACCCGCATCAGCTCACCGGGACGGTCGGGCAGCAGCACGGAGAAGGTGAAGATGCGGCCCCGGTTAATAAGGCCGTGCTGCACCAGAGAGGCCATGGTAATAACGTCCATGTTGCCGCCGGAGAGGACGGACACCACATTGAGGCCCTTGCCCTGGATGCGCTTGAGGGCGGCTACGGTGAGCAGACCCGCGTTTTCCACCACCATCTTGTGCTTCTCCATGATATCCAGGAAGGCGTCCACCAGCTCGGTGTCCGGGATGGTGATGATGTGGTCCACATTGTTCTGTACATAGGGGAATACCAGATCACCGGGGGTCTTGACCGCCACGCCGTCGGCGATGGTGTTGGCGGTGGGCAGAGTGACCACGTGGCCCGCCTCCAGGCTGGCCTTCATGGAGGCCGCCCCCTCGGGCTCCACACCGATGACGGTGACGTTGGGGTTTAACAGCTTGGCCAGGGTGGACACACCGGCGGCCAGTCCGCCGCCGCCGATGGGCACCAGGATCACGTCCACGTCGGGCAGGTCCTGGAAGATCTCATAGGCGATGGTGCCCTGTCCGGTGGCCACACCCAGATCGTTAAAGGGGTGGACATAGGTAAGGCCCTGCTCCTCGGAGAGCTGAGCAGCCAGGGCGGCGGCCTCGTCAAAGACCTCTCCGTGGAGGATAACTTTGGCCCCGTAGTCCTTGGTGTTGTTGACCTTCACCAGGGGAGTGGTGGTGGGCATGACGATGGTGGCGGGCACACCGGCGGCCTGAGCGGCATAGGCCAGCCCCTGGGCGTGGTTGCCCGCGGAGGCGGTGATGAGACCCCGCTCCTTCTCCTCCTGGGAGAGAGTGCTGATTTTATAGTAGGCGCCGCGAATTTTGTAGGCGCCGGTCACCTGCATATTTTCCGGTTTTAAATACACATTGTGCCCCGTGGATTTGGACAGGGCGGTGGAGTGGATCAGGCTGGTATCCCGGATGACGCCCCGCAGGACGGCCCGGGCTGCTTTGAATTGTTCCAGGGTGAGCATATACGGTCTCCTTTACTGCCCCAAGGGCCCCGCCGGGGCGTGGTCCGGGAAATTTATACTAGCAATCATATCGAAAATGTGGAATAAAGTCAATGGAGGGGTAAAATACCACAGGAAATTTCCCCTCTCTTTTTCCTGGAAAAGCGGGCGGGCCGGAGGCAAATCCCTTGACACCTCCAGCCCCCTGAGGGTACAATGGGCACCATAAGAACCCCTATTTTTCCCCGTGCTATGGAGGAATTGTACAATGGCAAAACATGTAAAACGCTCCACCATTCCCATTTATTTGGTCGGTGTGGTTTGGCTGGTATTCGGCCTCTTCCTGTCCCTGAGCCAGCCCATGGACTATGTGCTGTGCGCGGTGATCTCCATTGCCGCCTTTGTGGTAGGCAAGGCCATCTTCCCGGACAAGCACTACCAGATGCCCGGCCAGGAGGAGCCCAAGCAGGAGAAGAAAGAGAAGCAGGAAGCGAAGAAGGAGCCGGAGCCCAAAAAGCCGGAGGCCCCCAAGTCCACCGGCAACCCGGAAATCGACAACCTGATCAAAGAGCGGGAGCGGGCCCTGAGCGAGATGCGCCGCCTCAACGACAGCATTGAGGACGAGACCATCTCCGCCCAAATTGACCACCTGGAGGAGATCACCTCCAAGATCATTGATCAGGTCATTAAGGAGCCCTCCAAGCTGCCCCAGATCCGCCGCTTCCTCAACTATTATTTGCCCACCACCTTAAAAATTCTCAACGCCTACGACCGCATGGATGCGGCCGGGGTGTCGGGAGACAACATCGACTCCACCAAACAGCGGGTGGAGCGGATGATGGGCACCATCGTCAAGGCCTTTGACAAGCAGCTGGACGCCCTGTTCGGCGCCGAGGCCATGGACATCTCCACCGATATCACCGTCATGGAAAACCTGCTGGCCCAGGAGGGGCTGGCGGGAGAAGGCAAGACAACCACCAAGAGCCAGGGCAGCGACGTGACCCTGGAGCTGTAAATATTTTACGTGTTGGACTGATTTTAGGAGGAACCTGTCATGAGTGATGAACTGAACCTGACCCCCGAGCTGACCTTAGATCCCTCCGGCGCCGCCGCTCAGGCCGCTGCCGCTCCCGAACTGACCCTGGAGCCTGCTGCCGCTCAGGCTGCTCCCGAACTGACCCTGGAGCCCACCGCGCCCCAGGCTCCCCAGCCTGACGCCGCCGCCATCCAGGCCCAGCGGGACGCCAACGCCGTCAAGCTGGACGAGTCCATGCTCAGCGACGCCGAGAAAAAGATGGTGGACGAGTTTGCCAAGAAAATTGACGTCACCGACTCCAACCTGGTGCTCCAGTACGGCGCCGCCGCCCAGAAGAACATCGCCGCCTTCTCCGAGAACGCCCTGAACAGCGTCAAGACCAAGGACCTGGGCGAGGTGGGCGAGGCCCTGTCCGCCCTGGTGGTGGAGCTGAAGGACTTTGGCGAGGAGGAAGAGGAAAAGAAGGGCATCTTCGGCTTCTTCCAGAAGAAGAAAAAGGACCTGGAGGCCCTGAAGGCCAGCTACGCCAAGGCAGAGACCAACGTGGACAAGATCGTCCGGGCCCTGGAGTCCCACCAGGTGGTGCTGATGAAGGACATCGCCATGCTGGACCAGATGTATGAGCTGAACACCAAGTACTACAAAGAGCTCACCATGTATATCATTGCCGGCAAAAAGCGTCTCAATTATCTGCGCACCAACGACCTGGAGCAGCTTAAGCAGAAGGCCGCCGCCTCCGGCAGCCAGGAGGACGCCCAGGCCTACAACGACTTTGCCAACCTGTGCAACCGCTTTGAGAAGAAGATCCACGATCTGGAGCTCACCCGCATGATCTCCGTGCAGATGGGCCCCCAGACCCGGCTGCTGCAAAATAACGACACCCTCATGCTGGAGAAGATCCAGTCCTCCCTGGTGAACACCATCCCCCTGTGGAAGAGCCAGATGGTGCTGGCCCTGGGGCTGGAGCACTCCCGCCAGGCCACGGCTGCCCAGTCCGCCGTCACCAACATGACCAACCAGCTGCTGCAGAAGAACGCAGACATGCTGAAGATGGGCACCATCGACGCCGCCCGGGAGGCCGAGAAGTCCATCGTGGACATCCAGACCCTCCAGCACACCAACAACCAGCTCATCTCTACCCTGGATGAGGTGATGAAGATCCAGACCGAGGGCAGCCAGAAGCGCAAGGAGGCCGAGGCTGAACTGGGCCGCATCGAGGGCGAGCTGAAGCAGAAGCTGCTTGAGTTGCGCGGCTAATCCAATTCCCTCACAATTGGCAATCGGCACAGCGGAAAGGAACCAAATATGAAACTTTTCCAGAAAACTTCGGTGGCAGTGGCCCTGACCATCATCATGATCGCCGCCGCCATCGGCATCGGCCAGTGGCGCGCCCAGAGCGCTGACCCGGTGGAGGAGACCGCTCAGTCCACCGGCCTGGACTCCTCTCTGTCCACTTCGGCCTACGCCAAGTGGATCGACGACCAGGCAGATGTACTCACCGACCAGCAGGAGGAGCAGATCGCCCTCTTCAACGCCAACTGGGTCAAGCGGTATGACAGTCTCATCGCTGTGGCCACCCGCACCTCCATCGACGGCAGCATTGACGACTACGCCTACGACCTGGGGGTCCAGATCGAGCTGGCGGCCGCCGACGGCATCCTGGTCGTGAACGCCGCCACCGGCGACTGCTACCTGGCGGTGGGCCCTGACTACCCCATGACAGACAGCCAGGTGTCCTCCTATATGGACCAGTACCTCTATGAGGACGCCATGGCGGGCCAGTTCGGTGACGGCGTGGTCAAGCTGTTCACCGGCATCAACGAGTTTTACGTGGACCAGTACGGGCTGGGCTATCTCAGCAAGGACAGCGCGTCTTACAGCAGCAGGTTTAACACGATTGTGAGCGTGGTCCTTCTGGTGGTCATCCTGGTGGCCATCGCCTCCATTCTGGATTCCCTGCGCTACTCCAGTTACCGCCAGCGGTATTATGGGGTGGTCAATCCCCCCTACGTGTTCCGGCCCATCCTGTTCTGGCACGGGCCCGGCTATGGCTGGTACCGGCGGCGCTGGCATCGGCCTCCGCCTCCCCCGCCCGGAGGGCCCAGAGGCCCGGGCGGTCCCGGCGGCTTTAACGGCTTCCACGGCCCCAGCGGCTCCTCCCGGGGCGGCGGCTTTG
>CAJLCG010000140.1 GCA_905205085.1 uncultured Oscillospiraceae bacterium
CCCCGCAGGGTGACCTCGCCAGTCATGGCGATGCCCCGCTTCACCGGGACCCCGGTGAGGGCGGACACCATGGCGGTGGTGATGGCGATGCCGGCGGAGGGCCCGTCCTTGGGCACGGCCCCCTCAGGGAAGTGGACGTGGATGTCCTTCTCTTTATAGAAGTCGGCGGGGATGCCCAGGCGGTCGGCCTGGCTGCGGATGAAGCTGAGGGCGGCATGGGCCGACTCCTTCATCACGTCGCCCAGGTTGCCGGTGAGCTCCACCTTGCCCGAGCCGGGCACCACGTTGACCTCTACCTCCAGCAGCTCGCCGCCCACGGAAGTCCAGGCCAGGCCGTTGACCACGCCCACACGCTCCTCCAGCACCTGCCGCTCGGGGTAGTACTTGGGAGCGCCCAGCAGTTCTTTCAGGTCCTTATCTGTAATGCGAACCTGCTTTACATCCTCAGATACCAGCTTCATGGCCGCCTTGCGGCACAGGCTGCCCAGATTCCGCTCCAGCACACGCACACCCGACTCCCGGGTGTAGGAGGCAATCAGCTCCCGGATTGCCCCATCGGACACCTTGAGCTGGGTTTTGTTCAGGCCGTTGCGCTTCATCTCCTTGGGCAGCAGGTGGCGCTTGGCAATTTGCAGCTTCTCCTCGTCGGTGTAGCTGGGCAGCTCGATGACCTCCATACGGTCCAGCAGCGGACGTGGAATGGTCTCGGTGGTGTTGGCAGTGGTGATAAACAGAACGTCGGACAGGTCGAAGGGCACCTCCAGGAAGTTGTCCCGGAAGGTACTGTTCTGCTCCACGTCCAGCACCTCCAGCAGAGCAGCGGCGGGGTCGCCCCGGTGGTCGCTGCCCATCTTGTCGATCTCGTCCAGCAGCAGCAGGGGGTTGCAGCTGCCCGCCTGATTGATGGCGCTGATGATTCGGCCGGGCATGGAGCCCACATAAGTCTTCCGATGGCCACGAATCTCGGCCTCGTCACTGACGCCGCCCAGAGAGATCCGGCCCAGCTTGCGGTGCAGAGCCCGGGCCACCGACATGGCGATGGAGGTCTTGCCTACGCCCGGAGGTCCGACAAGGCAAATTACTTGCCCCTTCAAGTCGGGCGTGAGCTGGCGCACAGCCAGAAACTCCAGCACCCGCTCCTTTACCTTCTCCAGGCCGAAGTGGTCATGGTCCAGTACCTTGCGGGCGCCCTCCACGCTGATCTTCTCCTTGGTGCGCTTGCCCCAGGGCAGCTCTAGGCACACGTCCAGATAGTTGCGCATGACGGTCGCTTCGGAGGAGCCGTAGGGCTGCTTGGCCAGACGGTTTACCTCCTTCTCCAGCCGCTCCCGCACATCGTCGGGCAGCTTGGCCTGGGCGATCTTCTTGCGGTAGTCGCCCAGCTCAGAGTCGGCGCCTCCCTCCCCTTCACCCAGCTCGGCCTGAATGGCCTTCAGTTGCTCCCGAAGGTAGTAGTCCCGCTGATTGTCCGACATCTGCTCCCGGGCCCGGTTCTGGATCTCCATATCCAGACCCAGAATCTCTACCTCCCGGCACAGCAGGCGGTACAGCCGCTCCAGCCGGCGCACCGGCCGCAGCTCCTCCAGCACCGCCTGCTTGTCGCTGTTGCGCATGGCGATGTTCTGGGCGATAAAGTCGGCGATGTATCCGGGGTCCTCGCTGGCCAGCACGTTGATGAGCAGATCGGGGGCCGTCTTGGGGGCCAGCTCGGTATACTGCTGGAACATCTCGTAGGTAGAGCGAATAAGAGCCTCGGTCTTAGCGGAGTTATGCCCCGCCTTCTCCCCGGGGATGGTGCGCACCACTGCCTCCAAATAGGGGCTGGTACGTTTGAGCTCCTCCAGGTTGCCCCGGCACAGGCCCTCTACCATCACCCGCACGTTGTCCCCGGGCATACGCAGAATCTGCCGCACCTTGGAGACGGTACCGACGGTGTAAAGGTCTTTTGCTTCCGGCTTCTCCACCGCCAAGTCCTTCTGGCCCACCAAGAACACCGGCGAGCCGGCAGTCATGGCCTCCTCCAGGGCTTTGATGGAGATCTCCCGGGCCACATCAAAGTGGATCAGTACATTGGGGAAAATGGTCAGGCCCCGCAGGGCAATCACAGGCATGGTATCGACCTGCTGGGTCGTCCAATCCTTTTCCATGAAAATCACTTCCTCTCTAGGGGTATTTTACAGGGGAACACTCCCCTGTCATAAGACAAAACAGCCCCGGGCCCGCCGTTTTCCGGGGACCGCGGGGCTGTTGCTGTGTTCATCAGCCAGCGTGGGTACCGGGCAGTCCGCCCCGCTCTGCATGCAGAGACGCTTTTCCCAAGGGCGGGCGCTGGGTGCGCTGGGGGTCCTGAAGGATCTCCGGCTCCGCTCCGTCCTTGACGCAGGCGGCGTTGATGGTCACCTTGGCGATGGTGGGGTCGGAGGGCACATCGTACATGACCTGGGTCATGACCTCCTCCAGGATGGCCCGCAGACCACGGGCGCCGATGCCCCGCTCCACGGCCCGGTCGGCCACCGCCTCCAAAGCGTCGTGGGTGTACTCCAGCTCCACGTCGTCGTACTCCATCAGCTTCTGATACTGCTTCACCAAGGCGTTTTTGGGCTCGGTGAGGATCTTCATCATCTGATCCCGGTCCAGGGACTCCAGGGTGGTGATGATGGGCAGACGGCCCACCAGCTCGGGGATGATGCCGAACTTCAGCAGGTCCTGGGGCTGGATCTCCTTCATCAGCTCGCCCACGTTGCGCTCCTTCTTGCTCTGGATCTCAGCTCCAAAGCCCAGAGAACGCTTATCCAGGCGGTTCTCGATGATCTTGTCGATGCCGTCAAAGGCGCCGCCGCAGATGAACAGGATGTTCTTGGTGTCGATCTGGATGAACTCCTGGTGGGGGTGCTTCCGGCCGCCCTGAGGCGGCACGTTAGCCACGGTGCCCTCCAGGATCTTCAGCAGAGCCTGCTGCACACCCTCGCCGGACACGTCCCGGGTGATGGAGGTATTCTCGCTCTTCCGGGCGATCTTATCCATCTCGTCAATATAGATGATACCCCGCTCGGCCAGCTCGATGTCGTAATCGGCGGCCTGGACCAGGCGCAGCAGGATGTTTTCCACGTCGTCGCCCACGTAGCCAGCCTCGGTGAGGGTGGTGGCGTCAGCGATGGCGAAGGGCACCTTCAGCACCCGGGCCAGAGTCTGGGCAAACAGGGTCTTGCCGCAGCCGGTGGGGCCCATAAGCAGGATGTTGCTCTTCTGAAGCTCCACATCCTCTGCCCCGCCGAAGTAGATGCGCTTATAGTGGTTGTATACCGCCACAGACAGGGCCACCTTGGCCTTCTCCTGTCCGATGATATACTGATCCAGCACAGCATGGATCTCCCGGGGAGTGGGGATGGTGTCAGGGATGGCGCTCTCCAGCACCTCCTGCGTCAGCTCTCCCTCGTCCTCCAGAATGCTCATGCACAGCTGCACACACTCATTGCAGATATAGGCGCCAGGCCCGGCGATGAGGCGGCGCACCTGATCCTGATGCTTTCCGCAGAAGGAACAGCGGACAGACCGCTTTTCGTCGTTTTTTGCCATGAAACTATTACCTCAAATTCTCTGTGATACCATAGACGCGCCCAAAGGGCTGCGTGCACCGGTTTCTCACCGCTTCTCGATCACCCGGTCAATGAGGCCGTACTCCAGAGCCTCCTGGGCAGACATGAAGTTGTCCCGCTCGCAGTCGGCGGTGACCTGCTCGATGCTCTTGCCGGTGTTTTCGGCCAGAATGCGGTTCATGCGCTTCTTCACCACTTCCAACCGCTTCAGGTGCAGGGCCATATCGGTGATCTGGCCCTGGGTGCCGGCGGAAGGCTGGTGGATCATGATCTCGGAGTTGGGCAGGGCCAGGCGCTTGCCCTTGGTGCCGGCAGAGAGCAGGAAGGCTCCCATGCTGGCGGCCAGACCGATGCAGATGGTGGACACGTCGCACTTGACATACTGCATGGTGTCATAGATGGCCATGCCTGCGGTGACAGAGCCGCCGGGGCTGTTGATGTAGAACTGAATGTCCTTGTCCGGGTCCTGGCTCTCCAGGTACAGCAGCTGGGCCACCACCAGAGAGGCGGTGGTGTCATTGACCTCCTCAGACAGGAAAATGATACGGTCATTGAGCAGGCGGGAGAAGATGTCGTAGGAACGCTCGCCCCGGTTGGTCTGCTCGACTACATAAGGAACTAAACTCATAGGAACTACTCCTTTTCAAAACAGTGATACCAAAGTATGCCCGCAAAATTGGAACATGATTCCTTTTTTCGGCGCGGATACCGCCGATCCGGGCCTCCCGGTCTCCCCTGCCATAACGCACACACGCCCGGGGCGG
>CAJLCG010000141.1 GCA_905205085.1 uncultured Oscillospiraceae bacterium
TCACCTCCAGCGCTCCGGCGGCATAGAGTAAACCAGCAGGCGGCCAGTGCCCCTGCCATGTTTCACTTTTTTGGAGGTTTCCTTTTATGGCCGATATCACTCAGGATCTTTTGCAGCTGCAATACAGTCAGAGCTTCCCCATCAGCGGGATGCAGGAGGCGGACATCAACCTGGTCCTGCCCCCCGTTCCCACTGCCACCGCCACCGTGTTTGGTACGGTGACTGACGGCACCGATCCCATTCCCGATGCCACCGTCAAGCTGTTTGACAGCCTGGGCGCCCCTTATCAGCACACCGTCACCGATAAAAACGGCGCCTATACCCTGGAAGGCATTCCCGCCGGCACCTACACGGTGGCCGGTGTCAAAGAGGGCTATCTTCTCAGCGACTCCATGGGCGTTATTCTCTCCGGAGGCGACACCACCCAGGTCAACCTGGTGTGCACCCCGGACGCCTCTCTGGCCCTGGGCTCCATCGCCGGTGTGGTGCAGACCCTGGTCAATCTGGTCCAGACTCCCCTGGCCGGTGCTAAGATCACTCTGCGCAATGCTGCCAACGAAGTAGTTGCCACCACCTACTCCGTAGATGACGGTGAGTTTGCCTTTTATGATCTGGCCGACGGAGCTTACACGCTGATGGCCTCCGCCACAGGTTATTTCTCCACCGCACCTATGGCCGTCACCATTCTGGGCGGTTCTATCGCCAACGTGACCCTCACCATGGTGGTGGACTCCCGCACCTATAACGGCACCGTCAGCGGCATCATTCGGGACCAGAAAGGCAACGCGGTAGCCGGCTGCTTTGTAGGCCTTTTCCAGGTCACAGCTGGCCAGGAACTGCTGATTGCCACCACCAAGACCAACGCCGACGGCAAATATCTGTTCGGCGGTGTGACCGGCGGCGAGTACCTGGTCAAGGCCAAGATGAACCAGTAACCGGCTGGCTGACTGCGGGAGTCCCCTTCTGCCTGTGGGGTGACGATGAGGCGGAGCAAAACCTGTGCTTCTCCCAGCGGTATGCCCTGTGCGCCCTGCGGGTTCTGTGCGGCGCCTGCTGCCCTTGGAGTTGGGTGCGGCTGGTAAGTCATACCGGCTGCCATGAGCGCACCTATCGCCTGCTGCGCAGCCAGGAGATCGATTTCGCATTCCTGCCCCCGGGGGACTATCTGCTCACCCTCTGCCGTCCCCAGGGGCGGCAGGACCTGTGGGTCCACCTGTCCCCCGGCTCCAATGTGGAGTGCCGCTTTCACCCCCACACCAACCAATGGTGCTGGCGGCAGCTTTCCTGTCACTGTGCCTACAATCTCACCTGACAAAAAAGACCGGGAAGGCATTGCCTTCCCGGTCTTTTTTCCTATTCAGTTTGCAAAGGACTCCAGCGCCTTGGCATCCTCGCTGCGGCGCTCCTCAATGGCTTCTTTGAGGAGCATGTCCTTTACCTTCATCAGCCGAATGGTGTTGGCGCGCTCGTTCTCATCCAGCTTCATGGTGATATACTTGATGCTCTCCTCCATCTGAGGGATCTTCACGTACTCCAGGGCATTGACTCGGCGGCGGGTCTTCTCGATCTCCTCGGCCAGCAGCTGGGAGGTCTTTTCGATCTCCGCCAGCTTCAGCATGTCCTGAAAGACCTGGGACATAGCGTCCACTGCGTCGTCCAACTCGCCGCTGGTCTGGGCAAAGCCGTAGGGATAGACCTCGCCCGGGTCCTGGCTGCGGGTCTTGAAGTGGTACTCCGGCACGTCCACAGACATGATGTTCTGGAAGGTCATCTCCAGCTCCACAGACTGCTTGGGGTACAGCAGGGACTGCTCCAGCATCTCGGGGGACATGAGGGCGGCGGCCACGGTAAAGGAGCCGTGGGCCCGCATGAGGCCCTCCTCCACCCGGCGGCGCAAAGCCCGGTTCTCCCGCACCACGTCCATAAACTGCTTCATCAGCTCGTCCCGCTTATCCTTGAGCAGCTTGTGGCCCCGCTGGGCGGTCTTCAGCCGGCCTTTCAGCCGGGTCAGCTCCATACGGGTGGGATTTATCGTTGTGGAAGGCATTCAAATCCCCCCTTAATCCTTCTTGGGCAGATACTTGTCGATATACTCGGGCTTAATGCGCTTAAGCTCGCTGCGGGGCAGGATGCTCAGCAGCTCCCAGCCCAGGTCCAGAGTCTCCTCAATGGAGCGGTTCTCCTCGGTGCCCTGGGAGACATAGCGCTTTTCAAACTCGTCGGCAAACTTGGCGTACAGCAGATCGGTGGGGCTCAGGGCGGCCTCACCCAGAATGCTCATCAGCTCCTTGTTTTCCTTGCCGGTGGCGTAGGCGGCAAAGAGCTGGTTCATGGTGCCAGAGTGGTCCTCACGGGTCTTGCCCGCGCCGGTACCCTTATCCTTCAGACGGGACAGGGAGGGCAGCACGTCCACAGGGGGATTGACGCCCCGGCGGTACAGCTCACGAGACAGAATGATCTGGCCCTCGGTGATATAGCCGGTGAGGTCGGGGATGGGGTGGGTCTTGTCATCCTCAGGCATGGTGAGGATGGGGATCATGGTGATGGATCCTTCCTTGCCCATCTGGCGGCCGGCACGCTCGTACATGGTAGCCAGGTCGGTGTACAGGTAGCCAGGGTAGCCGCGGCGGCCGGGGACTTCCTTCTTAGCCGCAGAAATCTCACGCAGAGCCTCGGCGTAGTTGGTAATGTCGGTGAGAATGACCAGCACGTGCATGTTCTTCTCAAAGGCCAGATACTCCGCGGCGGTCAGGGCCATACGGGGGGTGGCGATACGCTCGACGGCAGGGTCGTTGGCCAGGTTGGTGAACAGGACAGTACGGTCAATGGCGCCGGTGCGCTTAAACTCGCTGACGAAGAACTCAGACTCCTCGAAGGTGATGCCGATGGCGGCAAAGACTACGGCGAAGTTGGACTCGCCGTCCAGCACCTTGGCCTGGCGGGCGATCTGCGCGGCCAGAGCGGCGTGGGGCAGACCGGAGCCGGAGAAGATGGGCAGCTTCTGACCACGGACCAGGGTGTTCAGGCCGTCGATGGTGGAGATGCCCGTCTGGATAAACTCGTTGGGGTAGTTCCGGGCGGCGGGGTTCATGGCCAGACCGTTGATGTCCCGGTACTCGTCGGCCAGAATGGCAGGGCCGCCGTCGATGGGCTCGCCCATGCCGTTGAACACGCGGCCCAGCATGTCGCCGGACACGGCCAACTGAAGAGGATGGCCCAGGAAGCGGATCTTGGACTGGGCCAGGTTGATGCCGGCAGAGTTTTCAAACAGCTGCACCACGGCAGAGTCGCCGTTGACTTCCAGTACCTTACAGCGGCGGACAGTGCCGTCAGCCAGCTCGATCTCGGCCAGCTCGTCATAGGTGACGCCCTGGACGTGGTTGACCACCATCAGCGGGCCGGAGATCTCCTGGATGGTTTTATATTCCCGAATCACAGAGCCATCTCTCCCTTCTCGCCAATGGCGTTGGTCTCCTCTTCCAGTTCCACCATGATGTTGGCGTAGTTGTCCAGATACTGGTCGGCGGGCACCGACTTGGCGCGGCCGATCTTTTCACGCACAGGTACAGCGAACAGTTCGTTGAGGTTCCCGCCCCGCTCAGCAGCGGCGCGGCAGTGCTCGTCGTAGTCCCGGATCAGCACCAGCATACGGGCCTGGCGGTCGTACTCGGAGTAGGAATCGATATCCACAAAGGAGTTCTGCTGCAGGAAGTCCTCACGGATCATCTTGGCCACTTCCAGAGTGATCTGGTCCTTAGCGGACAGGGAGTCCTTACCAACCAGCTGCACGATTTCGTTCAGGTTGGCCTCCTCCTGGAGGACAGCCATGGCCCACTCCCGGTTCTGGAGGAACTCCTTGCCCAGGTGCTCATCGTACCAGGGCTTCAGGGAATCCAGATAGAGGGAGTAGGAGTTCAGCCAGTTGATGGCGGGGAAGTGACGGCGGTAGGCCAGGGAGGCGTCCAGAGCCCAGAACACTTTCACAATACGCATAGTGGCCTGGGAGACGGGCTCGGAAAGGTCGCCGCCGGGAGGCGACACGGCGCCTACGGCGGTCAGGCTGCCCCGGCGCTCGTCGGAGCCCAGGCAGGACACACTGCCCGCTCGCTCGTAGAACTGAGCCAGACGGGAGCTGAGGTAGGCGGGGTAGCCCTCCTCACCGGGCATCTCCTCCAGACGGCCGGACATTTCGCGTAAAGCCTCGGCCCAGCGGGAGGTGGAGTCGGCGATCACGGCCACGGCGTAGCCCATGTCGCGGAAATACTCGGCGATGGCACGTTTTGG
>CAJLCG010000142.1 GCA_905205085.1 uncultured Oscillospiraceae bacterium
CGCTCCAGCTTCAGCTTCTCCTTGCAGATCTTGCGCATCTCCGCCTCGATCTGCTCCATGATCTCGGGGGTGAAGGGGAAGGGGGAGTCCATATCGTAGTAGAAGCCCTCGTCAATGGAGGGGCCGATGGCCAGCTTCACCTCGGGGTACAGGCGCTTGACGGCCTGGGCCAGGATGTGAGAACAGGTGTGCCAATAGGTCTTGCGGTACTCAGGATTTTCAAAGGTAAACTCGTTCTTGACTTCTTCAGACATAAATGATAGCTCCTTTCCGATCATTGGGGTAAAGAAAAACGCCTCACCCCTGATTTGGTTTCAGGGGTGAAGCGAAAATAGCTCCACGGTTCCACCCTGCTTACGGCCCACAAGGGCCGTCGCTCGTGACCTCTGTAACGGGAGGGCCCGGCCCGGTTGTTTCCCGGGCGGCTCAGGAGTGGTTACGGCCGAGGGTCCCGCAGAACACTTTCAGCAGTTGTGTTCCTCTCTGGGCGGGGCAAACGCGGCTTGGTCTCCGTCAATGCCGATTTTACGCGGATACTATATCACCAAGCGGGCGCTGTGTCAAGAAGCGGATTGTGGAAAAGAAAAATTTTAAGAAAAATACTGTAGGAGCAGCTGGCGGCAGCTGGAAGCATCCCCATCAAAATGGATTCCGGTGAGATAATTTAGAGCTTCTTTCCACTGGGCGGTGGAATAGCTTTGAACCGGAGTGGCAGCGATTGCCGCATAGAGCTTCGGAGAAAGAAAAGGCTGCATCCGCAGGTCAGAAAGATAGGTACATCCGGTGAGTATAGTCAGATGTTCCAGTAAATCAGGAGAAAAAGAGTCCATATGCGCTCCTCGACCTTGATCTTTAAGTTGATAAATCAACTATAATATCAAAATAATAATACGTCAAGTGTAAAAAACACTTATAGATTATTTTTTGAGAGATGGGATACCAATACAATAAGAGTAAGTATGGAAGAATAGAAGAGAGGTGATCGGATGGCCTTGGATTACTCTTTAATCGGAAGACGAATTGCCGCAAGAAGAAGGGCATTGGGACTAAAACAAGTGCAGGTGTGCGAGCGGTGCGATATTAACAGCAACTATCTTTCCAATATTGAGCGAGCCAAGTCTATCCCAAGCCTGGAGGTTTTCATTCGCATTTGTCAGGCGCTGGAAACAACGCCGGATGAGCTGCTTTTGGGGGCTGTGCGACGAGAAGAAATGGATCGTAAAAAAACGGTGGCAGAGAAGCTGCAGGGATTGGATGAAAAGCAGTTGGAGCTGGCCGACCACTTTATCACCTGGGTGGCGGGCGAGAAGCTGTGAGCTTGCCTTTGCCGAACACAGCGGGTATAATAGAGGAAACAGATTACCCAAAGGAGGGAAAATCCATGGATGAACAGAGCCGTGAGCTCCAATTTCACATCCAGTGTGCCCCCGGACAGGTGGGCAAATACTGCATCCTGCCCGGCGATCCGGGGCGGTGCCAGGCCATCGCCCAGCACTTCGATGCCCCCGTCCATGTCCAGACCAACCGGGAGTACACCACCTACACCGGCACCCTCCTGGGGGAGAAGGTGAGCGTGGTGTCCACCGGCATCGGCGGCCCCTCCGCCGCCATCGCTATGGAGGAGCTGTGCAACCTGGGCTGCCACACCTTTGTGCGGGTGGGCACCTGCGGCGGCATCAAGCTGGAGGTGCAGAGCGACGATGTGGTGGTGGCCACCGGCGCAGTGCGCATGGAGGGCACCAGCCGGGAGTATGCCCCCATTGAGTGGCCCGCCGTCCCCGACTTTACGGTCACTCAGGCTTTGGTCCGGGCGGCTCAGAATTTGGGCAAGCCCTGGCACGCCGGAGTGGTCCAGTGTAAGGATTCCTTCTACGGGCAGCACTCGCCTGCCCGCATGCCGGTCAGCTACGAGCTGGAGCAGAAGTGGGAGGCGTGGAAGCGCCTGGGCGTGCTGGCCAGCGAGATGGAATCGGCGGCCCTGTTTGCTGTGGCCGCCGCAAGAGGCGTGCGGTGCGGCTCGGTGTTCCACGTCATTTGGAACCAGGAGCGGGAGAAAGCAGGACTGGACCAGAAGGAGTCCCACGACACCTCCGCCGCCATTGAGGTGGGGGTGGAGGCCCTGAAACTGCTCATTCAGCAAGATCAAGCGATGTGATTTTTTGGAGCCGCATGCTGCGGCTCCAAAAATTTTAATCCTATACTTGACTTTGTCAAGTTACATGATATACTTGACTAAGTCAAGAAAAGGAGTTGACCGTTTCATGTTCCAGACCCTGGCCTACTACGCCACCGTCTTTCACCGGGGCTTTACCGCCTACACCACCCAGCGCCTGCAAGCCCTGGGGCTCAGCTTCGGCTCGTTGTTTCCTGTGATCTACGTGGGAAAGCACCCGGGCTGTACCCAGGCCCAACTTACCGCGGATCTGGGGCTGGACTGGGGCTATTCTCAGCGCACCGTCACTAAGCTGGTGGAGGAGGGCTTCCTCACTCGGGAGAAGTCGGGGCGGGCCTACCACCTGGACCTGAGTCCCAAGGGACAGGAGGCCTTCCAGGTAAGCCACCAGGTGTTTTTTGACTGGGACCAGCAGGCCCTTTCCGCTCTGGATGAACAGGAGCGAGAGCAGCTCTTTGCCCTCTTGGCCAAAGCAACCAAGAAAGAAGCGAATTCCACATGTATGAGACCATAAACAGCCCTCTGAACTACGGCGGGCTTACCTTAAAGAATCGGATTATTTTTGCTCCCACCACCCTGGGCCTGCCCCGGGAGGAGCTGGTGGAACGGATGAAGACCATCGCCGCGGGGGGCTGTGCCATGATCATCATCGGCGATGTGCCGGTGCTGCCCCAGCACTTTGTCCCCTGCCTGTACACCGAGAAGGGCCGGGCCTTCTACCGGAGCCTGGCCGACGCCGTCCACCCCTACGGGTGTAAGCTGTGTGCCCAGCTCCACCAGTCCGACTCCAACATCAAGGCCATGATGAAGTATGTTCCCGGTGTGCTGGCCGGGCGCATCTCCAAGGAGGAGCTGCGGCCCCTTCTGAACCAGCAGGTGGGGCCCTACATCACCGGCATGTCGGAGAAAAAGGTACAGGAGATCACCGATGCCTTCGGCAAAGCGGCAGAATTGGCCCTCCAGGCGGGCTTTGACATGGTCCAGGTCCATGGGGATCGGATGTGCGGCAGCTTCAGCTCCTCGGTGTTCAACCACCGCACCGACGGCTATGGCGGCAGCCCGGAGAACCGGGCCCGCTTTGCGGTGGAGGCGGTGTCCGCCATCCGCCGTCGCCTGCCCGATGTGCCCATCGACTACAAGCTGGCGGTGCGCCAGGAGAATCCCCACTACGGAAACGCCGGCGTGCTGGAAGAGGAGTTACCCATCTTTGTCCCCCTGCTGGAACAGGCGGGGGTCACCAGCTTCCATGTGACCCTGGCCAACCACGGGGAGCTCTCCGACACTATCCCGCCCAAAAACCACCCAGAATTTGGGGTGGAGGGCTGTTTTTTGAAATTTTGCGACCAGGTGCGCCAGCTTACCAAGCTGCCTGTCTGCGGCGTGGGCGGGCTCACCGACCCCGACTTTGTGGAGGAGCAGCTCAGTAGCGGCCGCATGGACTGCGCCGCCATGAGCCGCCAGCTTATTGCCGACCCGGCGTGGCCCAATAAGGTCTATTCCGGACAAGCCGGGGAGATCCACCGCTGTATCCGCTGCAACCAAAAATGCCTGGGCGGCATGATGGCCCACCAGGGTGTCCACTGTATTTATGAAAGGAAGGAAACAACATGAGCTATTCCATCGTTTACAGCAGCCGTACCGGCAACACCGCTCTGCTGGCCCAGGCCGTCCGGGAGGCTCTGCCCCAGGAGGAGTGCCGCTATTTCGGAGAGCCCCACGCCGAGGCCCTCAGCGCCGACACCATCTACGTGGGCTTCTGGACCGACAAGGGTACCTGTGACGAGACTACCGCCCACTTTCTCCAGAGTTTGACCAATCACGAGAAGGTGTTCCTTTTCGGCACCGCCGGATTTGGCGGAGCGCCCGCCTACTTTGAGCAGATTTTGGGCCGGGTGAAGGAGAATCTGGCCTCTGGCGCGGAGGTGGTGGGCACCTACATGTGCCAGGGCAAGATGCCCCAGGTGGTGCGGGACCGCTATGAGGCCATGGAGGACAGCCCCCGGCGCACTGCCATGCTGGAAAACTTTGACCGGGCCCTCAGCCATCCGGACCAGGGGGACCTGGCGGGACTGAAACAGGCCGTGAGCCAATAAATGAAATGAGAGAAGAAG
>CAJLCG010000143.1 GCA_905205085.1 uncultured Oscillospiraceae bacterium
CCCAGACTTGCACCTGGAGAACTGTGTTGTAAAGCTCTGAGAGGGAGGAGGTGCATAGCGGTACCAGGCTGAACGTCCACAAGCAATCCAACGCTGAATCAAAAAATGCAGAACATGCAAAGTAATGAAAGAAAGGTTGGTAGCAATCCTATGAGTGAGACAAATAAATCCAGAGAAGGCCGCATGCCAAAAGTATGGGAAGCCCTTATTACACTGCTTGCTTTGATTGCCTTGTTGGCAGTCGGCATCATTATCTTTGGTGCCCCTGTTCATGTGCCTATGTTCTGCGGCGTTTGCGTCGCGGCCCTGATGGCCCTGTATCTGGGCTATAAGTGGGATGTCATTGAGAAAATGATGATGGACGGCATCTATAAGGCCCTCCAGTCTATCTGTATCCTGATCATCGTCGGTATCCTCATCGGCGTGTGGATCAACGCCGGCGTAGTGCCCACCATGATTTACTACGGCCTGCAGATCATCCATCCCTCCATCTTCTTCATCGCCACCGTGCTGGTCTGCTCCATCACCTCCCTGGCCACCGGTACCTCCTGGGGTACCATGGGTACCATGGGTGTGGCCTTTATGGGCATCGGCTTCGGCCTTGGCATGAATCCCGCTATGACCGCCGGCGCCATCCTCTCTGGTGCGTATTTCGGCGACAAGATGTCTCCTCTGTCTGACACCACGAACCTGGCTCCCGCTATGGCCGGTACTGACGTTATCGCTCACGTGAAGGCCATGATGATCCCCACCGCCATCACCTACATCATCACTCTGGTGGTGTTCGGCGTGCTGGGCGCCATGCAGTATCACGGTGGCGAGGCTGATATGAGCCGCGTGACCGAGTTTGCTAACGCGATGAACTCCGCCCACGGCGGCGTGTTCAACATCAACCCCATCCTGCTGCTGCCCCCCGTCATCGTTATCGTGGCCGTGGCCATGAAGATGCCCGCCATCCCCGGCATCACCCTGGGTATCTTCTCCGGCGCCATCCTGGGCCTCATTTTCCAGCCCGGAGCCTGCAACCTGGGCACTCTGTTCTCCTTCGGTCTGGACGGCTATACCTTCACCGATGAGGTCCATGCTCTGCTGCAGTCCACCCTGTCGGAAGAGACCTACGCTACCATGACGGAGCTGCTGGAAAAGGGCGGCATCATGAATATGATGAACTCCGTGGCCATGACCATCATTGCTATGATGTTCGGCGGCATCATGGAAGGCACCCACCAGCTGGAGGTCGTCGTCAACCAGATCAAGAAGCTGGCCAAGGGTCCTGCTGGCCTGGTTGCTGTTACCGAGGTCACCTGTGTTATCTCCAACATGACCATGCCTGAGCAGTACATCTCCATCGTGGTTCCCGGCCGTATGTACGCCGAGGAGTACCGCAAGATGGGCCTGCACCCCGCCGTTCTGTCCTCCGCTCTGGAAGGCGCCGGCACTGTTACCTCCGCTCTGATCCCCTGGAACACCTGCGGTGTGTACATCTCCGACACCCTGGATATCGGCGTGGAGCAGTATGGTATCTTTGCCATCTTCAACTGGCTGATGCCCATCATCAACTGGCTGTGTGCCGCTCTGGGCCTGACCCTGAAGGATATGGACAACAAGCCCTACAAGCGTCAGAAGGCTGTGAAGGCTTAATTTACGCGGTTTAAAGGAACGAACATATGAGCCAACCAAGTTATGAATATCCCCACGTGGAGATCGACCTGGGAAAGCTCAAGGAAAACCTGGCAGCGCTCCAAGAGCGCTGCCAGGCTTCTTCTATCGGGCTTTCTGGAGTGGTAAAGGGGTTTCACGCCCTGCCTGAGGCAGTTAAGGTCTATGAGGAGGTTGGGGTGTCCAGCATCGCCTCCTCCCGCATGGACCAGCTGCGCGGGCTGAAGGAGGCGGGTATCCAGACTCCGCTCATGCTCATCCGCATTCCCATGCCCAGCGAGGTAGAGGAGGTGGTGACCTGGTCGGACATCAGTCTGAACAGCGAGCTCTCCGTTCTGCGGTTGCTGAACGAGGCGGCCGAAAGCCAGGGAAAGATCCACAAGGTGATCCTTATGGTGGACCTGGGCGACCTGCGGGAGGGCTTCTGGGACTGGGACGAGCTGGTGGATGCCGCCCTGGAGGTGGAGCGCCACCTGCCCAATCTGGAGCTGCTGGGAGTGGGAACCAACCTGGGGTGCTACGGCTCCATCCAGGCCACTCCGGAGAAGATGCACGACCTGGTGGCCGCCGCCGAGCAGGTGGAGAAGGCCATCGGCCGGAAGCTGGAGGTCATCTCCGGCGGCGCGTCCTCTTCCCTCCATATGGTGCTGGACGGCACCATGCCGCCCCGCATCAACCACCTGCGGGTGGGGGAGGGAATCCTTCTGGGCAGTATCTGGGGCTGCAATATGGACTTTATGCACAAGGATATTATGGTCCTCCGGGCCCAGGTCATCGAGTCCAAGGTAAAGCCCTCTCACCCGGTGGGCGAGCTTTCCGTGGATGCCTTTGGCCGCACTCGCACCTATGTGGACCGGGGCCACCGCCTGCGCTGCCTGCTGGCCATGGGCCGGGTGGACTATGGAGAGAGCGACGACCTCATTCCCCGGGAGCCGGGCATCAAGGTGCTGGGCGCCTCCTCCGACCATACCATTTTGGATGTGGAGGGTGCCTCTCGTCGGCTGAAAACCGGGGATGTGCTGGAGTTTGACTTGTGCTACGCCACTATGGTATACTTAACGGGCAGTAAAAGCGTCCACATTTATTACAAGAAGGAAACATAACCCTCGGGCGGCTTTTGGCCGCCCGGTTTTTATGAGAGGCGAGTATCATGCACAACGAACTGACCCAAAAAGATCTGGAGCTCATGCGCAAGGAGCTGGACCACCGGCGCATTGTCCTGCGCCCCCAGCTGCTGGAGGCGGTGAAGGAGGCCCGGGCCTTCGGCGATTTGAGCGAGAACTTTGAGTACAAGGCGGCCAAGCAAGAGAAAAACCGCAACGAGAGCCGCATCCGCTTTCTGGAGAACATGATCAAGACCGCTGTAGTCATCTCCGACCAGTCGGGCAGCGACCAGGTGGGGCTGTACGACAAGGTCACCGTCTATATGGAGGACGACGACGAGGAGGAGGTCTACCAGATTGTCACCACCATGCGCCAGGACGCCCTGAAGGGGCTCATCAGCAAGGAGTCCCCGGTGGGGCGCTGCCTGCTGGGCCGCCGGGTGGGGGACCGGGTACACATCCAGGTCAATGAGAACTACGGCTATGACGCGGTGATCCGCGCCATTGAAAAGGGCAGCGACGACGGGGAGATCCCTCTCAACCGCTACTAAGTTACAAGAGGGACCGGAGCCATGGCTCCGGTTCTTTTTTGGCGCAAACTGGGAGGTGCAGGAGCGTTGACAGGAACGGCTTGGAATGGTACAATCACATAAATTAGTGTAAGCTAACCATAGAAAACAAGATTGGAGGTGTCCTTTGGACCATCAAGTGTTATTTGCGTTTGTTCTCACCCTGCTGGCTGGCCTGAGCACCGGCATCGGCAGCGGCATTGCCTTTGTGTGCCGCAGCACCAACCGGAAGTTTTTATCTGTCTCGCTGGGCTTTTCGGCCGGTGTAATGATTTATGTCTCTCTGGTAGAAATCATGGGAGAGGCCCGGGAGGCCCTGGTGCGGGAGCTTGGCACCCGCCCGGGAAGCTGGGCCACGGTGGCGGCCTTTTTCGGCGGCATGCTGGTGATTGCTGTGATCGACAAGCTGATTCCGGAGGAGGAGAACCCCCATGAGGTCAAGAGCATGGAGGAGGAAGAGACCGCCAACGCCGGCCGGCTGATGCGCATGGGGGTGTTTACCGCCCTGGCCATCGCCATCCACAACTTCCCCGAGGGGCTGGCTACCTTTGTCTCTGCCATGCAGGAGCCCGGCCTGGCCATTCCCATTGTGGTGGCCATTGCTATCCACAATGTCCCCGAGGGCATTGCCGTCTCTGTGCCCATCTACCAGGCCACCGGTTCCCGGAGCAAGGCCTTCCGCTACTCCTTCCTGTCCGGTCTGGCCGAGCCCCTGGGGGCGCTGCTGGGCTGGTTAGTATTGCGGCCCATTATGAACGACACTGTGTTCGGTGTGCTGTTTGCCGGGGTAGCGGGCATTATGGTGTTTATCTCCTTTGACGAGCTGCTGCCCGCTGCCCGGGAGTATGGAGAGCACCACCTGTCCCTCTATGGCCTGATCTCCGGTATGGCGGTCATGGCAGTGAGCCTGCTTCTGTTTTTGTAACTATAT
>CAJLCG010000144.1 GCA_905205085.1 uncultured Oscillospiraceae bacterium
TAAGAGCTACGAGCTGACCCGCCGCCACAACCTGGTGGCCGTCATCACTGACGGCTCTGCCGTGCTGGGCCTGGGCGACATCGGTCCTGAGGCCGGTATGCCTGTCATGGAGGGCAAGTGCGTGCTCTTCAAGCGCTTTGCCGATGTGGATGCCTTCCCTCTTTGTGTCAAGACCAAGGACGTGGACGAGTTTGTCCAGACCGTGTACAACATTTCCGGTTCCTTTGGCGGCATCAACCTGGAGGACATTGCCGCCCCCCGGTGCTTTGAGATCGAGCGTCGCCTGAAGGAGATGTGTGACATCCCCGTCTTCCACGATGACCAGCACGGCACCGCCATCATCGCCCTGGCCGGTTTGACCAATGCGCTGAAGGTGGTAGGGAAGAAGAAGGAGGAGGTCCGGGTGGTCTTCTCCGGGGCCGGCTCCGCTGCCATCTCCATCACCAAGCTGCTGCTGGAGGCTGGCTTTAAGGATATTACCCTGTGCGACAAGTTTGGCGCCCTGTATGACGGCAACCCCGACATGAACTGGGCCCAGCAGGAGATCGCCAAGCGCACCAATCTGGAAAAGCGCAAGGGCACTCTGGCCGATATGCTGGTGGGGGCCGATGTGTTCATCGGCGTGTCCGCCCCCAAGCTGGTGACTACTGAGATGGTCAAGACCATGAACAAGGACGCCATCGTCTTTGCTTGCGCCAATCCCACTCCCGAGATCTTCCCCGAGGACGCCAAGGCGGGCGGGGCCAAGGTGGTCTCCACCGGCCGCAGCGACTACCCCAACCAGATCAACAACGTCCTGGCTTTCCCGGGTATCTTCCGCGGTGCTCTGGACGTGCGGGCCAGCGACATTAACGAGGAGATGAAGATGGCCGCCGCTATGGCGCTGGCTTCCATCATTCCCGATGAGGAGCTCAATGAGAATAACATCATCCCTGCTGCCTTTGACAAGCGTGTGGTGCCTGCGGTGGCTAAGGCGGTAGCTGAGGCCGCCCGGAAGACCGGGGTTGCCAGACTGTAACCTACTTTTCTTGGAAGAAAAGTAGGCAAAAGAACTTTGTGCGAAACTGCGTTTCGCCTCTGAAAGAGTAAAAAAGGGGTACCCTCTTCCAGTGGTTGACAAAGGGAAAAAACTGTGATAAAGTTTCAATACTGCGAAGAAAAGGAACCTTAGCAAGGCATCACCCTGTGCAGAGAGCCCCCGGCTGGTGAAAGGGGGAGAGGGCGCTTTGTGAAATTACCCCTTGGAGCAGCCGCCCGAAGCGCATTTCTTGCGTGAGTAGGGGACAGGCCGGGCTTCGCCCGTTACCGCGAAGGGAGTCACGTACTCCATGAGATCTCTGCTGCGAGGCAGGGATGAACCAGAGGTGGTACCGCATTGCTATGCCCTCTGTCCGAAGATTCGGACAGAGGGCTTTTTGCATGGAAAGGGGGCATGATATGACCAAGAGCCAAACGGGCACCCTGTGTGTATTTGCCGCGGCATTGCTTTACAGCATCGGAGGACTGTGCATCAAGCTCATCCCCTGGGGCGGTATGGCTATCAACGGCGGCCGCACTGCCATCGCCCTGGTGGTGATTGGAGCCTATCTCATCTGGGTTAAGCACCCCCTGCGCCTTAACCGCTGGGTGGCGTTAGGAGCCCTCTCGGTGTTTGGCTGTAACGCCCTGTTTTCCATTGCCAATAAGCTGACCACGGCAGCCAACACCATTGTCCTCCAGTTTACTGCCCCCATTTTTGTCATGCTCATCTCCCTGCTCTTTTTCCGCCGCCGGCCTAAAAAGCTGGATGTGATCACCTGCGTGGTGGTCTTCGGCGGGGTAGTCTTCTTCTTTGTGGACAGCCTGGAGATGGGAGGGGGCTTGGGCAATTTCCTGGCCCTGCTGTCCGGCCTGGCCTACGCCGGGGTGTTCCTCCTCAATGACCTGCCCGACAGCGACGCCATCTCCTCGGTTTTTTGGGGAGATGTGCTGTCCGCCATTACAGGGCTGCCATTTCTTGTAAAGGAGACGGACTTTTCGTCAACTGCAATTACTAGTTTGGTAGTGCTTGGTGTGTTCCAGGTGGCGGTGGCCTATATCCTGCTGACCATTGGCCTGAAAACCACGCCCCCTGTTACTGCCAGCCTGGTCTCCGGCATCGAGCCGGTGCTCAACCCTATCCTGGTGGCGGTGTTCTACGGGGAAAAGATGGGCTCCATGGCCCTCATTGGGGCGGCAATCGTCATCGGCGGCGTCATTGTCTACAATGTCTGCCGGGCAAAACAGCAGCAAACCGAAATAATACAAGAAAATTAACACATTAGATAAAGGAGTAAAGGAAAATGACTTGCTACGAAGAACTGAAAGCCCGTGGCCTCATCGCCCAGGTTACCAACGAGGAAGAGATTTCCAAGATGATCAACGAGGGCAAGGCCGTCTTCTACATCGGCTTTGACCCCACCGCCGACTCCCTCCACGTGGGTCACTTTATGGCTTTGTGCCTGATGAAGCGCCTGCAGATGGCGGGCAACCGACCCATCGCCCTCATCGGCGGCGGTACCGGCTACATCGGCGACCCCTCCGGCCGTACCGACATGCGCTCCATGATGACCCCCGAGACCATCCAGCACAACTGCGACTGCTTCAAGAAGCAGATGGAGCGGTTCATCGAGTTTGGCGAGGGCAAGGCTCAGATGGTGAACAACGCCGACTGGCTGCTGGGTCTGAACTACATTGACCTGCTGCGGGATGTGGGTGCCTGCTTCTCCGTCAACAACATGCTCCGGGCCAAGTGCTACGAGCAGCGCATGGAGAAGGGCCTGAGCTTCCTGGAGTTCAACTACATGATCATGCAGTCCTACGACTTCTACTACCTGTTCCAGCACTACGGCTGCAACATGCAGTTCGGCGGCGACGATCAGTGGTCCAACATGCTGGGCGGCACCGAGCTCATCCGCCGCAAGCTGGGCAAGGATGCCCACGCCATGACCATCACTCTGTTGCTCAACTCCGAAGGTAAGAAGATGGGCAAGACCGCCAAGGGCGCCGTGTGGCTGGACCCCAACAAGACCTCTCCCTACGAGTTCTATCAGTACTGGCGTAATGTGGGCGACCAGGACGTGCTCAAGTGCCTGCGTATGCTCACCTTCCTGCCTCTGGAGCAGATCGATGAGATGGACAAGTGGGAGGGCAGCCAGCTCAACACCGCCAAGGAGATTCTGGCTTTCGAGCTCACCAAGCTGGTCCACGGCGAGGAGGAGGCCCAGAAGGCGCAGGAGGCGGCCAAGGCCCTGTTTGTGGGCGGCGGCGACATGAGCAACGTGCCTACCACCACCCTCACGGCCGATAACCTCACCGACGGTTCCATCGGCATCCTGGATATGATGGTCACCTGTAAGCTGGCCCCCTCCAAGAAGGAGGCCCGCCGTCTGGTGGAGCAGGGTGGTGTGTCCGTCAACGACGAGAAGGTGTCCGACGTGAACACCCGCTACACTGCCGAGCAGCTGTCTGGCGACGGCATCATGGTCCGCAAGGGTAAGAAGGTCTATCACCGGGTTCAGATGTAACACCCTAGAAAAAAGGGCCGGGGTAAAGCCCCGGCCCTTTCCATAGAGAACGATAGGCGGGAAAAACAATGGGATATTATCTTCAGGGACTGACCATGGGCCTTGCTTATGTGGCCCCCATTGGGTTACAGAACCTGTTTGTCATCAATTCAGCACTGACCCACACACGCCGCCGCGCCCTGCTCACCGCGTGGATCGTCATTTTCTTTGATGTGACGCTGGCCTTTGCCTGTTTCTTTGGGATCGGCGCAGTGATGGAGCGCTACCAGTGGCTGCAGATGGTGATCCTGTTTGTGGGAAGCATCATTGTGATATACATCGGCGTCGGGCTGCTCCGGGCGAAGGGGGAAGAAATTGACCGCTCCCAGGCAACGGGTTCCATCCGGAAAACCATATCCTCCGCCTGTGTGGTGACTTGGTTCAATCCCCAGGCCATCATAGACGGGACCATGATGCTGGGGGCCTTTCATGTGACACTGCCCGCCCAGCAGTCCATTCCGTTTATCTCCGGTGTGGGCACAGCCTCCTGTCTCTGGTTCACGGGAATCACCCTTGCCATCTCTTTGTTCAGTGATCGTTTCAACGCCAAGACGCTGCGGATCATCAATATCGTATGCGGTGTGGTTATCATATTCTACGGGTGCAAGCTGATGTGGAATTTCATTCAGCTGCTATAACGATAAAGTGCTGCG
>CAJLCG010000145.1 GCA_905205085.1 uncultured Oscillospiraceae bacterium
AAAAAGCCCGCCCTTAATCCCGACCTGTGGCAGCAGCTGCTGGAGCTGTGCGAGTATCACACCGTCAACCTCCACTGGGTCAAGGGCCACGCTTCCAACCCGTATAACAACCGCTGTGATGAGCTGGCAGTCGCCCAGAGCCAGAAGTACAAATAATGGGGCTCCAAAAGTAAACCGATTTCAAGCATAAAAAATCCCTGGCACGTTGGAACACGTGCCAGGGATTTTTTATATCACACAGATTACTTCTTGGAAATGGTCTCCTTGACCTTGGCCACGATGGCAGCGGCATCCAGGCCGTACTTAGCCTGCAGCTGCTTGTAGGGGCCGCACTCGCCGTGCAGGTCATTGGTGCCCACAAAGCCCATGGGAACCTGAGCGCCGGCCTTGCACAGAGCCTCAGATACCGCGCCGCCCAGGCCGCCGATGATGCTGTGCTCCTCGGCGGAGATGATGGCGCCGGTCTCCTTGGCGCAGCGGACAACGAGCTCCTCGTCCAGAGGCTTGATGCAGAACATATCCACCACGCGCAGGCTGATGCCCTCCTTGGCCAGCTCCTCAGCGGCGGCCATGGCATTGCCCACCATGAGGCCGCAGGCAATCACGGTGGCGTCGGTGCCGTCCCGGACGATGCGGCCCTTGCCCTCCTCGAAGGTCTCACCCTCGGCATACACGTCGGGGAACACATCGCGGGAGAGGCGGATGTACATGGGAGAGGGATCCTCAATGGCGTTCTTGACTACCCACTCGGTCTGAGCGGCGTCGCAGGGGACAAACACCTTAAAGTTGGGCAGGGTGCGCATGACGGCGATGTCCTCCAGAGCGTGGTGGCTGGGGCCGTCGAAGGCGTCGGACATGCCGCCGTAGGCGCCGGCCATCTTGATGTTCACCTTGGAGTAGGAGCCCAGAGCCCGGGCGGGCAGCAGGCCGATGGTGGTCAGGAACACCGCGAAGGTGTTCACGAAGGGAATCTTGCCCACAGAGGCCATGCCGGCAGCGGCGGCGGTCATATTGGCCTCGGCAATGCCCATGTTGAAGAAGCGGTCGGGGCAGGCCTTGCCGAAGATGGCGGACTTGGTGGAGCCGCTCACGTCAGCGTCCAGAACCACAACGTCGGGGTTATCCTTGCCGTATTTGACCAGAGCTTCGCCGTAAACTTCACGAATTGCCTTTGCCATTATTTCGCACCTCCCAGCTCAATCATGGCCTTCTCATAGTTCTCGTCGTTGATGGGTGCACCGTGCCAGGTGTTCTTGCCTTCCATGAAGGACACGCCCTTGCCCTTGATGGTGTGGGCCAGCACGATGGTGGGCAGACCCTTGATGGTCTTGGCCTGCTCAAAGGCGTCATACAGGGCGTCCACATCGTGGCCGTCGCACTCGATGCAGTGCCAGCCGAAGGCCTCGAACTTGGCGCGGATATCGCCCATGGGCATGATCTGGTCGGCGGTGCCGTCCAGCTGCACCCCGTTCCAGTCCAGAACAGCGCACAGGTTGTCCGCCTTATACTTCACGGCGGCCATCAGGGCCTCCCAAACGGTGCCCTCGTTGATCTCGCCGTCGCCCAGGATGGCGTACACGCGGGCGGGAGAGTTGTTCAGCTTCAGAGCCATGGACATACCCAGAGCGGTAGACAGGCCGATGCCCAGAGGGCCGGTAGCGGCGTCTACGCCGGGAGTCTCCAGGGGGCAGGGATGGCCCTGGAGGCGGGTCTCAAAGCAGCGCAGGGTGGCCATCTCCTCCACGGGGAAGAAGCCCTTCTCCGCCAGGACCCGGTAGAGCATGGGGGCGGCGTGGCCCTTGCACAGGACCAAGCGGTCCCGGTCGGCCATCTGGGGGTCCTTGGGGTCCACGTTCATCTCTTCAAAGTACAGGGTGGTGAGGATCTCACACACGGACAGAGAGCCGCCGGGATGGCCGGTCTGTCTGGCGTGAAGGGTCTCGATGAGATCGCGCCGGAACTGAGCGCACAGCCCTTCCAGCCGTGCCTTTTCTTCTGCGGGCAGTTTCATGGTATTCCTCCGTTTCACTAATAATAGATGGGTGGTATGGTACAGGATCCGGGGATTTCCCGGATCAGGGATTACTTTTGGCTGATGGCGCGCATGGTATCATCCAGATGCTCCAGCATGGTCTGCCGGGCGGAGGACATGTCTCTGGTCTGGATGGCCAGCAGAATCTGGCGGTGGAACTGAACGCCCCGCTTGCCCAGCAGACTTACGTTGTCCTCAAACATGCGGGTGTAGGTGTCCCGCATGACCTCAAAGACTTGTATGATAACCTGATTGCCGGTGGACTGGGCGATGAGACGGTGAAACGCCATGTCCTGCTGGGCGGCCAGGGTATCGCTCTCGGCGTTTTCCATGGCGACGATGCTCTCCTCCATGGCACGGACATGTTCGCTGGTGGCGCGGATGGCGGCCAGAGCGGCACTTTCACTCTCCATGATCTTGCGGAACTCAAAGACGCTCAACCGGTCCACATTGGAGGGCTGAAGCAGGTTGCCCAACTGATTGAGGGCGCCCTGTTCGGAAGGCTGGCATACAAAGGTTCCCTTGCCCTGGTGACTGGACACCAGGCCCAGGCCGGACAGGCGGCCGATGGCAGCGCGCACAGAGATGCGGCTGGCGGAGAGCTGAGCGGACAGCTCCGATTCGGAGGGGAGCTTGTCTCCCGGCTTCCAGATGCCGGATGCGATTCCGTCATTCAAATAGCGGAACACTTCCTGCGTTACGCTGCTTGGTCTTCCCTGGGGCATTGCTCTCACCTCGAAATACTAAGATGTAATACAAGTTGAAGTGCTTCGTCTGATTACACCGTCAGTATAGGACGGTTATCGGGAGCTGTCAAGGGGAGAACCTGGGAAAACAGGGGGGGAAACGGGGGGCAGATAAAAAAGAAAACACAAGTTGTAATACAAGTTAAAAGAAGAGAAGTTTAAAGAAACTGGAGCACTTACCGGGAAACCTTGGAATTATTTCAACAAAAAAGGCCGGATTTTAAAAAAATCCAGCCTTTGTGATACCAATTATTCGAAGATGTCTGCTTTTTCCCCCTATCCCGTATGACAGGCTGATCGAAAGGGAAAAACCGTTTTAACAATTAAAATCTTAGTGAAATTCAACGATTTTACAAGAATTCTACAATTCTAACCCGATTCTTCCCCTTGACGTTTGGGTAGAATGGTGATAAGATAAGCGCAAATAAAACGATGTTTTATTTATTAAAATGTTCTGGCGAATATCCAAATACCTCAGAGATCTTCTTGGCCGCCTCAGACAGCCGCCCGCGGATGCGCTGCAGCTTCTCATCGGTCATCCGGCTGGCCGGCCCGGTGACGCTCATCCCCGCAATCACCTTTCCGGTATGGTCGTAGATGGGACAGGCCAGACACCGCACCCCCACCTCGCACTCCTCGTTGTCATAGGCCAGGCCCTCTCTGCGGATGCGCTCCAGCTCCAGAACCAGCCCCTCCCGGGTGGTGATGGTGTTTTGGGTGTATCGGGGCAGCCCCTTGCGGCGGATCATTTCATCCAGCTGCTCCGGGGTGTAGTTCAAAAGCAGAAGCTTTCCGTTGCCGGTACAGTGCATGGGGCTGGTGTTGCCCACCCGCTGAAGACTCATCAGTGTCTGCTCTGGCCCGGAGGCCACATCCACATAGACCATGGTCATATCCCGTTCCACCGAGACACACAGCACCTCTTCAAACTGTTCCGACAGCCGCTGGAGATAGGGATGGGTAATGGATTGCAGCTGGGTGTGGCTGCTGACCTGGTTGGCCAGGCGGCAGATCTTGTAAGTCAGGTAGTAGCGCTGAGTATCCGCCTCCTGCTCCACGTAGCCGCAGTTTTGCAGCGTGGTGAGAAAGCGCAGGGCGGTGCTGGCGTTGATGGACAGCGTCCGGCTCAGGTCCCGCAGCCGAACCGGCTCGGAGGACTGGGCCAGCAGCTCCAAAATAGCCAGGGCCTTCTCCGTGGACTGATTGGACAGGGGTTGCTTCTTCTCCCCAGGTTGCAGACTCATACCGGGTCTCCTCCTCCTTACATGTAGCATCAGTGTACCATAAAACCCGGAAAAGCGCCAGAGGTGTATCACAAGTAAACATCATCAGCAACGATGTTTTATAAGAAATCGATCATATTTTAAGGAGGTTTTTCCCATGAAAGATTCCATCCATAAGTATTTCCAAGTAGGCACCATCCAGTGGATGA
>CAJLCG010000146.1 GCA_905205085.1 uncultured Oscillospiraceae bacterium
GGAGAAGCGCCGCCGTCCCCGCCGCCGCCGTCCCAGAGGGAATGGGAATGGCTCCGGCGCCCCCAAAGCCGAGTAAGTGATATGATACGGCCCCCGCGAAAGCGGGGGCCTGCTGGTTTTCATGTGGAAAGAAGGGAAGCCTGTGTCTGGATTTGTGAATGCTCTGTCCGCCTCCCTGGTGCTTATGGCTCTGATGGCTGTGGGCTTTTTTATGGGCTGGCGGGGCTGGATGGGCCCGTCGGAAAAGAAGTTTTTAAGCAAGTACATCGTCAACATCGCCGTGCCCTGCACCTGCATTACCGGCCTGCTGTCCAACCTGAGCCACGACATGCTGCTGGAGGCGGGCTTTATGCTGCTTTCTGCCGTGGTGGGCATCTTGCTGACCCTGCTGCTGTCCATGGGGCTGGCCCAGCTGCTCCACATCCCCCACAACCGCTGGGGCGTGTTTGTGGCCATGACGGGACTGTCCAACGTGCTGTTTATCGGCCTTCCGGTCTGTACCCAGCTCTTTGGCGACGCCTGCCTCCCCTATGTGATGATCTATTACCTGGGAAACACCAGCTTTCTCCAGTCGGTGGCCATTATGCTCATCCAGCGCTCCGGCACCGCCCAGGGCACCCGCACCACGGTGGCCGGCTTCTTCAAAAGCCTGCTGTCCAAGCCCCCCATTCTGGGCGTGATCTTCTCCATTGTGATGCTGGTGCTGGACCTTCAGTTGCCCTCCGTGGTGATGAAGTTTGCCGGATACATCGGGGACACCGTCTCCCCCCTGGCCCTCATCTACTGCGGCTACATTATCTGGGAGGTGGGCCTCCGTAATCTGCGCCTGCTGCCCGGCCTGCCCACCATGCTGGTGGTGCGCCTGGGGGTGGCTCCCATCATCTGCTGGGCCATCTGTCACCTGTTCGGCGTCACCGGCCTGGCCATGCAGGTGTTTGTGGTGGAGAGCGCCCTGCCTGTGGTCAGCCAGGTGCCGGTGCTGTCCGGGGCCTTTGGCGCCGACGAGCAGTACGCCGCCACCGGGGCGTGTCTGAGCACGCTGGCCAGCTTTGTGACCATTCCGGTTTTGATGCTGCTGATTGGATAACCTTTCACTTTACAAGCGCGTCCGGTTTTTAAAATCCGGGCGCGCTTGTTTTTTAAAAAATCAGGACAAATACTTGAACTTAAACCGAAAAGATTATACAATTTCAAGGAATAAGCACACAAAGGCCCAGGAAGGGCCGGGAAGGATAAGACCATGAAGGAATTTCGAGGAAGTCAGAATTACGTGGCCGATGAGGAGCTGCTCCGGGCAGTGAACATCGCCATGGTGCTGCAAAAGCCCCTGCTCATCAAGGGCGAGCCGGGCACCGGCAAGACCATGCTGGCCCAGGCCATCTCCCAGGCGTTGGACAAAGAGCTGATCATCTGGAACATCAAGTCCACCACCAAGGCCCAGGACGGCCTGTATGTGTACGACGTGGTCCAGCGCCTTTACGACAGTCAGTTCGGCGGCCAGGGCGTGGACGACATTGCCAAGTATGTGAAGCTGGGCAAGCTGGGTGAGGCCTTCACTGCCGACAAGCAGGTCATTCTGCTCATCGACGAGATCGACAAGGCCGACCTGGAGTTCCCCAACGACCTGCTGTGGGAGCTGGACCGGATGGAGTTCTACATTCCCGAAACCGGCGAGACCATCAAGGCCAAGCACCGCCCGGTGGTCATCATCACCTCCAACGCGGAAAAGGAGCTGCCCGACGCCTTCCTGCGTCGCTGCGTGTTCCACTACATCGCCTTCCCCGACAAGGAGCTGATGGCCGACATCGTCCGGGTCCACTATCCCGACCTGGACGAGAAGCTGCTCACCCAGGTGCTGGAGGCCTTCTACAAGATCCGCCAGCTGCCCCAGATCAAGAAGAAGCCCTCCACCAGCGAGATCATCGACTGGATCCAGGCCCTCCAGCACGGCGGCGTGGACGTGAGCCGCATCGGCAAGGAGGTGCCCTATCTTGGGGTGCTGCTGAAGAAGAACGAGGACATGGACGCCCTGCGCCGCGTCTGGCGGTGATTCTTTTTCTTGAAAGAAAAAGAATCAAAAAGAACTTCCACGGCTTGTTTTCCCATGCTCCGGCACGGGATGCCAGGGATTTTTCCCGGCTGTGGAATGGAAAGGAAACGCAATGTTTGAGGATTTTCTCTACCTGCTGCGGCGAAACGGCCTAAAAGTCTCGCTCACCGAGTGGATGGCCCTCATGGAGGCCATGGACAAGGGGCTCCACGGCTCCAGCTTCACCGGGTTTTATCACCTGTGCCGCTGCCTGCTGGTGAAGAGCGAGGCCGACTTTGACCGCTTCGACCGCTGTTTTCTGGAATATTTTAAGGACGTGCCCTTCCAGCAGGAGGTGTCCCAGGAGCTGATGGACTGGCTCAACCGGCCCGACGTGCTCCAGGACTACGCCAACTGGGACGAGGAGCAGGCCCTGAAAAATATGGGTCTCAGCGAGGAAGAAATTGAGCGGATGCTGAAAGAGCGGATGCAGGAGCAGAAGGAGCAGCACAACGGCGGCAACTACTGGGTGGGTACCCACGGCATGTCCACCTTTGGTAACTCCGGTCTGTCCCCCAAGGGCATCCGGGTGGGCGGCCAGAGCATGTACAAGCGGGCCTTCCGGGTGGCGGGGGAGCGGAAGTTCCGGGATTTCCGCCGGGACAACACCCTGGACACCCGCCAGTTCCAGGTGGCCCTGCGGCACCTGCGGCAATTTTCCGGACTGGTGGACCTGCCCCCCACGGAGTTCGACGTGGACAACACCATCAAGGACACCGCCGACAGCGGCGGCATGCTGAAGGTGCGCTACAAGCGGCCCCGGGAAAACACCGTTAAAGTCCTGCTGCTTATGGACTCCGGCGGCTCTATGGACTACTACGCCCAGCTGTGCTCCGCCCTGTTCCAGGCAGTGAGCAAGGTGGGGCACTTCAAGGACCTGAAGGTCTACTACTTCCACAACTGCCCGTACAGCCGGGTGTTTACTTCGCCCACCATGCTCTCCGAGTACGGGCAGAACACACAGTGGATTCTGGACAACATCTCCAGTGAGTACAAGGTCATCTTCGTGGGCGACGCCCAGATGGCCCCCTATGAGCTGATGGGGGACTACTCCTATTCGCCCAACCGGGACCCTAACGCCCCCAAAACGGGATTGGATTGGCTCCAGCGCTTCCGGGGAAAGTACCCCAACGTCATCTGGCTCAATCCCAGCCGCCGCCCCACCTGGGGCCAGTACTGGACCCAGACCTACGACACCATCGAGCGGATCTTTCCTATGTTCCCTCTCACGGTGGAGGGCCTGGAGGACGGGATGAAAAAGCTTCTCTCCCGTTAACCTACTTTTTTCGGAGAAAAAAGTAGGCTCCGCTTTCTTGAAAGAAAGCTTGGCAAAGAACTTTGTGCGAAACTTCGTTTCGCTTCGGCGCCCGTAAGATCAATTTTTGTGGGAGTGACGTTCTGCGTCGCTCCCACATGTTTTATAAAAGTGTCCTTTGCATAATATCAAGTGTACTTATTTTTTTGTCAAGTATACTTGACAATACAACCATGCTATGCTATCCTTGTCTCAGTCGCGGGGGACACGGCCGGTTCACTGCGCAATTGGGAAAGGAGCAAATTTTTATGGATAAAGATGAAGTTCTGTCCCGCAGTCAAAAGGAAAATCAGCTCGGCGACGAGCGGGAGAAAACCATCCGCATACAGGGGGAGTCCTTCAGCCTGATTTTTGGCTTTGGCATTGGGCTGCTGCTGGCCTCCTATAAGCTGATCAACCACATCCCTGTGGGGGATATTTTGGCCATGTTCTGGGCCTGTTCCTTCGGGTGCTGCCTCTACAAGGCGGTCAACCTCAAGCAGCGCTCCCAGGCCGGGATGGCCCTTTTCTGTTTGGCCATGATCGTGTATAATTTAGTCAAATATTTGTCAGGATGGTGAGGGCATGGACGACCAGCTGGTCTTAAAAAATCGTTTGAAGGTGGCCCGGGCGGAAAAAAATCTGTCTCAGGGTGATCTGGCCAAGCTGGTGGGCGTGTCCCGGCAGACCATCAGCTCCATTGAAACGGGGCAGTTTAACCCCACCGCCAAGCTGGCTCTGGTGCTGTGTATTGCGCTGGACAAGAAATTTGAAGATTTATTTTATTTTTAGCTGCAAAAAGC
>CAJLCG010000147.1 GCA_905205085.1 uncultured Oscillospiraceae bacterium
GCGCTTTTCAGTTTCCAGTGAACAGTCCCCGCAGCTGTCCCAGCAGCTCCAGCGACTTGAATTTCAGTACATACCCCTCATTCTCCCGGGTCATCAGCCCGGCCTGGTCCTCCGTAAAGAGCCCCGCTGCTGTGGCCTCCTCCACGCTCTCGGTAGCCGCCCCCAGGCACAGAGGCGGAAAGGCCACGCACCACCAGTTCTGCCCCTCTCCCTCTCCAATCACCACCCGCAGGGCGGTGTACTCCCCGGCGGGAAGGGCAAAGTTTTCATATTCCTTGGTAGGAAACCAGCACTTCTCCAGGCGTGCGGTGACGGGGTAGTTACGTCCCGCCTCGTCCACCACCTGCTGTCCGGCCTCCGCCAGCTCATCCAGGTTGTCCTCCAAGACCTCTCGTGCCTGTTCCAACGTGGCATCTTGGGGATAGAGCCCCTCCGCCCGCTCCAGCACCCGGTCCCGCACGGCCAGCTTCAGCTCCTGGTCGGCCTGGCTGTCAGAGTTGGCCAGCACATGCAGGCGGATCACCTGCCCGGCCAGCTGGGCCTGCTCCTGCCCCGCCCAGGCGCTCCACAGCAGCGCCGCCAACACACCGCACAACAGGGCCACTTCCCACCGCTTCAGCTTCCGATCCATAAAAAACACCGTCCATCCTATGTAGTACATAGTAGGATGGACGGCTTTTTCTTGTTTTAAACACTCCGGCACAAAAAAGTGTCCCGGTATCCCTCTTGCAGGGCTGCCTGAGCCTCCCGGGCCGCCTCCTCGCTGTCAAATAGACCAAAGGCGGTGGGGCCGGTGCCGCTCATGTTAGCGCCCAGGGCTCCCTTTTGGATGAGCACATGCTTGATCTCCGCCACCCGGGCCTGGTAGCGCTCAGGCAGTACGTCCTCAAACACGTTGTACATACGCCGGGCTACCTCCTCCAGGCTGCCCGCCTTCAGTGCCTCCAGCATGCCGGCGGTGTCGGGGCGGCAGCGGATCTTACAGCTGTCAATGCGGGCAAACAGCTCAGGGGTAGAGATGGGGAAATCCGGCTTGCAGGCCACCACCCAGCAGGGCGGCAGGGCGGGCAGCGGGGTGAGCACCTCACCACGTCCCTCGGCCAGGGCGGTGCCTCCCAACACGCAGTAGGGCACGTCGGAGCCCACCTTCTCCCCCACTTTGGCCAGCTCTGTGGGAGTAAAGGGGAAGCCTGCCTGCTCGTTGAGGGCCCGCAGCACCGCGGCCGCGTCGCTGCTGCCTCCAGCCATACCGGCACAGACCGGGATGCGCTTTTCAATCTCGATATCTATGGACTCCGGCTCCCGGCCCAGGGCCTCCCAGAACCGGAGGGCGGCGGCAGCGGCCAGGTTTTTGTCTCCCGTGGGCAGAAAGCGCAGATTGGTCTTTACCCGCAGCCCCTGTCCCTCATTGGGCTCGAGGGTGAGGGTGTCGTGAAGGGTAACCGACTGCATCACCATGCACAGATCGTGATAGCCGTCCTCCCGCTTTCCCAGCACATCCAGGGTCAAATTCAGCTTTGCCCAGGCCCGCGTCTTCATGCACGGCGCCCCCTTTCTCTCAGTCCCGGATTCTCCGGGCCTCCAGGTAAAACCGCTTATCCTGCGCCCGTCCCATGGAGAAGGTCTTGCGAGGCAGCACCCCGTCGTGAATCACGGTAGGGAACAGCTCCTCCTTGCCCATGGCGGGCAGCAAAAAGGCAATGGTATCCTTCCGCCGGGCCAGATCCCGGGCCACCTGGGCTCCGTGGATGTAGTCCACCCGGCCGGGATTATTTTGCAGATAGTCATCCAGAAAACGCTGGAGCGTGGCCACCGGCAGCTGGGTCTTGGGGTTGGGCACGGTGATGGTCCCCTGGTGCTCTCCCCAGACATAGGGCAGCACGTGGCCCTCCCCCTCCCCGTGGATGAGGCCGGGGTAGTATGCCTCCATAGCCGCCAGCAGCTGCTGGGGCTCCACCCCGAACACCACCCGGTGGATGGGCTCAAACTCCAGAGCCGTATCGTGGAGGTTGTTGAGCTCCACCAGGGCAAACCGGGCGGGCAGCGTATCCCAATGCTCCGGCGGAGTGAGCCGCTTTTGCCGCTCATAGCACTCCTTGGCGGTAGCCAGAGAGTGGTTCCCGTCCCCTACTGCAAACAGCAGCACGGGCAGGTCCTCCTTCAAATGGTACCGCGCCCGGAAGGCCGCGGGATCAGCCAGAGCGGCGAGGGCCTGGGCCACCTGCTCTTTCTGGGCCTGGGTCAGCTCCCAGCCACGCAGGCGGCCGCCCCCCTCCATGAGATCAAAATCATAAAGGAGGGTCATATCCTCCGTCTGATCTGCCAACGGTTCAATCACCGTCTTGTCCGGGTCGTCGGCCAGCAGCATCACGTGGGGCAGCTCGATGGGGGCGTTTTTCCGCACCGCCACCCGGGGCGGAATGCGGGAGAGAACGGTGCCCTCGGTGGCCCGCACCAGGCTCTCGGCTCCAGGCTCGTAGTCGTACTGCTCCAGGTCCACCATACCCATCAGCCCCCGGCGCACCTTCCCGTTATCCAGGATGCGCTCCACGTAGAACAGGGCGTCCGGGTGGCAGACAAAGCGGCCCTCCCGGAGGTAGCGGCTCATGGTGTTGTTGATCTCCATGATGTCGGTCTCCACATTGGGGCCCTCCAGGCAGCTCTCCGGCAGGATGAGCCGCAGAGTAGAGGGGGCGCGGCCCACGTGCTCCGCCACCCGCTGCCAGTACTCGGGCTGGGAGGTATACTGGTCGCAGGCCACCACGCTCCACTTGGAGTATTCACAGTCCTTGGGCAGCAGAATATCCGCCGGACGGAAGGGCAGGGATTCAAATGTATGGTTCATAAATGGTCACTCGTTTCCAAAATTAAAGTTCATCCCCGCTGGAGTGTTCTCTGTCTTCCAGCTTACCGCTGTCTTGCCCGTTTAAAAGGCGGTCCAGCTTCTCCTCCAGGCGGTCCAATGTCGCTTTCTGCTCTTCCAGCCGGGAAACGGCCGTGGCCAGACCAGCCAGCGCGGCAATTCCTACCACAAACAGGACAAGCTGTCCCAGTAGTTCAGAGCCTATCAACGCCAGGAAAAAGTAGATCCCCACAGAGGCTGCCGCGATGCCGATCAAGTAACTCCAGAACATGGCCGAACCTCCCATTGGTGCAATGTTTTAGTCCAGGGCCTTGCGGATGCCCTCCAGCAGCTCTCCAAACTCCTCATAGGCGGGCAGCTCGGGGTGGTCCGCCTTGATCTTGTCGGTGCTCTTGAAGAGGAAGCCCGCCTTGCTGGCCTGGATCATGCCCAGGTCGTTGTAGCTGTCTCCGGCGGCGATGGTGTCGTAGCCCATGGACTGCAGGGCCTTCACCGTGGTGAGCTTGGACTGCTCACAGCGCATCTTAAAGCCGGTGATCTCCCCGTCGGGGGCCACCTCCAGGCTGTTGCAGAAGATGGTGGGCCAGCCCAGTTTCTTCATCAGGGGCTGGGCAAACTCCTCAAAGGTGTCGCTGAGGATGACCACCTGGGTCATGGTGCGCAGCTCATCCAAAAACTCCTTGGCCCCGGGCAGGGGGTCGATCTTGGCGATGGTGGCCTGGATCTCCTTGAGACCCAGCCCGTGCTCCTTCAGGATACCAAGGCGCCAGCGCATCAGCTTGTCGTAGTCGGGCTCATCCCGGGTGGTGCGCTTGAGCTCGGGAATGCCGCTCTCCTGGGCAAAGGCGATCCAGATCTCGGGGACCAGAACGCCCTCCATATCCAAACATACGATATTCATGATCTTACTCCTCCATGCCGGGTCTCACGGGTCCGGCTTATTCTTCTCCCTGCTTGCGGCGCAGGTTCTGCAAAAAGTTATCCATCCGGCTGACCGCCTCGGCGATGTCCTTCATGGACGCGGCGTAGCAGGCCCGGACATAGCCCTCGCCGCCCGGTCCAAAGGCAGTGCCGGGAATGACGGCCACCTTCTCCTCCATGAGGAAGCGCTCGCAGAACTCCTCGGAGGTCAGGCCGCTGGACTTGATGCAGGGGAATACGTAAAAGGCGCCCTTGGGCTCAAAGCAGGTGAGGCCGATGCGGTTGAGGTTCTCCACCAGGTAGCGGCGGCGGCTGTCGTACTCCTCCCGCATATGTTCAATGTCCTTATCGCCGTTGCGCATGGCCTCAATGGCGGCGTACTGGC
>CAJLCG010000148.1 GCA_905205085.1 uncultured Oscillospiraceae bacterium
CCGTGTGCCACCTGACCTACACCAACGCCGCCACCCACGCGGTCATCCGGGCCAATCTGGACCGCTCCCCCCTCTACGACGGCACCATTGAGGGGATCGGCCCCCGGTACTGCCCCTCCATTGAGACGAAAATCGTCCGCTTCCCCGACAAGGAGCGCCACCAGCTCTTTGTGGAGCCCATGGGCCTGGACACGGAGGAGCTGTACATCCAGGGCTTCTCCTCCTCCCTGCCCGAGCAGGTGCAGATCGAGATGCTCCACACCATCCCCGGCTTGGAGCAGGCGGAGATGACCCGCCCCGCCTATGCCATCGAGTATGACTGCATCGACCCCACCCAGCTTTTAGCCACCCTGGAGGTGAAGACCGTCCCCGGCCTGTACGGCGCGGGACAGTTCAACGGCTCCTCCGGCTATGAGGAGGCCGCCGTCCAGGGCTTTGTGGCGGGTGTGAACGCCGCTTTGAAAATTCAGGGCAAGGAACCCTTTATCCTGGGCCGAGACCAGGGATACATCGGGGTGCTCATTGACGACCTGGTCACCAAAGGCACCAACGAGCCCTACCGCATGATGACCTCCCGCACCGAGTACCGCCTGCTCCACCGCCAGGACAACGCCGACCAGCGGCTCACCCCCCTGGGCTATGCGCTGGGTCTGGTGCCCAAGGAGCAGTTGGAGGCGGTGCAGGCCAAATACGCCGCCGTAGACCGGGAGTGCAAGCGTCTGGAGCACACCGGCGTGGCCCCCTCCCCCGCTCTGGATGCCTTTTTGGCGGAACGGAACCAGGCCTCCGTGCAGAATGGAGCGCGGCTTGCCGATCTGCTCCGCCGCCCTCCGGTGAGCTATGAGTCCCTGGCTCCCTTTGACCCGGACCGTCCGGACCTCTCCCCGGAGATCACCCAGGCGGTGGAGATCGCCATTAAATATCAGGGCTACATCCAGCGCCAGCTGCGCCAGGTGGAGGAGATGAAAAAGCTGGAGAGCTGGCCTATGCCCGCCGACACCGACTATGAGGCCATCCAGGGCCTGCGTCTGGAGGCCCGGCAGAAATTGCAGCAGATCCGCCCCCGAAATCTGGGACAGGCCAGCCGGGTGTCCGGCGTGTCCCCGGCGGACGTGGCGGTGCTGATGGTCTACTTAAAACAACGCGCCGACGGGCGCGCGTGACCGTCTCAGGAGGAGACCCATTATGAAACTGACCCAAGTAAAAGGAAACACCTGGGTGCTGGAGGGGTTTGAGCTCATCCCCCTCTACCGCCTGGAAAACAACACCTGTATCCTGCTGGACACCGGACTGAAGGACGAGCGGGAGGACATTGAGAACTCCCTGCTGGAGGCGGGGCTCACCCCCGCGGGCATCCTCTGCTCCCACGCCCACATCGACCACGCTGGAAATAACCGCTATTTTCAGGAGAAGTACCACATCCCTGTGGCCCTCACCGCCCGGGAGGCGGGCATGTGCGCCAGCGTTCTGTCCCTGAAGTGCTACTTCCTGCTCCTGCCCCCCGACATGGTGGAGCGGGAATCCTCCAACCTGGTCCACACCCCCGACGTGATCATTCCCGACCAGGACGGCCCCTTCTCCTTTGCCGGAGCGGAGTTCACCATCCTCCACACCCCCGGCCACTCGGTGGGACACGTGTGCACCGTCACCCCCGACAACGTGTGCTATACCGGCGACGCCCTCCTTTCCCAGGAGATGCTCACCTCCAAGCTGCCCTACTGCCTGTCCCACCAGATGGGGATTGAAAGCCGGGAGAAGCTGCGGGGCTTTTCCTGGGACTACCTCATTATGGCCCACCGGGGCGTCTGCCCGGGCACAGAGCTAGATAAGCTCATCGACCAGAATCAGGCCCTGGCAGAGCTTCGCTCCCGGGAGGTCTATGACCAGGTCACCCGGCCTATGACGGCCAGCGAGGTATGCCAGGCGGTGTGTGAGTACCACAAACTGCTCACCGGGAAACCCCGCCGGGCCCTGCGCTTTGAGCGCAACATCCGCTTCTTCCTGGAGTTCCTGGTGGACCGGGGCGACCTGGTGATGGAGACCCAAAGCGGTACGGTGGTCTTCCGCCGGCCCTAACCAAATGTTCCCATTTTTCAAGAAAAGGGACGCACTTTTCAAAAAGTGCGTCCCTTTTCTTTCTTTTTGTGTATTTTGTGGATAGGCAAGCCGGTTTATACTGTTGTAAAATACAACCGTTGACTCTAGCAACAAAGGAGGAATTCAGGTTGCAGGACAACAAGGACGTTTTTCGACGGATTGAGCGGCAATACTACCGGGATCGGATGGGGGCGCTGGGCCTGTCCACCGTGGAGGGAATGCTTCTGCGCTGGCTGGGTAACCAGGGCCAGACCCGCCAGGAAGACCTGGTAGTGCAGCTGGTACTAGACAAGGGCGCGGTTGCCCGTGCCCTGGGGCGGCTGGAGGAGCTGGGCCTGGTGGAGCGGACGGTGAGCGACCGCTGCCGCCGGGAAAAGCTGGTGTCCCCCACCCCGGAGGGACTGGCGCTGGCGGGCGCCATCCAGCAGTCGGTGGACGAGTGGAATGCCGTCTGCTTCCAGGGGTTTTCCCCCCAGGAGCGGGCCCTGTTTACTGACCTTTTTACCCGCATCACCCAAAATGCTATGGAATATAAGCAAGGAGAGAAGGAGCATGGTTAAAAATCTGACGGAAGGAAAGCCGCTGCCGCTGCTGTTCTTTTTTGCTCTGCCCATGGTGGCAGGCAACCTGTTTCAGCAGCTGTACAACATGGTAGACACGGCAGTGGTGGGCAAATTCGTGGGCGAGGACGCGGTGGCGGCCGTTGGTTCCTCCTTCCCCATCGTGTTTTTGTCGGTGGCCGTGGCCTCGGGACTGTCCATGGGCTGCAACGTGGTGGTGTCCCAGCTGTTCGGCGCGGGGCGCATCCATGAGATGAAATCCACCATCTCCACCGCTATCATCTCTCTGAGCGTGCTGGGCCTCATCATCATGGGTCTGGGCACCGTGTTTGCCGGGCCTCTGCTCCATCTGCTGGGCACCGACCCGGACATTATGGCCGACTCGGAGCTGTATTTGCAGATCTACTTTGGCGGAGCAGTGTTCCTGTTTCTCTACAACACCCTCAACGGCATCTACAACGCCCAGGGCGACAGTAAAACCCCGCTTATTTTTCTCATTATCTCCAGCCTGACCAACATCGTGCTGGACCTGCTGTTTGTCATCCAGTTTGACATGCGGGTGGCCGGCGTGGCCTGGGCCACCCTCATTGCCCAGGGCATGTGCGCGGTGGCCTCCCTCATTGTCATGTACCGGCGGATGAAGCGCCTGCCCTGCGAGGAGGGACGGGAGAACGAAAAAGTGCCTCTCTTTCACATGACCGCTGTGCGGCGCATCGCTCAGATCGGTCTGCCCTCCATGCTCCAGCAGTCCCTGGTCTCTCTGTCCATGATGATGATGCAGGGGCTGGTCAACTCCTACGGCAAGGTGCTGGTGGCCGGCTACACCGCAGCCACCAAGATCGACACCCTGGCCATGCTGCCCAACATGAACTTCTCCAACGCCATGTCCAGCTATACCGCCCAGAACATCGGCGCGGGCAAGTACGACCGGGTGAAGGAGGGCCTGAAGGCTTGCCTGTTTATGGTGGTGGTCTTCTCCCTGGCCATTACTATCATCATCTTTCTCTTCGGCAGCCAGCTGCTCTCCCTGTTCCTGGACCCGGGGGACACCTCGGGCGCACTGGGCTACGGCCTTGCCTATATGCACACCGTCTCCGTGTTCTACATCCTCATGGGCCTGCTCTTCGTGCCCAACGGCATGCTCCGGGGCGCGGGCGACATGGGAGCCTTTACCTTCAGCTCCATGGCCAACCTGTTCTCCCGGGTAGCCATCGCCTACGGTCTGGCCTACCTTACCCCCCTGGGGGCCAACTCCATCTGGTGGTCCATTCCCGCCGGCTGGGCCATCGGCGCTGCGGTCTCCCTGCTGCGAGTCAAGAGCGGCAAGTGGATGCGCAAAGCGGTGGCCGACCGCTGATTTCTGTAAAAATACCCGCC
>CAJLCG010000149.1 GCA_905205085.1 uncultured Oscillospiraceae bacterium
TGCTGCTGGCCTTTATGGGCCGGAAGCTGGAACCCATCAAATAAAGAAAGAACAAGGACTGAGAAGGAAAATGGCTTTACACATTAGCAAGCAAGTGCGTCAGCTGGGCGAGCAGGCCCAGGCCGAGCTGCGGGAGCAGTTTGCCCGCATTGACGCTATCGCCCAGGAGAACACCCAGCGGGTGCTGGAGGCGTTCCAGGACCACCGGGTGGCCGATGCCTACTTTGCCGGCACCACCGGCTACGGCTACGACGACCTGGGCCGGGATAAGCTGGACGAGATTTATGCCCAGATCTTCGGCACCGAGGCCGCTCTGGTGCGCATCCAGTTTGTCAACGGCACCCACGCCATCGCCAGCGCCCTGTACGGCTGCCTGAAGGCGGGGGACGTGCTGGTGTCCGCCGTGGGCGCGCCCTACGACACCATGCTGGGAGTTATCGGAGTGGTGGACAAGGGTCACGGCTCCCTGAAAGACTACGGGATTGAGTATCGTCAAGTGGAACTCCTTGACAACAAACCTGACTTGGAGGGCATGGCCAAAGCTGCCGCTGACCCCCGGGTGAAGGCGGTGCTCATCCAGCGCTCCAAGGGCTATGCCACCCGTGCATCTCTGTCTGTGGCTGAGATCGGGGAGATGTGCAAGGTCATTAAGGCCGCCAACCCCAACGCCGCCATCCTGGTGGACAACTGCTACGGCGAGTTTGTAGAGACCCTGGAGCCCACCCACGTGGGGGCCGACCTGGTGGTGGGCTCCCTCATCAAGAACCCCGGTGGCGGCCTGGCCCCCACCGGCGGCTACATCGCCGGGCGCAAGGACCTGGTGGAGGGGGCGGCCATGCGCCTCACCGTTCCCGGCATCGGAGCCGAGTGCGGCTCCACCCTGGGCAACAACCGCCTGCTGTACCAGGGCCTGTTCCTGGCTCCCCACACGGTGGCCCAGGCGGTGAAGACCGCCGTATTCGCCGCCCGTGTGATGGAGCTGCTGGGCTACGAGACCGAGCCTCACTCCAGCCAGGTACGCCATGATATCATTCAGATGATCCACATGCGGGAGCCCGAGGCCCTCAAGAAGTTCTGCAAGGGCATCCAGTTTGGTGCCCCGGTGGACTCCTACGTCACCCCCGAGCCCTGGGACATGCCGGGCTACGACTGCCCTGTCATCATGGCGGCGGGTGCCTTCATCCAGGGCGCTTCCATCGAGCTGTCTGCCGATGCCCCCATGCGGGAGCCCTACACCGTCTATCTCCAGGGCGGCCTGACCTTTGAGTCGGGCCGGCTGGGCGTACTGCTGGCGGTGGAGGAGCTGCTGGGCGAGCGCGAATAAGCCAAGCTTCCCGGCGCATACCCTGCCCTGAGGGGGTGTTGGGATGCGCCGGGAATTTCGCCGCTGTATGGCAAGATACCGTTTGCGGCACAATAAGGGGCAGGGAAAACCACTTGCCCCGTGGATCGTCACCTTAGGCGTGGCGGCAGTGGTGGTGCTGGTGTGTGTGGCCGTTCTGGAGGCCCGCCTGCGCCCCATGGTGGTGCTGGCCGCCCAGGCTCAGGCCCAGAACGCCATCACCGCCGTGGCCGAGGAGACGGTGGTCCAGGACCTGGCCCAGCGCGGGGTGAGCTACGACGACTTCGTCACCATCCAGCGGGACAGCAGCGGAGCCATCACCGCCCTGACCACCGACATGGCCGCCCTGAATCTGCTGCGGGCTCAGCTGGTGGCTGACGTGCTGGAGGCCCTGGAGGGGGTGGACGTGTCCCAGATCCAGGTGCCCCTGGGCAGCCTGGTGGACCTGGACATCCTGTGGGGCCTGGGCCCCACGTTAAAGGTCCACGCCATGACGGTGGGCACGGTGGACGGGGAGTTTTTCAGTGAGTTCACCTCCGCCGGGGTCAACCAGACCCTCCACCGCATCTGCCTGAAGCTGACCGTACCTCTGACCCTGATGCTGCCCGGCGGGGCGGTGGAGACGGTGAGCGAGACCGAGCTGTGTGTGGCCGAGACGGTGATCGTGGGCCAGGTGCCCCAGGCCTATTTGCAGACCGGGCAATGAGAAAAAAGGGAGGAACCCCATGACAGACGCACAAGAGATCCTGGAGCTGCGCCGTGAGCTCAACCAGGCCAACTACGAATACTACGTCAAGGACGACCCCACCATGTCCGACTACGACTATGACCACAAGCTGCGCCGCCTGGAGGAGCTGGAGGGGGCCCACCCGGAGCTGGTGACCCCCGACTCGCCCACCCAGCGGGTGGGGGGCAAGGCCCTGGAGTCCTTCCAGCAGGTGACCCACCGGGTGCCTCTGGAGTCCCTCCAAGACGTATTTGACTTTGACGAGTTGCGGGCCTTCGACCAGCGGGTACGGGGGGTGGAGCCAAAGGTAAGTTACTCTGTGGAACCCAAGGTGGACGGCCTGTCCGTGGCTCTGGAGTACCAGGATGGCCAGTTTGTCCGGGGAGCTACCCGGGGCGACGGCCTGGTGGGCGAGGACGTGACGGAGAATTTAAAGACTGTCAAGTCGATCCCCTTGTCTGTCCCTGATGTACCTGGGACTCTTATCGTCCGGGGCGAGGTCTATATGCCCAAGAAAGTGTTCCACGCCCTCAACGAGGAACGGGAAAAGCGGGGAGAGGCCCTGTTTGCCAACCCCCGCAACGCCGCCGCCGGGTCCCTGCGGCAGCTGGACCCGAAGATCGCCGCCCAGCGGAAGCTGGACATTGCGGTGTTCAACATCCAGTGGGCGGAAAACGAGGACTTCCACAGCCACACGGAGGGCATTAACTACCTGGCGGACAAGGGCTTTAAGGTGATTCCCCATATCATCTGCTCCTCCATCGAGGAGGCAGTGGCCCAGGTACAGGCCATCGGAGAGGGGCGGGAGAACTACCCCTTCGACATCGACGGGGCGGTCATCAAGGTGGACGATCTGGCCCAGCGCCAGACCTTGGGCTCTACGGCCAAATTTCCCCGGTGGGCCGCCGCCTATAAGTATCCCCCGGAGGTAAAGCCTTCCCGCCTTACTGACATTGTGATTCAAGTGGGGCGCACCGGCGTGCTCACCCCTAAGGCGGTGCTGGAGCCGGTGCGCCTGGCGGGCACCACGGTGACCAATGCTACCCTCCACAACCAGGATTTTATCACGGAAAAGGACATCCGCATTGGCGACACGGTGCTGGTGCGCAAGGCGGGGGAGATCATCCCCGAGGTGCTGTCCGTAGTGATGGACAAGCGGCCCGCCGACGCCGTGCCCTACCGCTTTCCGGAGGTGTGCCCGGAGTGCGGCGCGCCGGTGGCGCGGGACGAGGACGGGGCCCATATCCGCTGTACCGGAGCCGAGTGCCCTGCCCAGTTGCTGCGCAACCTGGCCCACTTTGCCAGCCGGGATGCCATGGACATTGAGGGCCTTGGCATCGCTGTGGTAGAGAATCTGGTAAAGGCGGGGCTGGTCAAGACCCCCGGCGACCTCTATTTCCTCCACGAGGAGGACGTGGCCAAGCTGGAGCGCATGGGCAAAAAATCCGCCCAGAACCTGCTCTCCGCCATCGAGAAGTCCAAGAGCCAGGACCTGTCCCGGCTGCTCTTCGCCTTCGGCATCCGCCAGGTGGGGCAGAAGGCGGGCAAGATTCTGGCCCAGCGCTTCGGTTCCCTGGACAACCTCCAGGCGGCCACCGTGGAGGAGCTGACCCAGGTAGACGACATCGGCGCCATCACCGCCCAGAGCATCGTGGACTGGTTTGCCAGTCCCCAGAGCCAGCACCTCATCGCCCGTCTCAAAGAGGCCGGGGTAAACATGCAGGCCGAGCAGAAGGGAGAGGACCAGCGCTTTGCGGGCAAAACCTTTGTCCTTACCGGCACGCTGGACCGCTTTACCCGTGCCGAGGCCACCAAGATGGTCGAGGACCGGGGCGGCAAAGCCGCCGGGTCGGTGTCCAAAAAGACCACTTACGTGGTGGCGGGGGAGGCCGCCGGGTCCAAGC
>CAJLCG010000150.1 GCA_905205085.1 uncultured Oscillospiraceae bacterium
GCGTTTTCTTCGTTGCACAGGAAAGGGTTCCGGGGTATGATGGAATGGACATAACTTGGACACAGGCAGGGTGTACCCTGAACATAGAAAGGGAGGATGGGCCATGGATCGGATTCTGGTGGTGGAGGACGAGGGAAATATGCGGGACATCATCCGGGACTATCTCACCGCCCACGGTCTGGAGTGCGACCTGGCCCGGGACGGCCAGGAGGCCCTGGAGCTACTGGAGGAGGCAGACTTCGACGCGGTGGTGCTGGACGTGCTCATGCCCGGGCTGGACGGCTTTGGGGTGTGCCGGGCGGTGCGCCGCCATAGCGCCGTGCCCATCCTGTTTCTCACCGCTCTAGGGAGCGAGGAGGACATGCTCCGGGGCTACGCCCTGGGGGCGGACGACTATGTAACCAAACCCTTCTCCCTGGCGGTGCTGCTGGCTAAGCTCCAGGTCCTCATCCGCCGCAGCCGGGGGCAGCGGCGGGCAGGGGTACTCTCCTGCGGGGCCATCTCTCTGGACACCGGCTCCCGCCGGTGCCAGGCGGCGGGGCAGGAGGTAAAGCTATCCCCCCGGGAGTACGAGCTGCTGCTCTGCCTCATGCGCAACCAGGGGCAGGTACTCTCCCGCCCCCAGCTGCTGGACAAGGTGTGGGGGCTGGACTTTGAGGGGGACGACCGGGCGGTGGATGTGCGCATCCGCAGCCTGCGCGCCGCCCTGGGGAAGGCAGGTAAGCAGATCAAGACGGTATTCAAGGCGGGCTACCGATTGGAGGAGGGATAACCATGAAGCGGCTCAAGCGGATATTCACCGGCACGCTGCCTCTGTTTTTGCTGCTGTGGGCCGGGATGATGGTAATTTTAGGGGGCCTGACCCGGGAAAAACTGCTCCACGAGGTCCAGTCCGCCATAGAGTCCGCCCGGGAAAAAGCAGAATACAATTACCAAAGGTTTGGGGCCGGAGAGGCCACTACCCCGCAAAAGGCCGCCGATCTCTCCTACCGGTTGGACGGCCGCATCCTTGCGTCTGTCAAGGTGGGCACATACGACGGCGCCATGCAATTTGTGCTCTATGCTGCCGACGGCCAGGAGCTGGCCCGGACCCAGTTGGCCTACGGCACAGCCACCCCGCTGGGGCCGGACGACACCTGGGACACCTGGCGCATCTGGCTGGACCCGGTGCTCAGCCCGGAGGAACAGCTGGACTTTGCCCACCTGCTGCTGGAAAATCCGCTGCTCACCTTTGCGGACGGTTTTCTCTATGACCAGTCCCAAACTTCCGAGGATGCTTTTTGTCAAATCGTAGGTGTAGCCGATGAGGAGCGGCATGTGCTCTACCCCAAAACCATCACCTACATCTATCCAGATCGGGAAAACTGCATTCTGGACAGCGACAGCAGCTTTTTCCACAACAAAGAGCTGACTACCATGCAGTTTCAAAGCATCAGTCTCTTTTCCGGTTTGACGGAGATGGGCCCCTCGCCGGAGCAGGCGCTGCGCTACTGGCAGCAGGCCGGGGAGCGGGCGGAGGCCATGTATCAGGGCTACCCGGATTCTTATGATGCAGCCGTCACATCGGATGGCAGCGCCTGCATCTCTCTGGAGGACGGCACGGTTTTGGTCTGCGGCTGCTTCTACGAACTCACATTTCTTATCCTTGAGGAGCTGAAATCCACCGCCCTGTATACCCTGCTGGCAGCCATTGCCATAGCCCTCTATACCGACCACCGCCAGCGCCAGGCGCTTCAGCGGGAGCGGGACTTCGCCCGGGCGGCAGCCCATGAGCTGAAAACTCCCCTGGCCGTCCTCCGGGCCCACGCCGAGGCCCTGCGAGAGGACATCGCTCCGGAGAAGCGGGAGCAGTACCTGGACGTGGTGCTCTCGGAGAGCGACCGCATGACCGCCCTGGTGGGCAGCCTGCTGGAGCTGGCCCGGCCGCAGGCCAAGGGAACGCTCCACAAGGAGCCGGTGGACCTGGCCGCCCTGGTACGGGAGGTATTTGCCCCTCTGGCCCTGCCTCTGGAACAGAAAAATCTCCATCTCCAGTTGGAACTGGAGGAGGTGTCCCTCACCGGGGACCGGGCGCGGCTGGGAGAGGCGGTGGAAAACCTGGCCTCCAACGCCCTGCGCCACACTGACCCCGGCGGGACCATCCAGGTGAAGCTGGAGCAGAAGGGAAACCGGGCCCGGCTCATCGTGTACAACGACGGGCCCAACATCCCCTCGGAAGAGCTGCCCCGGCTGTGGGAACCCTTCTACCGCGCCGACCCCTCCCGCAGCCGGGACAGCGGCGGCACCGGCCTGGGGCTGGCCATTGTGCGAAACACGGTGGAGGCCCATGGCGGCAAGTGTTGGGCAGAGAACCGCCCCGGTGGGGTGGCCTTTGTCCTGGAACTGCCCATATAAAAAATGCTTCTTGGAGGAGGGATAACCATGAAGCGGCTCAAGCAGATTTTTACCGGCACGCTGCCCCTGTTTCTGCTGCTGTGGGCCGGAATGATGGCGATTTTATGGGGGCTGAACGAACAAAAGCTGGAGGGCGAGGTCCAGCTTGCCGCTCGGTCCGCCTGTCAGAACGCAGAAGCCTACTACCAAAGTGTGTGGTCCGGGGAAGCCACCCAGGCCCGAAAGCCAGCCATCCTTACCAGTTGGCTGGAAAACCGCCTTTACAACTACGACGGGGTGATTCAGTTCCACTTCTATTCTGCCATCCGCCAGGAGCTGGCCGGCAGCCAACTGGCTAACAGCAGTGCCTCTCTGCCCGGTACCGGGGTATATGACTGGCATCTCTGGCTGGACCCGGTGCTCAGTCCGGAGGAGCAGGTGGCGCTGGCCGAGCGGCTACGGGCAGACTCTGGGCTAAGCCACTTCTTCGGCACGGTGGGCGGGCTGGTCACGGAGGAGGAGACGGACGAGCGCTATTGCGATGTAGTGGGCACGGTAGATGAAGAACAGCAGGTCATCTACCCCAAGACCATCACCTATGTCTACGCCGACCGGGAAGTCACCCTGGTGGACACCGACAGCTCCTTTTTTGAGGGGAAGGAACTGACCACCATGCAGTTTGAGGCAGTAGACCTCTATTCCGCCCTGGTGGCCCGCAATGCCTCTCCCCGGGAAATGCTGAATCAGTGGCAGAGGGTAGAGAAGAACATAAATTCCTTGGTTGCCAGTACGGGACCTCTGACGTGGCCCTATGGCTCCGCTTCCATCGGCTCCGACACCACCTGTTATCCCCTGTCCGACGGCACCCTATTGGGCTATGGGTTCTCCTATACTCCCTTCTATCAAACCATTCAGGACTTGAAATCCACCGCCCTGTATACCCTGCTGGCCGCCATTGCCATGGCTCTCTTTACCGACCGCCGCCAGCGCCAGGCCCTCCAGCGGGAGCGGGACTTCGCCCGGGCGGCAGCCCATGAGCTGAAAACTCCCCTGGCCGTCCTCCGGGCCCACGCCGAGGCCCTGCGAGAGGACATCGCTCCGGAGAAGCGGGAGCAGTACCTGGACGTGGTGCTCTCGGAGAGCGACCGCATGACCGCCCTGGTGGGCAGCCTGCTGGAGCTGGCCCGGCCGCAGGCCAAGGGAACGCTCCACAAGGAGCCGGTGGACCTGGCCGCCCTGGTACGGGAGGTGTTTGCCCCTCTGGCCCTGCCCTTGGAGCAGAAAAATCTCCAGCTCCAGTTGGAGCTGGAGGAGGTGTCCCTCTCCGGGGACCGGGCGCGGCTGGGAGAGGCGGTGGAAAATCTGGTCTCCAACGCCCTGCGCCACACCGACCCCGGCGGGACCATCCAGGTGAAGCTGGAGCAGAAGGGAGGCCGGGCCCGGCTCACGGTGTACAACGACGGGCTCAACATCCCGTCCGAGGACCTGCCCCGACTT
>CAJLCG010000151.1 GCA_905205085.1 uncultured Oscillospiraceae bacterium
CAGCGTTCCCCAGTCCAGCCCGCCGGACACATAGTAGTAGTATGCACGGTTCTCCCAAAAGGGCACCACCTTGATATAGTCGTCCCACAGCATCACGGACAGGATATCCTCCGGGGCGTCATACAGCAGGACGATCTCCTCTCCCTCTTTTCCATAGAAATCGTCGCCGCCGTCCACGATTTCCGACAGAGGCAGAGAGGCCAGATAGTCGGTCAGGGCCCCCTCATCCCGGCACTTCAGCACCTCCCGGAATCCGCCGTTCTCCTCCCGCCGGACCTGCCGCAGGGAAACCTCCTGGACCATTCCACGATAGATGGCGCTCTCCCCTGTGCCTGCCCCGTAAGCCAGGCTGATCTGCCCAAAGGAGACAAACAGCAGGATAAAGGCTGCGCCCACCAACAGGGCGCCGGAAGCCTTTTTGCCGGGCGTTACAATGCTCTTGAGCCGGTAGCGCAGGGCGGAGGCCGAGGCGGACAGACAGGTGGTAAAGCCCCGTCCGTCCCCCGCGGTGCGTAGGATGAGGTCAGCATACCGCCGCCGCTCCCCCTCCTCCAGGCCGCTGAGCACCGTCTCGTCGCAGCTGAGCTCCAAATCCTCGGAACTTCGCCCCATGGCCATCCACATGAGGGGATTAAACCAGCACATGGCGATGCAAAAGGCCACAAAAAACTTGTTCCAGGCATCCTCCCGGCCGATATGTACCAGCTCATGGCGAAAGATGAGCTTCAGCTCCTCCGGGGTATAGTGCCGCCGGGGCAGCACCACCCGCACACTCTTGGGAAACAGGCCGATGGTCATGGGCGTGGAGGCCTGGGGCGAGGTCACCAAGCGAAACTTGGGCTTCTTCTCCCCCGCCCATTCCAACTCCGCCTGCCACACCGCCAGCACATCCGGGTCGGACACCTCCTCCGCCCCCCGGAGCAGCCACCGGCGAAACCGGAGATGGGAGAAAATCTTCCAGCCCAGCACCACCAGTGCTCCCGCCAGCCATACCCCGGCTAGTTTTTCCACCACCTCCTGGGGCAGGGAGATCACCCACCGGGGCGGAACTGTCATATCGGAGCTCATGGCCAGGTAGAGGTAGTTGGGCGTGAGCCACAGCAGGGCGCAGCTCCCTGCCCGAAGGTGGCGGCGCAGGAAGGGCTGGGCCAGCAGCAGCAGGACAAAATACAGGCTGATGTGGAGAAACATCATGATCATGCAGGCGGCCGCCTTTTTCGCCAGCTCAGACCAGTCAGGGAAAAACAGGACTGCGATCAGCATGAGTGCCGCATAGCCGGGCAGCAGCCACCCCTCCAGGTAGGGCCGGTACCGCGGTCCCTTCCCCTCCGGATCTTCGGCCTCATCCGAACGGATAAAGGTCATCCAGGCAAAGATCCCGCCCAAGATGAACGCAATCACAATGCGCAACATGTTCACAGCGCCCCCTTCTCCAAGCGGTATATGGGCCTCATAACAGGCCTCCTTCGGCTGTTGGCGGCCCCCGGCTTGCTACCGGTCAAGCAGCCCCTCCAGCCGCTCCCAGTCCAGCCCGCCGGACACATAGTAGTAGTACTCCCGGGAAGATTCCTCCCAGAAGGTCATCACGCGGATGCCGTCGCCGTACAAGTCCGCCTCCAGCTCGCCCTGGGGGGTCTCGTAGGTCAGCGAGATCTGCTCCACCCCATCACCGGGATAGAAGTAGTCTTCCGCCATTTGGTACAGCGTCAACGAGGACAGGTAGTCCGTCAGAGCCCCCTCATCCCGGCACGAAACCGGGACATAGGGTCTCTCCCCGGTCCAGGCCGCCTCGGTCAGGGAGACATTCCCGGGTTCCCCCCCAAAGAGGGATTCCGCCCCCGTTCCCACACCGCAGGCCACGCCCACCTGGCCGAAGGCGAGGATCAGCAGCCCGGCTGCCACACCTACCCAAACGGCTCCGGTGCGCCTTCTGGGCGGTTGGACGATGCCTTTGAGCCGGTAGCGCAGAGCGCTGGCCGAGGCGGACAGGCAGGTTGTAAAGCCCCGCCCATCCCCGGCGGTACGCAGAATGAGGTCGGCGTATTGCCGCCGCTCCCCCTCCTCCAGGGAGGACACCACCTTCTCGTCGCAGCTGAGCTCCAGATCCTGTGCGCTCTTATTCATAGCCAGCCACATGAGGGGATTGAACCAACACACGGCGGTACAAAACACCAGGAAAAACTTTCCCCAGGCATCCTCCCGGCCAAGGTGTACCAGCTCGTGGCGAAAGATCAGCTTCAGCTCCTCCGGGGTATAGTGCCGCCGGGGCAGCACCACCCGCACGCTTTTGGGAAACAGGCCGATGGTCATGGGGGTGATGGCCTGGGGTGAGGTCACCAGAGTAAATTCCGGCTCTTCCTCTCTTGCCTGGGTCAGCTCCTCCTGCCAGACTGCCAGCACCTCCGGGTCGGACACCTCCTCCGCTCCCCGGAGCAACCACCGGCGGAACCAGAGATGGGACCCGATCTTCCAGACCAGCACACCAATCATACCCACCAGCCAGACCGTACCCAAAGCCGTGAGCCACTGCGCCGGCAGCAGTATCACCCACCGGGGCCAGTTCCAGCCCCGCATGTAGATGGTAATGTACAGGCAATTTGGTATGATCCACAGCATGGCACAGGTCTCTGCCCGGAAATACCGGCGCAGCAGGGACAGCGTCAGGGTGAGCAGGATGAAATAGACGCTGATGAGGACAAAGATCTCCACGATCCAGCTAAACATCCCCAGGGCGTTGCCCCAGCTCCCCCCTACGCCAAAGAGCAGGGAAACCAAGAGCGCCATCACGACAATAGCAGGCAGGATGCCCCCGCCCCGCAAGTAGAAAACCCCATAATGCCTGGTACCCTGCCGGGTATTGTCATACGCTTGCCAGCTTACAACGCCGCCTATGACTAGGACACACAGGACACGTGCCATCTCGGTGCTCATAGCGTCCCCCTTTCCAGCAGGTCCCTCAGCTCGTCCAGCTCCTCCCGGGTCAGGCCGCTGTCACACAGGGCCGCCGCGAAGGCGGACAGGCTGCCGCCGCACACCTGGTCCAAAAACCGCCGACTCTGGCCCGCCAGGTAGGCCTCCCGGGTGATGAGCGGAGAGTACCGGCTGCTGCGTCCCTCCTTCTCGCTCTTCACAAACCCCTTCTCCCCCAGCCGGGTGAGCACCGTGAGCAGGGTGGTCAGGGCCATGGGGTGGCTCTCCTTCAGCCGCTGCTGGAGCTCCCCGCTGGTCACCGGCGGCTCCAGGTCCCAAAGGGCCTGCATCACCGCCAACTCGCCGTCGGGCAGTCTGCGCGTGGTGTCCATGGTTACGCCTCCTTTCTACATTTGTAGAATTTAATTATATTCTACGCTTGTAGAATGAAGCTGTCAAGAGGTTTTTTCTGAAAAGGAGGAGGATCGAGTTTCCTCAATCCTCCTTCGTTCTTCCCATTGTTCTCCGGTACATCCCGCTGTGGAAGCACACTACCAGGCCCCATCCCAGGCCAGTGGCCGCCGCCACCCCTTTCAGGCCCATGGAGGACACCCACAGCCAGGACAAAATGACCCGCAGGGTCAGGTGCAGGGCGGACCCGGCGGCGGGTACTCCCACTCGGCCTGTCCCCTGGAAGCAGCCCACAAAGGCACACCCCACAAAGCACAGGGGGTAGCACAGTCCTACCAGCCGCAGGTAGTTCACACACTCCTCCAGCTCTCCCCCGCCGTCTCCGGGCAGGACTAGGCGGGCCAGGGGCTCCGCCCCGAAATGCAGGATGGCCCCCATGGTCACCCCCAGGGCCAGCATCAGGCCCAGGCTGATATAGAAGCCCCGGCACACCCGCCGCTTCTGGCCGCCGCCGGTGTTCTGGCCCAGAAACACCGC
>CAJLCG010000152.1 GCA_905205085.1 uncultured Oscillospiraceae bacterium
ATAAAAAGTAGGGTTCCGCCCTGATGGGCGGCCTACTTTGCCCGCGGCGGCAAAGTAGGCAAAACGCCGCCGGGGGACGGCTCCGGTGAGCGCCTTCGCGTAGCGGGCGCTCACAGTCACCTTTCCCCCGGTCCCCCTGATTACGGGGGCGGGCCACTTTGGGCTTTTGATAAGTTCCGGCGGCCTAAGTTTTGACTGTGGGCCCTTCTATTCTCGGGCCACCGGGCCCTTTTGCCATCCAAATTTGAAGGTATTGCCATTCTAACGTACACCGCCTCCTGCGTCCCTACCTGTTTGGTGCGGTGGGTGTCGTTTTAGCGCCCCTAAAACTGCCCAGCTGCCACGGCTTTGCCAAGGTAGGCGGCGCTCGTACAGCGCAGGATTTTTCAAATTTCACACCGGCAGGGGCCTGTGTCCCCGGGGCAAGAAGGACCGTCCGTCCTGATTTTGCCCGCCGGAAAGTCACCATCTAAGCGCCAATAGGGCGTCCCCCGTAAAACGGGGGTCCGGGGGTAAGAGACTATGAACACCCGCCTGCGGCGAGGTGTTCATCGGAACGCAACCCCCGGCGGCGTTTTGGTTACTTTGCCGCCGTGGGCAAAGTAACATTCGCCCCCCACCCCCGCCCGCAGGGCGGAACCCCTGTCCCAAAAGATATCCACAAAAACAGGCATTAATGTGGAAAAAAGGAGGCCCCCATGTATCTTCATATCGGACAATCCGTGGTGGTCCCCTACCGCCAGATCCTGGGTATCTTCGACCTGGACAACGCCAGCTGGGCCTACAAGACCCGGGAGTTTTTGGAGCGGGCCGAGCGGGAGGGCCGGGCGGTTTGGCTGGGCGACGACCTGCCCAGATCCTTCATTTTGGTGGGGGACGGAAACGCCCCGCCCACCGTCTACATCTCTCAATTATCCCCCGCAACTCTGCTGCGGCGGATGGAAAATAACTCCTTTGAGTAATATCTACCTATCAACAATACGGAAAGTTGAGAGCGGAGAGGGAAGAAGTCCCTTCTTTCCCCTCCCCTCTCAACCCTTCCACAGACTTGACCGGAGGTAAGCATATGGCAGAAAATAACGAGCTTCAGCAGCTCAATTCCACCCAGGTGGAACACGAATACGGCGGCTCTGAGATCCAGGTCCTGGAGGGCCTGGAGGCGGTGCGCAAGCGCCCAGGCATGTACATCGGCTCTACCAGTGAGTCGGGACTTCATCACCTGGTGTACGAAATTGTGGATAACTCCATCGACGAGGCCCTGGCGGGCTACTGCACCGATATCACCGTGACCATCAATCCCGGCAATACCATCACCGTCACCGACAACGGCCGCGGTATCCCCGTGGACATCCAGCCCCAGACCGGCCGTCCCGCCCTGGAGGTGGTCTTTACCGTCCTCCACGCCGGCGGCAAGTTCGGCGGCGGCGGCTATAAGGTCTCCGGCGGTCTGCACGGCGTGGGCGCCAGCGTGGTAAACGCTCTGAGTGAGTGGCTGGAGGTCCAGGTCCACAAGAACGGCGAGATCTACGAGATGAAGTTTTCCCGGGGAAAGATCACCCAGGAGATGAAGGTGGTGGGCAAGACCGACCACACCGGCACCACCGTCACCTTCAAGCCCGACCCGGAGATGTTTGACACCCTGGAGTACAGCTACGACACCCTCCACACCCGTATGCGGGAGGAGGCCTTCCTCAACGCCGGCCTGCGCATCCAGACCGTGGATCTGCGCCCCGGCCAGGAAAAAGAGGACGACATGTGCTATGAGGGCGGCATCCGGGAGTTTGTCACCTTCATCAACCGCAACAAGACCCCCATCCATGAGAACGTCATCTACATGTCCGGCGCTCGGGAGGACTCCATGGCGGAGATCGCCATGCAGTATAACGACGGCTACCAGGAGGTCATGGTCTCCTTTGCCAACAACGTCCACACCCCCGAGGGCGGCATGCATGAGGAGGGCTTCCGCCGGGCGCTGACCAACACCCTCAACGCCTACGGCCGGAAAATTGGCGTCCTGAAAAACGACGACAAGGTGTCCGGCGACGACTGCCGCGAGGGTCTCACCTGCGTCATCTCGGTGAAGCTCACCGAGGCCCAGTTTGAGGGCCAGACCAAGGCCAAGCTGGGCAACGCGGAGATCCGCACCCTGGTGAACTCCGTGGTCTCCGAGAAGCTGGAGATCTTCCTGGAGGAGAATCCCAAGGTGGGCAAGCTCATCCTGGAGAAGGCCATGATGGCCAACCGGGCCCGAGAGGCTGCCCGGAAGGCCCGGGAGTCCATTCGGAGAAAAACCGCCCTGGGCGGCGCGGCTATGCCCGACAAGCTCCGTGACTGCAACGAGGCCAACCCCGAGCTCACCGAGCTGTACATCGTCGAGGGCGACTCCGCCGGCGGCTCGGCCACTCAGGGCCGTGACAGCCGCTTCCAGGCTATCCTTCCCCTGTGGGGCAAGATGCTCAACGTGGAGAAGGCCCGGGCGGACAAGGTGTATGGCAATGACAAGCTGACCCCCGTCATCACCGCCCTGGGCGCGGGCATCGGGGACGACTTTGATCTCAACAAGCTGCGCTATCACAAGGTCATTATCATGGCCGATGCCGACGTGGACGGCGCCCACATCCGTACCCTGCTGCTGACCTTCTTCTTCCGCTTCATGCGGCCCCTCATCGACAACGGCTATGTGTACGCCGCCGTCCCTCCCCTCTATAAGCTCACCAAGGGCAAGACCACCCGGGTGGCCTTCTCCGACGAGGAGCGGGACAAAATCTCCGCCGAGCTCCGGGGCGACAACCCCAACGCCAAGGTGGTCATCAACCGCTATAAGGGCCTGGGCGAGATGGACCCCCACGAGCTGTGGGAGACCACCATGGACCCCGAGAAGCGTACCCTCAAGCGCATTGAGCTGGACGACGCCGTCCGGGCCGACGAGATCTTCACCCTGCTCATGGGCGAGAAGGTGGAGCCCCGCCGGGAGTATATCCAGGAGAACGCCAAGAAGGCAGTCAACCTGGACTTCTAAGCGGTCCTTTGTCCCTGTTTTTTCAGCCATCCTTCAAGGAGGAAACAATAGATGAGTAAAAAACCCCAATACGATCCCGAGGAGATCCGTTTCCCGGACCAGGTGATTAAGACGGCCCCCCTGGTCAAGGAGATGGAAGACTCCTACATCGAATATGCCATGTCCGTCATCGTGGGCCGGGCCCTGCCCGACGTGCGGGACGGTCTCAAGCCGGTACACCGCCGCATCCTGTACGCCATGTACGAGGACGGCCTCACCAGCGACAAGCCCTTTAAAAAGTCGGCCACCTGCGTGGGCGACGTGCTGGGCCGCTACCACCCCCACGGCGACCAGTCCGTCTACGACGCCCTGGTGCGTCTGGGCCAGGACTTCTCCATGCGCTACGTGCTGGTGGACGGCCACGGTAACTTCGGCTCCATCGATGGCGACCCCCCTGCCGCCTACCGTTACACCGAGGCCCGCATGTCCAAGCTGTCCAACGAGATGCTCCGGGACATCGAGAAGGAGACGGTGGACTGGGACCCCAACTTCGACGAGAGCCGCAAGGAGCCCCGTGTCCTGCCCAGCCGCTTCCCCAACCTGCTGGTGAACGGCTCCTCCGGCATCGCGGTGGGCATGGCCACCAACATCCCCCCCCACAACCTGACCGAGGTCATCAACGCCGTCATCTGCGTGCTGGACAACGAGAACGCCACCCTGGACGACCTGATGGAGCACATCAAGGGCCCTGACTTCCCCACCAAGGGCATGATCATGGGCCGCAGCGGCATCCGGGCGGCCTACGCCACCGGCAAGGGCCACATCCGGGT
>CAJLCG010000153.1 GCA_905205085.1 uncultured Oscillospiraceae bacterium
AAGTTCTTTGCCAAGCTTTCTTTCAAGAAAGCGGGGCCTACTTTTTTCTCGAAAAAAGTAGGTTACTGCTCCCAGTTGTGGTAGACGTTCTGAACGTCATCGTTGTCCTCCAGGGCATCGATGAGCTTCTCCATGTTCTTGATGTCGGCCTCGTCGGTGAGCTTGACATAGTTCTGAGGCACCATCTGTACGGAAGCCTCCAGGAAGGTATAGCCCTTGGCCTCCAGAGCCTCGGAGACGGCGGGGAAGGCGTCGGGATCGGTGTAGATCTCAAAGACCTCGTCGTCGGCCTGCATGTCATCGGCACCGGCCTCCAGAGCGTCCATCATCACGGTGTCCTCGTCCAGGTCCTCGCTGTCCAGGACGATAACGCCCTTGCGGTCAAAGCTCCAGGACACGCAGCCGGTGGCGCCCAGGCCCTTGCCGTACTTGTCCAGCAGGTGACGCACCTCAGGGGCGGTACGCTGACGGTTATCGGTCAGAGCGTCCACGATGACGGCCACGCCGTTGGGGCCGTAGCCCTCGTACACCACGCTCTCGAAGTTATCGGTGTTGCCCGCGCCCAGAGCCTTGTCGATGGTTCGCTTGATGTTGTCGTTGGGCATATTGGCAGCCTTAGCCTTGGCGATGACGGCGGCCAGACGGGAGTTGTTGGCGGGATCGCCGCTGCCGCCGGTCTTGACGGCCACGATCATCTCACGGGCGATCTTGGTAAAAATCTGAGAGCGCTTGGCGTCGGCCGCGCCCTTGGTCTTTTGAATATTGTGCCACTTGGAATGTCCGGACATAGTATCGTTCCCTTCTCTTTTTTCGGTTCAAACAGCGGAGGTATTATACCACTCCCCCGGGCGTTTGACAACCCCGTGAGGAGAAAGAAGCCATTATCGAAACGGTTTTCCGTCGATATCCAGTACCTCCCGACGGTGGAAGGTGACAAAATCGGGGGCGTAATCCGGGTAGGCCTGGCAGAAAGCGGCCCGGATGAGCTCCGGGTTAAGACCCGGATTCTGGGCGCAGAGCACCGCGTCCAGGGTGAGAGTGTCGCTCTGACACTCCAGGTTGAAGCCCTTGATGAGCGGAATCAGGTCCACCTCCGTGTAGCCCTTCTTGGACTTGTTGGACTTCTTCTGCATCACCAGGCTCTCCCGGCTTAAGAGCTCCTGCATGGCGGGCTCGGAGGCCTGAGGACGGCCCTCGGAGTACTCAAAGTTGATGATGTAGTTCACATAGGCCAGCTCCTTGAGCTTGCGCTCAGCGGGGTAGCACTGGTGGACGATGATGCCCTCGGGCATGGCAGCGGTGAGCCGCTGGGGTACCTCCTCGGCGGTGGCTCCCCCCACCAGGCCGAACTCCAGAATCTCACACTGGCTGGAGTAGCCCACCGACAAAGGCAGCGCAATAGACACAAAGGGGTGCTTGTGGAAGCCCTGAGTGTGCTTGATTTCAATGCCAGCCCGGGTGAAGGCCCGCTGGAAGGTACGCATCAGGTCCAGGTGGGAGATATACTTGGCCCGGCCGGTCTTGGAAAAGAGCAGACGGTCAGCCATTGCACACCCCTCCTTTCAGCAGGCGGTTGGCCCCACAGCCGGAACAGCGGGTGCGGCAGTCCGGGGTGGTCTGGGACTGATAGCACAGCTCCCGCTCATGCCACAGGAAGGCGGGGGTAACCATGGGGTCGATGCGGCACCAGGGGAATACCTCGTCCCGGGGCCGCTCCCGGTGGGCGTAGAAGTCTCCGTCCAGACCGCAGGCGGCCAGGGCGTCCATCCAGCGCTGGAAATCAAAATACTCGCTCCAGGAGTCGAACTTGGCCCCGTTCTGCCAGGCGTGCTCCAGCACGTCGGCCAGGCGGCGATCGCCCCGGGAGAAGATGGCCTCCAGATAGCTGGTCTGGGGGTCGTGCCAGTTGTAGGTGATGGAGCGGTCCCGCTTCAGGGCGTCCCGCAGCAGGTTCACCCGCCGCTGGTACTCCTCCACCGGAATCTGGGCATCCCACTGGAAAGCGGTATGGGGCTTGGGCACAAACCAGGAGGTGGACACGGTGATGCGCACCCCGCGGGCGCGGTTGGGAGTGCACTCCCGCCAGCACTGGTATACCTTTCGGGCCAGGTCGGCGATGCCCAACACATCCTCGTCGGTCTCGGTGGGCAGGCCCAGCATGAAGTAGAGCTTCACGCCGCTCCAGCCGCCGGAGAAGGCGGTGCGGCAGGACTGCAGCAGGTCCTCCTCCCGCAGGTTCTTGTTGATGGCGTCGCGCAGACGCTGTGTACCAGCTTCCGGGGCAAAGGTCAGGCCGCCCTTGCGCACCCGCTGCAAACGCTCCATCAGATTCATGGAGAAGGTGTCCGCCCGCAGAGAGGGCAGGGACACGCCGATGTCCTTGGGTGCGCAGTAGTCCAGCAGGTCGTCACACAGCTCCAGCAGGCAGGGGTAGTCGGTGGAGGACAGGCTGGACAGGGTCATCTCCTGGTAGCCGGAATCCTGACAGGCCGCCTTGCCGTACTCAGCCAGCAGCTGGGGATTGCGGTTGCGCACCGGGCGGTATACATAGCCCGCCTGGCAGAACCGGCACCCCCGGATACAGCCCCGGAACAGCTCCAGCATAACCCGGTCGTGGACGATCTCGGTGGACGGGATAATGGTCTTCACCGGGAAGTAGGCCTTGTCCATGTCCTGGACCACCCGCTTGCGCACCGACTCGGGCGCACCGGAGCCCTCCTTAATGCGCATTTCCTCCAAGGTACCGTCGGGACGGTAGATGGGCTCATAAAAGGACGGGACATAGATGCCCTCGATGTTGGCGGCCTCCTGGAGGAACTCCTCCTTGCTCCAGCCCTCCTCCTTGGCCTGGCGGTACAGGGCGATGTACTCCAGGGTGACCTCCTCCCCTTCTCCCAGGACAAACAGGTCCACAAAGGGAGCCAGGGGCTCGGGGTTATAGCAGCAGGTGCCCCCCGCCACGATGAGGGGGGTGAGCTCAGGCCGGTCAGCGGAGCGCAGCGGCAGCCCCGCCAGGTCCAGCATGTTCAGGACATTGGTATAGGCCATCTCATAGCCCAGAGAAAAGCCGATGATATCAAAGTCAGAAATAGGGTCGCCGCTCTCCAGGGCGTAGAGCAGCAACCCCTCCCGGCGCATTTCCTCCTCCATGTCTCCCCAGGGGGCGTAGCAGCGCTCGCACCACAGCCCCTCCTGCTCGTTCATCAGGCCGTACAAAATACGGCAGCCCAGGTTGGACATACCGATTTCATAGGTGTCCGGGAAGCAAAGGGCAAAGCGGGTGTCTACCGTGCGTTTGTCTTTTACCACGGCGTTATATTCTCCCCCCGTGTAGCGGGCGGGTTTTTGTACTTTGGGCAAAATATGCTCCAGCGTGCGATTCATGTCGTTCCCCCAGTTCTATCTTGAGACGCGGTAGAACTATTTTACTCGTTTCTATGCTGGATGACAAGCCCTTTTTCCTTCCTTTTCCCGCCAAATGGAAGAAAAAAGCCATCCGGCGGTAAAAAAGAGGGTGATGCTTCCCCCCTTCCAGGCCAAAATTACCCCTCCCGCTACCAGGGCTCCCACCAAAAAGCCGTCCAGAAGGCCCGCTGTGCGCTCCGCTGCCTCCGGTCCACACAGGGCGCACAGGGCGCAGTTCAGGGCCCGCCCCCCGTCCAGACCGCTCACC
>CAJLCG010000154.1 GCA_905205085.1 uncultured Oscillospiraceae bacterium
TACAAGGTACACACCGCTTTGCAGCGGCAGGAGTTATTTTACCACACCGTTTCGACCTTGTCAAGAGCTTTTTTAAAGTTTTTTCAAACTTTTTCGACTCTTTCGGTCAGCCCGGCAGGCTTCTCCTTTTTTCATCGCCCTTGCAGGCGACTCGATTAGTTTACCACATCTCAGTTCGCTTGTCAAGAACTTTTTTCGCGCCGTCAGGCGGTTTTTGTTCTCTCATTCAAGCTCACTTTTGATCTCGGTAAGCACTGTCTCGCGGACAGCTTTGATAGAATACCACTGCCTCCCCCATTTGTCAACAGGTTTTTTCATATTTTTCGAATTTTTTCTTCTCTTCCCGAAATAAGGCCTTTTTCCCCTATTTTGTCCGCCACCGAGCTACATTTATCCGTAGAAATACGCCTTGCGCATCCTTCTCAGTTATGATACCCTATTTTTACGAATTCTATATTATAAGGTAGGTCATTTCCATGCCCATTAAGATTCCCGATTCCCTCCCTGCTACCGCTACATTAGAGGGAGAAAACATCTTTGTTATGACGGAGTACCGGGCCATGCACCAGGATATCCGCCCACTGAACCTCCTCATTTTAAATCTGATGCCCACCAAGATCGTAACGGAGACCCAGCTGCTGCGTAAACTCTCCAACTCTCCTCTTCAGGTTCAGGTCGAGCTGCTGCACACTCTCAGCCATGTCTCTCAGAATACCGACGCCAGCCACCTCTCCTCTTTCTATACCACCTTTGACCAGATCAAAGACCGGAAGTATGACGGTATGATCATCACGGGTGCCCCGGTGGAGAATCTGGATTTTACCGACGTAGACTACTGGGATGAGCTGTGCGAGATCATGGAATGGACCAAAACCCACGTTCACTCCACTCTCCATATCTGCTGGGGTGCCCAGGCCGGTCTCTACTACCATTATAATATCCCTAAGTATGATCTGGGTAAAAAGCTCTTCGGCGTCTTCCCCCACACAGTGGTTCGTAAGCGCAGCCCTCTGTTCCGGGGCTTTGACGACGTTTTCTATGTTCCTCACTCCCGCTACACCGAAAACAAGCTGGAGGATGTTCTGGCCGTCCCGGAGCTGCAGCTGCTGGCTGTCTCGGAGCAGGCCGGCGTCTTTGCCGTGAAGAGCCAGGATAATCGCCGTTTCTTCATTACCGGCCACCCGGAATACGACCCCGACACCCTGGCCAACGAGTACTTCCGGGATGTAAACAAGGGCATCGACATTAACGTCCCCGATAACTACTTCCCCAACGACGATCCCACACAGCCTCCTCAGGTGCGCTGGCGCTCCGCCGCCCAGCTGTTCTACACCAACTGGCTGAATTACTACGTATACCAGACCACACCTTACGACATCCGTGAGATTTAATAAGGAGCGACACCATGGAAGTAACCTTTGATATGATCCGCTCCTCCCCGGAGATCCGGACCTACATCACCCAAGCCGACGTCTCTCTCACCGCGCTGGGCTTTACCGAGCACGCCTTTGCCCATGTGGGCAAGTGCGCTCATGTGGCCGCCCAGATTCTGACTGAGCTGGGGTACACCCCCCGTGAAGTGGAGCTGGCCCAGATTGCCGCCTACATGCACGACATCGGCAACGTGGTCAACCGCCACGATCATGCCATCAGCGGTGCCACCATGGCCTTCCGCATTCTGGACAACATGGGCATGGACCCCTCGGACGTGGCTGCCGTCATCACAGCCATTGGACACCACGATGACTCTACCGCTTTCCCGGTCAACGCCATTGCTGCCGCCCTCATTCTGGCGGACAAGACTGACGTGCGCCGCAGCCGGGTCCGCAACAAAGATATGTCCACCTTTGATATCCACGACCGGGTAAACTACTCGGTGGAGCGCTCTGAGGTACTGCTGGATGTGGAGGCAAAGACCATCACTCTTTCCCTGTCCATTAATACAGAGATGTGCGCCGTTATGGATTACTTTGAGATCTTTCTGCAGCGGATGCTGCTGTGCCGCCGGGCGGCGGAGCAGCTGGGTCTGAGCTTCCGTCTGGAGATCAACGGTCAGCTTTTACTTTGATAATGTATTGTTTCTGCAAGCCCCGGGCATGGCCCGGGGCTTGTTTTTTCTGTCACCGCTCTGTAACTTGACTACAAACTACCACAAGTGTAGTATATAATTATCCACTACATTTGAAGTAATTTGGAGATGATACCATGAAACGTCTGCCCGACACCGAACTGGAAGTGATGAAAGCCCTGTGGAAGCTGGGCGCCGACACCCCTCGTGCCGCCCTGGACCAGGCGCTGGAGGACTTTGGCTGGGCCAGTAATACCGTGAACACCTACCTGGCCCGTTTGGCCGAGAAAGGCTTTGTGTCGGTTCGCCGGGAGGGTAAGAGCAACCGCTATACCCCTTTAATCTCCCAGGAGGACTACCTGGCTTTTGACAGCCGCAGCGTCCTCTCCCGGCTCTATGGCAGTTCTCCCCGGAACTTTGTGGCGGCTCTGGCCCGGACCGGGCTGAAGCGTCAGGACCTGGACGAGCTGCGCTCTCTGCTGGACCAGCTGGAGGAGGACACCAAGGCATGACGGATTTTCTGTTTCATTTGGGCGCTCTGTCCCTGGGCGGCGGGCTGGTGGGCCTGGTTCTGATGGCCACCGGACTGCTCACCCGCTCCCGATACGCCGCCCGGTGGCGCTGCTGGGGCTGGCTGCTCCTCTGTCTGCGTCTGGCCATCCCCCTGCCCTTCTCGTTCCCCAACGTCCAGGTCCGTGCCCCCATCCAGCTCACCTCCCCCAGCCTGGAGCGCCCCTCAGAGCTGCCCTTCACCGCCGGACGCCCCTTTCAGGATGCGGCGCCTTCTCCTGTCGCCCCCACCGGTTCCTCCAGTCAACAACCGGATTCGTCCTCTCCCACCTCCTCTTCTCCGGATGATCCAGACCCCCAAACGGAGACAAAGCCTACCGTGTACCTCTCACAAATCGTGACTGGGATCTGGATTGCAGGTGGAGTGGGGATTCTGGTTTGGAATCTCATTGCCCATGTGCGGCTCAAACGCTTTTTGAAACGCTGGGCAAGCCCGGTCCAGGACTTTCAGCTTTTACCCCTGTACAACGCCATCGGCGATGAGTTGGGTCTGGATCGCCGTCCCCGGCTGATGACCTGCCCCGGTCTGGCCGCCCCCATGCTGGCTGGACTGTTCCACCCCATTCTTCTTCTGCCGGAGCAGCCCCTCGCCCCCAAGGAGCTGGAATACGCCCTGCTCCATGAGCTGACCCACTACCGCCGCCGGGACATCTGGCTCAAGGCGCTGGCCCTGTGGGTGCAGGCAGTCCACTGGTTCAACCCTCTGGTGTGGCTGATGGGCCGGGCCATTGAACAGGACACCGAACTCTCCTGCGACGAGGCGGTACTGCGCCTCCTTCCCCAGGATGAGCACGCCGCCTACGGCAAAACGATTTTGTCTGCGGTGGAGCGACTGAAAGCCCGCTCTTAAACGAAAGGAGCCAATGAATGACACCCAGATTTCCCCGCTCCCCCCTTACTACCCGGCTGTCCGGCTCGGCCCGGGAGACAGAGCACCGCATCCGCAGCATCTTCCTGTGGAAGAAAAAACGTCCGCCAGTGCTGGTGCTTGTCTTGGCCGCCGTGATCATTGCGCTGTGCGGCTCGCTGGTGT
>CAJLCG010000155.1 GCA_905205085.1 uncultured Oscillospiraceae bacterium
TGAAAGATCCCCGCCGGGCTTTTTTTATTGTTTCACGTGAAACACTGCTTTCCTTCCTTGGCCCTGTTTCACGTGAAACATGGAATCGTTGGTTTGCCCAATAGAAATGCAGGTAAAAGAGTTGAAAGTGTGGGCCACGGTTGTTATAATGGAACTCTGGAATCACACTGCTGCTTACTTATATATAAAGGTAGCCCTGTGATGGCCTCATTTTCCGTCAGGAGGTAACTGAATGGCCAGAATCATTGCCATTGTCAACCAGAAAGGCGGCGTGGGCAAAACCACTACCACCGTAAACATCACCGCTTCCCTGAAAGCCCTGGGCAAACGGGTGCTGCTGTGTGATTTTGATCCCCAGGCTAACGCCACATCGGGTATGGGCGTGGACAAGAACACCGCCTCCCCCAATGTGTACGATGTGCTGATCAACGGGGCGGACCCAAAGAAATCTGTGGTTTCCACCAAGTACGGGGACGTGATCCCCTCCAACAAGGCCCTGGCGGGCGCGGGCATCGAGATGATCGCCATTCCCGACCGGGAGCACCTGCTGAAAAAGGCCCTGGACAGTCTGGCTGAAAACTACGACTACATCTTTATCGACTGCCCCCCTTCCCTGGAGCTGCTCACCGTCAATGCCCTGTGCGCGGCCCACTCTCTCATCGTGCCCGTCCAGTGCGAGTACTACGCCCTGGAGGGTCTGAGCGACCTGCTGTCCACCGTGCGGCTGGTCAAGCGGGGCCTGAACCCCAAGCTGTCCCTGGAGGGCGTGCTGCTGACTATGTTTGACAGCCGCACCAACCTGTCCCTCCAGGTGGCGGAGGAAGTGAAGCGGCACTTCCCCGGACAGGTGTATGCCACCGTCATCCCCCGGAACGTGCGTCTGAGCGAGGCGCCCAGCCACGGCATGCCGGTCACCGACTATGACCCCTACTCCCGGGGCGCGGAGGCCTACCGGTCTTTGGCGGAGGAGATGTCTGCCGGAGAGGGCTGACCCCCCTCTCCCCTACGGCGGCCCTGCCGCCCATCGATTTTAATGTTTGGAAAGCGCTGAACCACAGGTCCCATCCCGTTGGCCCAGCCCTTTCTTACTTGGAAAGGAAGGTGTACCATGGCAAAACGAAAGACCGATCTGGGTCTGGGCCGGGGGCTCAACGCCCTGCTGGGCGACCCGGAGCTGCCCGCCCAGGGCGAGGGTTCCATCTCTCTGCCCATCTCCCAGGTGGAGCCGGGACTGAATCAGCCCCGGAAGCGGTTTGACCCGGAAACCCTCAGCGACCTGGCCGAGTCCATTCGCGTCCACGGCATTATCCAGCCCCTCACGGTGCGGCGGCTGGCCTCCGGCTACTATCAGATCATCGCCGGCGAGCGGCGTTGGCGCGCCGCCAAGCAGGCCGGCCTTACTGAAGTGCCCGCCGTCATTATCGAAGCAGACGACCGAAAGGTCATGGAGCTGGGACTCATTGAAAACCTCCAGCGGGAAGACCTGAACCCGGCGGAAGAAGCCCGGGGCTATCAGGTGCTGATGGAGGAGTACGGCATGACCCAGGAGCAGGTGGCCGAGGAGATGGGCAAGTCCCGTCCCGCCATCGCCAACACTCTGCGTCTGCTGGCTCTGCCCGAGGATCTGCTGAAGCTGGTGGAGGATGGAACCCTGTCTGCCGGCCACGCCCGGGCCATTCTGGGCGCCCCCACCCAGGCCATGCAGCGCCAGGCCGCCAAGCAGGTGGTGGCCCACGGCCTGTCTGTGCGCCAGACGGAGAGTCTGGTCAAGGCCCTGCAAAAGCAGCCTGCAGAGAAAAAGGCCGCCAACGATGAGATCGCCCTGTACCTGGGTGAGTTGGAGAAGTCCCTGTCCAGCAACCTGGGCCGGAAGGTGACCATCTCCCACCACGGGAAAAAGGGAAAGATCCAGCTGGAGTACTACAACCCCGAGGACCTGGAGGCCCTGCTGAATTTGCTGAACACCCTCCACGGAGAGGAGCACAATTCCTATGAAGAATGATGAACGTACCCCCTCCCCTTCTCCAGAGAAGCAGACTACCACTGCGGAGAAGGGGGAGCCCAAGAAAGCCCCAGCCTATGTCCCCCCTGCCACCAAGGAGAAGCGGCAGAAATCGGTGTTCAAATACATCACCATCCTCTTTGCCGCCGCCTTTGTACTGATGCTGGTGGCCTTTATGATGGAGCGGCGGCAGAACGAGCAGGTGGTGGACAGCCTGAACCAGTCGGTGTCCGGCCTGCGGGAGTCGCTGAGCAACATGCAGTCCGCTCAGGACATCTACGATGAGAATATGGAGCTGATCGAGCAGATCAACGAGCTCCAGTCGGAAAATGACCGGCTCACCAACGAAAACCGGGATCTGTCCAACAGCCAGAAGAACAGCGAGAAGTCTGTGGAGGCCATGGGCTGGTTCTGGCAGATCGACGAGGCCTACGTCCTGGGCAAGTACAGCCTGTGCCGCAGCCTCATTGACCAGATGGGCGACGAGCTGGCCGCCGCGCTGCCCACCGAGGCGGTGACCGACAATGGACGGTTCTCCCCTGCCGACCGGTATGAGGAGATTTACAACGCGGTTTATTGATGCAAAATTCTTTCCACATTTTTAGCTTAGAATGTGGAAAAGATTTCACTACCTTTTAAGAAGTGGTTGTTCCTTTTTGCTTGTCCAAAAAGGAACCAAAAAGACCCCGGGGGCCGCCTTCGATGAGCACCATGCCGGAGGCGGCGCTCATAGGCAGCTTGCCCCCTGGACCCCCAGTTACGGGGGACGCCCTCCTGAGAGGTTAATCTGACCTTTCGGCGGGCAAAATCAGGACGGAGCGTCCTTCTTGCCCCGGCCCACTGGGGCCTGCGCAAAGGAAATTTCAAAGCAGCTGCGCGGAACGAACACCGCCTGGTGCGGCAAAGCTGTGGCGGTTGGCTCGTGACCACAGACGAGGGAACCGGTGCTTCCACCTCCCCCCTCCCCTACGGGCGAGAGGCGAAACGCAGTTTCGCAGAAAGTTCTTTTGCCTACTTTTCTTTCAAGAAAAGTAGGTTTCACGTGAAACAATCAAAGACATATCAAAACAACAATAATTGGAGGAACAGACCATGCTGGATATCAAGTTTGTCCGGGAAAACCCCGACGTGGTAAAGGAAAACATCAAGAAGAAGTTCCAGGACCAGAAGCTGCCCCTGGTGGACGAGGTGCTGGAGCTGGACAGCCAGAACCGCGCCGCCATCGCTGAGGCTCAGGAGCTGCGCACCCAGCGCAACGCCCTCAGCAAGCAGGTCGGCATGCTGATGGGCCAGGCCAAGAAGGACCCCTCCAAGCTGCAGGAGGCCGAGGAGGCCAAGGCGAAGGTCAAGGCCAATGCCGACCGTCTGGCTGAGCTGGAGGCTCTGGAGACCGAGCTGGCCCAGAAGATCCGCAAGATCATGCTCCAGATCCCCAACATCATCGACCCCTCCGTGCCCATCGGCCCCGACGACTCCTGCAACGTGGAAGTCCAGCGCTTCGGCGAGCCCGTCACCCCCGACTTTGACATCCCCTACCACACTCAGATCATGGAGTCCTTCGACGGCATCGACATGGACGCCGCCGGCCGTGTGTCCGGCAACGGCTTCTACTACCT
>CAJLCG010000156.1 GCA_905205085.1 uncultured Oscillospiraceae bacterium
GGTGCGCTTGTAGACGCCGGCGTGCTCCAGCACCTGGGCAAAGACCAGGCCGGTCTCCTTCTGGACCACGTCCAGGGCGTTGTCAGCGGTGATCTCATACTTGCCCTTAAAGCCCTCGGCCCAGTCGGCGTGAGAGGCGGTGAGGGGATCGGCGCGCAGGTCCTCGCCCTTGGCCAGCTTCTCGGCCACGGCGGCCAGCTCGGTCTTCAGGCGGGCGGGCAGAACAGCCAGACCCATGACCTCGATGAGGCCGATGTTCTCCTTCTTGATGTGGTGCAGCTCCGCATGGGGATGATACACGCCCAGGGGGTGCTCCTCGGTGGTCAGGTTGTTGCGCAGCACCAGATCCAGCTCATAGTCCTCGCCGCGGCGGCGGGCGATGGGGGTGATGGTGTTGTGGGGCTCGCCGTCGGTCTCGGCCAGAATCAGGGCCGCCTCGTCGGTGTAGCCGCGCCATGCGGTGAGGATGTGGTCGGCCAGGTCGATCAGCCGCTGGGGATCACTGCAGGTCAGGCGCACCACAGACATGGGCCACTTCACGATGCCCGCCTGCACATCCTCATAGCCGGGGAAGGTGAAGGGAGTCTCCACGGGAGCCTTGGCCATGGCGAAGGTGTAACGGCCGCCCTGGAAGTGGTCGTGGGCCAGGATGGAGCCGCCCACGATGGGCAGGTCGGCGTTGGAGCCCACGAAGTAGTGGGGGAACTGGCCCACAAAGTCCAGCAGCTTGCCGAAGCAGGCCTTGTCGATCTTCATGGGGGTGTGCTCGCTGTTGAGGCAGATGCAGTGCTCGTTGTAGTACACATAGGGGGAGTACTGCAGGAACCAGGGGGAGCCGTTGATGGTGATGGGCACGATGCGGTGATTCTGGCGGGCAGGGTGGTTCACCCGGCCGGCGTAGCCCTCATTCTCCGCACACAGCTGGCAGCGGGGATAGGCGGAGGCGGGCAGGTTCCGGGCAGCGGCGATGGCCTTGGGGTCCTTCTCCGGCTTGGACAGGTTGATGGTGATGTCCAGCTCGCCGTACTCGGTAGGAGCCTTCCACTGCATGTCCTTGGCGATGCGGTCCCGGCGGATGTAGTTGGTATCCTGGCTGAACTTATAGTACCAGTCGGTGGCCTTCTGGGGGTCCTCAGCCCGCAGAGCCTGGAACTTCTCGATCACCTGGGCGGGACGGGGGGTGAGAGCGCCCATGATCTTGGTGTCAAACAGATCCCGGTAGACGATGGAGTTCTCCTTCATCACGCCACGCTGGTAGGCGTCGTCCATCAGCTCGTCCAGCACGGCGGGGAGGTCCACCTCGCCCACTTCCTTGCCGGTGGGGGTGTAGCTGTCCAGTTCCAGCACCTCCAGCAGGGTGTTCAGAGCCCAGATTTTCTCGCAGGGCTGGATCAGCTCCTTGTCCAGAGCATAAGAAATCAGTTGTTCAATGGCGTAGTCGATCATAAATTAAGCCTCCTCATATCCTCTGGGGTGGGCACTGTGCCACTTCCAGGCAGAAGCAATGATGGTGTTCAGGTCGTTGTACTTAGGTTTCCAGCCCAGCTGGTCTACCGCCTTCTGGGAGGAGGCAATGAGCTGAGCGGGGTCGCCGGCCCGGCGGGGGCAGGTCTCGGCGGGGATGGGGTGGCCGGTGACGGCCCGGGCTACGTCGATGACTTCCTTTACGGTGAAGCCCACGCCGTTACCCAGGTTGAACACGTCGCTCTCACCGCCCTGGAGCAGGTGATCCAGAGCCAGAATGTGGGCCTGGGCCAAGTCGGAGACGTGGATGTAGTCCCGGATGCAGGTGCCGTCCTTGGTGGCATAGTCATCACCGAAGATGGAGATCTTCTCCCGCTGGCCGTTGGGCACCTGGAGAATCAGGGGGATGAGGTGAGTCTCAGGGTTGTGAGCCTCACCGATGGCTCCGGAGGGGTGGGCGCCGCAGGCGTTGAAGTAACGCAGGGCCACATACTTCAGGCCGTGAGCCCGGGAGACCCAGCGCATCATGTGCTCCATGGCCAGCTTGGTCTCGCCGTAGCAGTTGGTGGGATCGGTGCGGTCGGTCTCCAGGATGGGTACCCGCTCCGGCTCGCCGTAGGTTGCAGCGGTGGAGGAGAAGACGATCTTGTCCACCCCGTGGGCCACCATGGCCTGGAGCAGCACCATGGTGCCGTGGAGGTTGTTGTCGTAGTACTTGAGGGGATCGGACATGGACTCACCCACCTGGGAGGAGGCGGCGAAGTGGATCACGCCCTCGATCTTCTCCTTGGTGAACAGCTCATCCAGAGCGCTGCGGTCCCGGATGTCCAGCTGGTAGAAGCGGGCCTTGGGATGGACCGCGGCCCGGAAGCCGGTGAGCAGGTTGTCGGCTACGACCACATCCCGGCCGGCGTCAATAAGTTCATATACGGTGTGGGAGCCAATGTAGCCGGCTCCGCCCAAAACAAGAATAGCCATATTTCCGTGTGCTTCCTTTCTGATTTGCTTAAGCCAGAATGACGCAGCCGCCCTGAGGACGGATGTGGAGGATGTGGCACATGCCGGGGCCCAGCAGCTTCTCCATGCCGCTCTTAAAGGCGGTCAGCTTTTCCACGGGGACAAAGGCCTGGATGGTGCCGGCAAAGCCGCCGCCGTGGACACGGATGGCACCGGTGCCGTCCAGCAGCTCCCGGCCGACGGCCAGGGCCAGGGGGATGGCCTGCTGCTTGGGATCGGCAATGGACCAGGTATTCTGCAGGTGCAGGGAAGAGGAGATGCCGGAGGCATTCACCAGAGCCAGGAAGCGCTCAAAGTCGCCCGCCTCCAGGGCGTCGGCCTCCTCCACGGCCCGGCGGTCGTCATCATAGAAGTGGAGAGCGCGGAGTACGGCCCGGTCGCCGCAGCGGACCCGCAGGGAGGGAATCTCGGCGCGGAACTGCTCCTCGGGCACATCCCGCAGTACCTGCTTGCCGAAGTGGGCGGCCACCGCACCCATTTCCTGGGTAATCTCGGCGTAGTCGTCGGTGAGGTCGGCGTGACAGGAGCCGGTGTCCACGATGCACAGGGCATGGCCAGACTTAGAGAAGTCGTAGTCCACCTTCCGCACCACGGGAGCAGCGGGATCGGCGAAATCGATGGCCACCGCACCGCCCACGGAGGAGCCCATCTGGTCCATCAGACCGCAGGGTTTGCCGAAGTAGACGTTCTCGGCGTACTGGCCGATCTTAGCGATCTGGATGGGGGTGAGAGCACCCTCACAGAAAAAGTGGTTGAGAATATTGCCCACCAGCACCTCATAGGCGGCGGAGGAGGACAGGCCGGAGCCGGACAGCACGCTGGAGGTGGCCCAGGCGTCAAAGCCGCCCACCTTGTAGCCCAGCTCCTGGATCTTGGCTGCCACGCCACGGACCAGAGCGGCGGAGGTGTTGCGCTCCTCAGGGCGGGGGAGCAGCTGATCCAGCTCTACCTCCAGGGCGGGGTAACCCTCGGAGATGATGCGGATGACATTCAGACCGTTGGGGGCGGCGCAGCTGATCATGTCCAGATCCACGCTGCCGCACAGCACGCGGCCATGCTGGTGGTCGGTGTGGTTGCCGCCGATCTCGGTGCGGCCGG
>CAJLCG010000157.1 GCA_905205085.1 uncultured Oscillospiraceae bacterium
AACAAGCTCCCGGCGGCCCTTTTCGTCTCCGCTTTACGCACCGAGTCGGTTGTGTTAAAATGGGGGTCTGAACTGATGCAAGAAAGGAGGCGCACACCTTGGATCTCACTCTGGACACCCCGCTCACTGACTTTCCCGGCGTGGGACCTGCCCGGGCCGCCAAGCTGGAAAAGCTGGGCCTTACCCGGGTCCGGGACCTGATGACCTACTTCCCCCGGGACTACGAGGACCGGCGGAAGATCTGGTCCATCCGCTCCGCCCCCCTGGGGGTGAAGGTGTGCGTCCAGGCCATGGCCGCCGAGCACCCCCGGCTCAGCCGCATCCGCAAAGGTATGGAGCTGGTGAAGGTGAAGGCAGTGGACCACGCCGGTGCCCTGCACATTACCTTCTTCAACCAGTCCTATGTGGAGCGGGCCATCAAGGCCGGGGAGGAGTACGTCTTCTGGGGCATCGTGGAGGAGCAGGGCAGCCGCCGCACCATGATCAACCCCATCTTTGAGCGCACCGACCGCCAGGCGGTCACCGGCTGCATTCTGCCCATCTACCCCCTGACGGCGGGCATCTCCAACCACCTGCTCTGCTCTCTCACCCGCCCGGCGGTGGAGGCCTGCGCCGCCCAGATGTCCGAGTCTCTGCCCCGTTCGGTACGTCTGGACCACGAGCTGGCCCAGACAGAATTCTCCTTCCGCAACATTCACTTTCCCGACTCCCCGGAGAGTCTGGACCTGGCCCGGCGGCGGCTCACCTTTGAGGAGCTCTTTTACCTGTCCGCAGGTCTTTCCATGCTCAAGCACCGCCGGGGAGACGCGGCGGGCCGGGTGGTTCCCTCCCGGCCTCTGGAGGAATTTCTCGCGTTGCTCCCCTTCCCTCCTACCCAGGCCCAGCGCCGGGTGATGGAGGAGGTGGCCGCCGATCTCAGCTCCGGCCGTTCCATGAACCGGCTGGTCCAGGGAGACGTGGGCTCGGGCAAGACGGTGGTGGCCGCCTGGGGGGCCTATCTGGCCGCCAAGGCCGGGATGCAGACAGCCCTCATGGCCCCCACTGAGGTGCTGGCCCAGCAGCATGCCCGCTCCCTCTCCGCCCTGCTGGAGCCGGCGGGAGTACGGGTAGGCCTGCTCACCGGCTCGTTCACGCCGGCCCAGAAAAAGCGGCTTCGCCAGGCCATTGCCCAGGGGGAGGTGGACTTGGTGGTGGGCACCCACGCCCTCATCTCCCAGGACGTGGAGTTTTATAACCTGGGACTTATGGTAGCCGACGAGCAGCACCGCTTCGGCGTGGCCCAGCGCTCTGCCCTGGCCGCCAAGGGCCAGGCCCCCCATGTGCTGGTCATGTCCGCCACCCCCATTCCCCGCACCCTGGCCCTCATCATCTACGGGGACCTGGACGTGTCGGTCATCGACCAGCTGCCTCCCGGCCGCACCCCGGTGGAGACCTACGTGGTCCACGAGGATAAGCGGCAGCGGATGTACAACTTTGTGCGGAAATTGGTGGGCGAGGGGCGGCAGGCCTACATCATCTGCCCCGCCGTGGAGGACCGCGCCGCCCAGGAGGGCGCGGAGGGAGAACCGGTCCCCTTCGCCGATTTGAAGGCGGTGAAGAGCTACGCCCAGCACCTCCAGGATGAGGTGTTTCCCGATCTACGTCTGGCCCTGCTCCACGGCAAGATGCGCCCTAAAGAAAAGGACGCCGTCATGGCCGCCTTTGCCGCCGGAGACGTGGACGTGCTGGTGTCCACCACCGTAGTGGAGGTGGGGGTGGATGTGCCCAACGCCGCTCTGATCATCGTGGAGAACGCCGAGCGCTTTGGCCTCAGCCAGCTCCACCAGCTCCGGGGCCGGGTAGGCCGGGGCAGGCACCAGTCCTACTGCGTGCTCATCACCAACTCCCACGCCCAGGACGCCATGACCCGGCTGAAAACCCTGGCCTCCACCACCGATGGCTTCAAAATTTCGGAGGAGGACTTGAAGCTGCGGGGCCCCGGCGACTTCTTTGGCAGCCGCCAGCACGGCCTGCCCCAGCTGGCCCTGGCCGACCTCTCCGGCGATATGCGCCTTTTGCAGCAGGCCCAGCAGTCCGCCCGGCAGCTGCTCCAACAGGACCCCACCCTCTCCCAGCCGGAAAACCGGCCGGTTTTGGACCGGGTGCGGCAGATGTTTGCCGACACCCCGGATATTTTCAACTAACTTGAGGAGGAACCCCAATATGACCCGTTTGGAAGAAGTACAGTACCTGCGCACCGAGCCCAACGGCCGCCACTACAACTGCGCCCAGTCCCTGCTGGTCCCCTTCGCCCCCCAGTTCGGGCTGGACAAGGAGCAGGCCGACAAGCTGGGCAGTCTCTTTGGCTCCGGCATGCTCCACGGCTCCGCCTGCGGCGCCCTCAGCGCCACCCTGATGCTCTTGGGACTGGCCGGGTATGACAGCCAGTCCGCCCGCCAGGTCATCCAGGATTTCCGCCAGCGCCACCAGGACACCCACTGCACCGCCCTGCTCACCCTGGCCAAGGAACAGGGCGTGCCCCGCAAGGAGCACTGCGACGGTCTGGTACTGGAGATGGCCCAGCTTCTGGAGGAGGCACTGGCCAAGAAAGGCGAATAACCCCGAAAACGCCAAAACGGGAAGCCCCGCCGGGCTTCCCGTTTTGACTGTTTTGTGAGAAGGAAGGAATGGAAAATCGAGCTGCAAAGGTTTTTCCAAGAACTTGGTAAGAGCGGTAACCAAATTCTTGTTAAATTTTTAACCTTTTGCCGATTCACACTTTACCACCCTTCTTTAAAAAACACCATTCCCAATTTCATTATAGTATATATTGCTGATCGCTTATACGCTTCTCTTCCTTGCATGACGTAAGGAAATAGGCTATAATCAGAAAATCCATTTCTCCAAGGAGGGTCTCCATGCAGCCATTGGAACAACTGCCCATCCCCCTGCTTTTGTGGTATCGGGAGCACGCCCGTGTCCTGCCCTGGCGGCAGGACCCCACCCCCTACCGGGTCTGGGTGTCGGAAATCATGCTCCAGCAGACCCGGGTGGCGGCCGTACTGGACTATTACCGCCGTTTTTTACAGGCCGCGCCAACCGTGCAGGATCTGGCCGCTCTACCTGAGGACGCGCTGATGAAGCTGTGGCAGGGCCTGGGCTATTACAGCCGGGCCCGCAACCTGCAAAAGGCGGCCCGGCAGATCGTGGACGACTGGGGCGGGGTATTTCCAAATACTTATGAGGGCATTCGCTCCCTGGCCGGGGTAGGGGACTACACCGCCGGAGCCATCGCCTCCATCGCCTTCGGCATTCCGGTGCCCGCCGTGGACGGGAATGTGCTGCGGGTGGTGACCCGGCTCACCGCCGACCCCTCCGATATTTTGGCCGCTGCAACCAAAAAGCGCATCACCGCCGCCCTCCAGCAGGTCATCCCCACCGCCCAGCCCGGCCAATTCAACCAGGCCATGATGGAGCTGGGAGCTACCGTCTGCCTGCCCAATGGAGCGCCCCTGTGTGAGAAGTGCCCCGCCGCCGACTTCTGTCAGGCCTTTCAGCAGGGCCGCACCGGGGAGTTCCCG
>CAJLCG010000158.1 GCA_905205085.1 uncultured Oscillospiraceae bacterium
TGGCCACTGGGGTTTGGGGCAGCCTGGAGGAGGTCAAAAGCCGGATGAAGACGGACCGCCTGTATGAGCCCGCCATGGACGAGGCCACCCGCACAAAGCTGCTGCGGGGCTGGCATAAGGCGGTGGGCCGCAGTCTGGACTGGGCGGAACCGGAGGAATAAGAACACGGAGGCAAAACGTTGAGCGAGATATTTATTCCCACCATGCTGTTTTGGGAAAACGGAAATACCTGGTACGGAAGCCTGGGAAATACCCGGTTTTATGCCGCGCCCCAGGAGGAGCAGATCCATGTGGAACTGTGGCGGGGACCGCTGACCAAAGAACTGAGCGAGATCGAGGCGGAGGCCGACTTTCCTCTCAGCGAGGAAGGTTTGTCTGAGATGACCGCCTGGCTGGAGGCGCGAAGCGCCGAGATCAATGCATAAAAAAGAGCCGCTGGAGCATGCTCCAGCGGCTCAAATTTTTTCATTTACGCGGATTTCTGTGCCCAAACAGGGGTGTGCAGTTGGGGCTGGAAGCCCTCAAAGATAACGGAGAATCCTTCTCGCTCCAGCTGTTCCATCTCCCGGGGGCTGCGCACTGTCCAGCCGAACATTTTCAGCCGGTGGAGCTTACGGCACAACCACACGGAAGGCACCCAGCGGTGCTCCTGACGAAAGGAGATGAAGTCGGGCCGGGTGAGGAAGTTGGAGAGCAGATGAGTCATGGCAAAGGCCTGCCAAGCCTTGAGCTCACCCCGGCAGCGCCAGAAGTTCTCCGACAGCTGGCCCCGGCAGATGTCGGGACGGTGACGGGCCAGCCAGAGCAGCACACCGGGATGGAAGGACTCGATGCAGTAGTTCACCCGGTACTGGTCCAGGGTGCGTACCGCGGTCTCCACCAGCTTTTTCACGTCAAAGTAGTCGGCCTTCAATTCTACCAGCAGGGGAGGGCCGTCCTGAAAGATCTCCAGAACCTCCTCCAGCAGAGGGATTCTCTCCTGGGTTCCTTCCAAACGATATTCCTTTAGCTGAGGCACGGTCAGCTGCTCCACAATCAGGTCGGCACCGGCGGTGCGCAGAAGGCTCTTGTCGTGGATCACGGCCAGACGGCCGTCCTTGGTAAGGTGGACGTCTAGCTCAATGCCGCACTGCAGGGCCCGGGCCCGGCGGAATGCCGCCATGGAGTTTTCCGGTACGCCACGGGCAGGATCATACAGCCCGCGATGGGCATAACGAAACCGGCGCAGGACCTCCCATTTGGGATGATTGCGGCGTCCTCGGGTGGCAAAGATCCAAAAGACGATCAGAGCAATCGGGGTACAAAGCGCCGCAATACCGGCAAAAAAACCCATTGGAATCTCCTCCTCTCCAAGGTGGGTCGTCCCAAATCTCTCTCTTTTTATTTTAGCATTCCCGGAATCCAGTGTAAAGTGACAATCCGGTATCGAGCGGAGGGCTGGGAAAATCAGCCTTTGCTGGCCTCCAGGACCTTCCAATAATCCTCATAGTTTTCTTTCAGCAGGCGGGGGGTATCCAGACCGTAGGGGCACTTGGAGCTGCATTTGTTGCAGTGCAGGCAGGTCTCGATTTTCTTCATCTTCTCCTGCCACTCCTCGGTGAGCCAGCCAGCGGCGGGAGCGCGGCGCAGCATGAGGGACATGCGGGCGCAGTTGTTGATCTCGATCCCCATGGGACAGGGCATACAGTAGCCGCAGCCCCGGCAGAAGTCGCCGGAGAGCTCCTTGCGGTCGTGGTCAATGACCGCCTGCCGCTCCGCCGTCATAGCGGGGGACTCTTTGATGCAGGAGAGGAACTCATCCAGCTCCCACTGGTGCTGCACGCCCCAGATGGGCAGGACCGTGGGCTGCTGCTCCATAAAGGCAGCGGCTACCATGCCGTCCCGGATGAGGCCGCCGGCCAGACCCTTCATGGCAATAAAGCCCATGTTGGCCGCCTTACACTTGTCCACCAGCTCCTGCTCCTGGGGACCGGCCAGGTAGCTGTAGGGGAACTGGAGGGTCTCGTAAAGGCCGGAGTCAATGGCCTCGTGGGCCACAGCCAGGCGGTGGTTGGTGATGGAGATATGGCGGATTTTGCCCTGCTTTTTGGCCTCCAGAGCGGCATCATACAGACCGTCCTCTCCGCCGGGCTTGGGGCAGAAGGCGGGGTTATGGAACTGGTAGATGTCGATGTAGTCGGTCTGGAGCATGCGAAGGCTTTGCTCCAGGTCCTTCCACATGCCCTCGGCGGTGGTAGCGCCGGTTTTCGTAGCGATGTAAATTTTGTCCCGCATACCGGCAAAGGCGGCGCCCACCTTCTCCTCACTGTCGGAGTAGGCCCGGGCGGTGTCAAAGAAGTTCATGCCGCCGTCATAGGCCCGATGAAGCAGGGATACTGCGTCTTCCTTCGAGATGCGCTGGATGGGCAAGCAGCCGAAGGCCTGCTTCTGCGCTTTGATCCCAGTTTTCCCCAATGTAACAAATCCCATGGTAAGTCCTCCTCACAGGTGCTTTCTTATCTTTATTAAAAAACCTTTGCCGAATCCTGTCAAGAGCAGGTCAGATAAAGGAAGGTAAAATAAAAGTGGGGAGACGCTTTTGCGTCTCCCCAGAGGGAAAGCGAAGCTTTCCAGGAAGTTCTTTTGCCTACTTTTCTTTCAAGAAAAGTAGGAGGTTACATGGAGCGAAGCTGCTCCTCCAGCTTGGCCACCAGCTCGGTGAGCTTGACGGCGCGCTCCTTCTCAGCCTCCACCACATGAGCGGGAGCCTTGTTGACAAAGCCGGGATTATTGAGCTTGGTGTTCAGCTTCTCCAGCTCGGCGCTGTTCTTCTTCAGCTCCTTCTCCATGCGGGCCTTCTCCTTCTCCATATCCACCAGCTCAGCCAGAGGCATGGACAGCTGAGCCACGTGGGTGACCACGGTGACGGTGCCGGCGGCCTCGGGAGCCACGCCGCTGTCCACAATGGAGACTTCACTGGCGTAGGCCAGCTTCTTGAGGAAGGGGATACCCAGCTCAAAGACGGCCTTCTCGCTGGTGGCCACGGTGAGGTGGGCCTTCTTGGAGGGGGGCACGTTCATCTCGCTGCGACGGGTACGCACGGCGCGGATGGCGTCCATGATGAGCTCCATGGCCTTCTCTTCCTCGGGGAAGTTGCGGCTGTCGCTGACCTGAGGCCACTGGGACAGCATGAGGAAGTCGCCCTCGTGGGGCAGAGCCTGCCAGATCTCCTCGGTAATGAAGGGCATGAAGGGGTGCAGCAGCTTGAGCATGTCGGTGAGGACATAGCACAGCACCTGCTGGGCCCGGACCTTGCTGTCCTCGTCGTCGCCCTGGAGGCGGGTCTTGGTCAGCTCGATATACCAGTCGCAGTAGTCATCCCAAATGAAGTCGTAGATCTTCTGGGCGGCCACGCCCAGCTCGTACTTGTCCATGTTCTCGGTGATCTCGCCGATGGCACGGTTGAGCTTGGAGAGAATCCACTTGTCCTCCAGCTCCAGCTTCTCGGGCAGCTCGCACTTGTCGATGGTCAGGTTCATCATCAGGAAGCGGCTGGCGTTCCAGATCTTGTTGGC
>CAJLCG010000159.1 GCA_905205085.1 uncultured Oscillospiraceae bacterium
AGCTCTTTTTAAAACTTTTATCGAAAAACAGGGATTATGAAAATTATTTTCATCTTTATAATTTGTCTAAAATTTTTTTCGATTTTAGGTGACAACTGCATATTCTCATGATAAAATGAACTTACATCAAATGAAGGGAAAACCCAGGTTTACGGAAAAATCATTCTGTTTTTCCCCCTTCTTTTTTCATTATAACGGTCCAGTGGAAAATCCGCAACGAGTTTTCAAAATTTTTTTCATAACAGGAGGCGTTTGTCATGAATCGGTACGGAATCCAGTTCCAGGTTAAAAACAGCCCCAGCTTAGATCCCGAGTTCATGCCCATTCTCAAGTTCAACCGCGCGTTCCTTCAGAGTGCAAAGAAGCCCGTTTCCTTCGCGGTGGAGCGCTCCAACGGCCAGGTCGCGGTGTGCAATACCTTCATTCACGGCACCCCCGACATGCGGGAAGCTGACCACTACTACGCCGACCGGCTGGTGAAGTCCATGCTGTGGCTCCAGGGCGGTTTCAAGGTCTATGTCAGCGGCGACGAGGACGTGTATAACTACCTGAAGGAGACCTTCTCCCTCACCGGCAAGCGCGCCTTTGACGCCGACTTCATGGCCGGCGTGTATGAGCACCCCTTCGAGGTGGTCTTCTGCGACAAGGTGCCCGAGGAGAAGGGCGCTTCCCAGGCCATCGGCCGCCACATGGATGGCTGCCGCATCGGCTTTGACGCCGGCGGAAGCGACCGCAAGGTGTCCGCTGTCATCGACGGCGAGAGCGTCTACTCCGAGGAGGTTGTGTGGTTCCCCAAGACCAACTCCGATCCCGATTACCACTATGACGGCATTGTGGCCGCCTTCAAGTCCGCCGCCGAGAAGATGCCCCGCGTGGATGCGGTGGGCGTGTCCTCCGCCGGTATCTACATCGACAACCGCACCATGGTGGCCTCCCTGTTCCTGAAGGTTCCCAAGGAGCAGTTTGACGCCAAGGTGAAGGACATCTACATCCGGGCTGCCCGTGACGTGTTCGGTCCTGACATCCCCCTGGTGGTGTGCAACGACGGCGACGTGTCCGCTCTGGCCGGCGCTATGGGCCTGGGCGAGAACAACGTGCTGGGCATCGCCATGGGCACCAGCGAGGCCGTGGGCTACGTGGATGAGCACGGCAACATCACCGGCTGGCTCAACGAGCTGGCCTTTATGCCTGTGGACGCCAACCCCGACGCCATGGAGGACGAGTGGTCCGGCGACATCGGCTGCGGCGTGAAGTACTTCTCTCAGGACGGCGTCATCAAGCTGGCTCCCCGTGCCGGCATCCAGCTGGACGAGAGCCTGTCCCCCGCTGAGAAGCTGAAGGTGGTCCAGAAGTGCATGGAAGAGGACCAGGAGGGCGCCAAGGAGGTCTATCGCTCCATCGGCACCTATCTGGGTCACGCCCTGGCCTACTACTACGACCTCTATCACTGCAAGCATGTGCTGCTGCTGGGCCGCGTCATGTCCGGCAAGGGCGGCGACCTCATTCTGGAGGAGGCCAAGCGCGTGCTGGCTGACGAGTATCCCGAGTGCGACGGCAAGCTGTTCCCCTCCCTGCCTGACGAGAAGACCCGCCGGGTGGGCCAGAGCGCCGCGGCCGCTTCTCTGCCGGAGGTGTAATCATGATCATCGGAAACGCAAACGTATTTGTAGACGGCAAGTTCCAGAAGGGCTCCGTGGCCGTGGAGAACGGTGTGATCACCGCCATCGGCCCTGCCGGATGGCCCTGTGACGTGGACGCCCAGGGCAAGTACCTGGTCCCTGGCTTTATCGACGTGCACACCCACGGCGCTATGAACGAGGACTTCTCTGACGGCAAGCCCGAGGGCCTGCCCGCCATGTCCAAGCACTACGCCGCCCACGGCGTCACCTCCTTCCTGGCCACCACCATGACCCTGAAGGAGGAGGTTCTCACCCCCGCTATGGAGACCATCCGTGGCTTTGTCCGTCCCGCCGATGGCGCCAAGTGTGCGGGCATCCACCTGGAGGGCCCCTTCCTGTCCTACGCCAAGCGCGGCGCTCAGGCCGCCGAGAACCTGCATAAGCCCGACGCGGAGATGTTCCACCGCCTCAACGCCGCCAGCGGCGGCCAGGTCAAGCTGGTCACCGTGGCCCCCGAGGAGGAGGGCGCTATCCCCTTCATTGAGGAGGTCTCCAAGGTGTGCACCGTCTCCATCGGCCACACCACCGCCAACTACGAGACCGCCATGGCCGCCTACGCGGCCGGCGCCTCCCACGCCACCCATCTGTATAACGGCATGCCCTCTCTGCTCCACCGGGAACCCGGCGTCATTGCCGCCGCCCTGGACAGTGGCGCCACCGTGGAGCTCATCTGCGACGGCCTGCACATCCACCCCGCCGTCATCCGGGCTACCCACCGCATGTTCGGCAAGAAGCTGGTCATCATCAGCGACTCTCTGCGCTGCGCGGGCATGCCCGACGGCCAGTATGAGCTGGGCGGCCAGCCCATCGAGATGAAGAACGGCCGGGCCACCCTGCTGGGCACCGACACCCTGGCCGGCTCCTCCTCCAACCTGCTGCAGGAGCTGCAGAACGTAGTCTCCTTCGGCCTGCCTCTGGAGGACGCCATCACCGCTCTCACCTCCGCCCCCGCCAAGGCGGTGCGGCTGGATCACGAGATCGGCTCCATCGCCGTGGGCAAGAAGGCCGACCTGCTGCTGCTCACCGAGAATCTGGAATTGGACTCCGTCTACATTGACGGCAACAAAATTATTTAATTGGAGGAATCTGCAATGAGAATCATCAAGGCTAAAGATTACGACGCCATGAGCCGCGCCGCCGCCCACATCATCGCCGCTCAGATCCAGCTCAAGCCCAACTGTGTTCTGGGCCTGGCTACCGGCTCCTCCCCCATCGGCACCTATAAGCAGCTCATCGAGTGGAACAAGGCCGGTGACCTGGACTTCTCCGCCGTGCGCTCTGTCAACCTGGACGAGTATGCCGGTCTGACCCCCGACCACGACCAGAGCTACGCCTATTTTATGCGCCACAACCTGTTTGACCACGTGAACATCGACCTTGCCAACACCAACGTACCCAGCGGTGTCAACGGCGACGGCGAGTGCGAGCGCTACGACAAGCTGATCGCCGACTTCGGCGGCATCGACCTGCAGCTGCTGGGTCTGGGCGTCAACGGCCACATCGGCTTCAACGAGCCCGACGACCACTTCTCCCTGGGCACCCACAAGGTGACCCTCACCGAGAGCACCCGCGACGCCAACAAGCGCTTCTTCACCTCCATCGACGAGGTTCCCACCCACGCTTACACCATGGGCGTGCGTGACATCATGCAGGCTCAGCGGGTTCTGATGGTGGCCTCCGGCGCCAACAAGGCCCAGGCCATCAAGGACGCCTTCTTTGGCCCTGTCACTCCTCAGGTCCCCGCTTCCATCCTCCAGTACCACAAGGACTTCATCCTGGTGGCTGACGAGGAAGCTCTGTCTCTCATCTGATTTCTTCGTTCCTTTCCATAGGGGGAGCGGCCCGTTGGGCCGCTCCCCTTTTGTCAC
>CAJLCG010000160.1 GCA_905205085.1 uncultured Oscillospiraceae bacterium
CCGCCAAAGCCCAGCGAAGCGGGTTTGGTGGGGAGAGGAGGAGCAAGGGAGCGGCATGACGGATGCCCACACTTGGGCATCCGGAATAGAGCGGACTTTGCGACGACGATGCCCGCCGGATGAAATTGCCCAGGAAACAGGAGGGCGTCCCCCGTAAACGGGGTCCAGGGGTGTGGTGACTATGAACGCCCGCCTGCGGCGAGGCGTTCGTCGGAGCCACACCCTTGGTGCATTTTTGGTTCCTTTTTGGGCAAGCAAAAAGGAACAAGGTTCCCCCTATCAACATCACCAAAGCAACCACAGGAAACTCCATGAAAACGGGCAAAATTTTTTAAAAAAACACCTTGACACACACGGGGGTGTTGATGTATCATACTGGAGTCCCTGTTAAGGGGGCAACTGCGATGATGTGGGAGATTGCTCAGAAATGAGGTAACTTCCACGGAGTATGTCCGAGCTAGAATCGGGCGGCTGAAGGACCTGGGCACAGCGTATATCGCTGTAGCTGGGTGGAACCGGCCTGCTTGCACGCCGGTTTCTTTCATGCCACGGAGTGATACGCACGAGAACGTGGACAGGAACTTCACCGTACGAAGCGAGGGACAAGGAATTCACTTCGTATGTATTAAGGAGGAAACAACCCATGGCAGCTCAGAAAGAAATGATCCGCATCCGTCTGAAGGCTTACGATCACCAGCTCATCGACCAGAGCGCTGAGAAGATCGTGGAGACCGCCAAGCGCACCGGCGCTACCGTCTCCGGCCCCATTCCCCTGCCCACCAAGAAGGAAGTCGTCACCATCCTGCGCGCCGTCCACAAGTACAAGGACAGCCGTGAGCAGTTTGAGCGCCGCACTCACAAGCGCCTGATCGACGTGGTCAAGCCCTCCCCCAAGACCGTCGAGGCCCTGATGAGCCTGGAGCTTCCCGCTGGTGTTGAGATCGAGATTAAGCTGTAATTTAAAAGCGATCTCAAACAATTACCTTGTGTACCCGCTGTCTGCCGCATATTGAGGCGGACGGGTCAAGTTGGCCGAGCAATACCAGTCCAATGGGTAACTCGCCCAACCAATAACCTATATAGGAGGAAAATCCAACATGGAGAAAGCGATCATCGGCAAAAAGATCGGCATGACCCAGATCTTCGATGAAGCTGGCCACGTGGTCCCTGTGACCGTGATCGAGGCCGGCCCCTGCACCGTGGTGCAGAAGAAGACCGCCGAGAAGGATGGCTATGAGGCCATTCAGCTGGGTTATCAGACCGTTCCCGAGCGCAAGCTGACCAAGCCTGAGGTTGGTCATCAGAAGAAGGCCGGCCTGGAGGAGCTGAAGAAGGTTCTCAAGGAGTTCCGTCTGGACGACTGCTCCAAGTACGAGATCGGCGACGAGCTGAAGGCTGACGTGTTCGCCGCGGGCGACCGCGTGGACGTCACCGGCATCAGCAAGGGCCACGGCTACCAGGGCGTTATTAAGCGTCACGGTGCTTCCCGCCTGAAAGAGACCCACGGTACCGGCCCTGTGCATCGTCACGCCGGCGCCATGGCCGCCAACAGCGATCCTTCCCGTATCTTCAAGGGCAAGATCGGTGCCGGCCAGATGGGCAACGAGCAGGTCACTGTCATGAACCTGGACGTTATCTCTGTGGACGCCGAGCTGGGCATCATCGCCGTGCGTGGCGCCATCCCCGGCCCCAAGGGCGGTGTGGTGTTCCTGCGCAACAGCGTGAAGAAGTACTTCGAGCCCAAGGGTGCTGCCGGCATCAGCAACAACCCGCAGAAGGCTTCCGGCCGCAATCCCCAGAAGGCTTCCGCCCGCAACAAGTAAGGAAAGGAGAGTGTAAATCATGGCAAAAGCGAATGTGTTTAACATGGCCGGCCAGCAGGTCGGCGAGATCGAGCTCTCCGAGGCTGTTTTCGGCATCGAGCCCAACCAGGCTGTTGTCCACGAGGTGGTCAAGAACCACCTGGCCAACTGCCGTCAGGGCACCCAGAGCGCTCTGACCCGCGCCGAGGTTTCCGGCGGCGGCAAGAAGCCCTGGCGCCAGAAGGGCACCGGCCACGCCCGTCAGGGTTCCACCCGGGCTCCCCAGTGGACTCACGGCGGTATCGTGTTTGCTCCCAAGCCCCGCGATTACAGCTACACCCTGAATAAGAAGGTGAAGCGCCTGGCTCTGAAGTCCGCTCTGTCCGCCAAGGCCGCCTCCGGCGACATCCTGGTGGTCGACGAGCTGAAGCTGGACGCCATCAAGACCAAGGACATGCGCAACTTCCTCAACGCCGTTGAGGCCGGCAAGTCCGTGGTTATCACTCCTGAGGTCAACGAGATCGTGGTCAAGTCCGCCCGGAACATCCCCGGCGTGGTGACCACCACCGCTAAGATCCTCAGCGTGTACGACATTGTCAACGCCAAGCGCCTGGTCATCGACAAGGCCGCCCTGGCCATCATCGAGGAGGTGTTCGCGTAATGACCGCTTATGATATCATCAAGCGCCCCATCATCACCGAGCAGTCCATGGCTGATACCGAGATGAAGCGCTACACCTTCGAGGTGGCCAAGAACGCCAACAAGATCGAGATCGCCAAGGCGGTTGAGGAGATCTTCGGCGTGAAGGTTGCCAAGGTCAACACCCTGAACATGCAGGGTAAGGAGAAGCGCATGGGCGCCCGGCCCGCTGGCCGCCGTCCCAGCTGGAAGAAGGCTATGGTCACTCTGACCGCCGATTCCAAGACCATCGAGTTCTTCGAAGGTATGGTGTAAGGAGGAGATTGAACAATGGCTATCAAAACTTTTAAGCCCACAACGCCCTCCCGCCGTCACATGACTGTGTCCGCCTTCGAGGGCATCGACAAGAAGGCTAAGCCCGAGCGCAGCCTGACTGAGAACCTCAAGAAGCACGCTGGCCGCAACAGCTACGGCCGCATCACCGTTCGCCACCGCGGCGGCGGCAACAAGCAGAAGTACCGCGTGATCGACTTCAAGCGCGACAAGGAAGGTAAGGCTACTGTTATTAACCTCCAGTACGACCCCAACCGTTCCGCCAACATCGCCCTGATCCAGTACGAGGACGGCGAGAAGCGCTATATCCTGGCCCCCAACGGCCTGAAGGCCGGCCACATCATCATGACCGGTCCTGACTCCGACATCCTGCCCGGCAACTGCCTGCCCATCGCCAACATCCCCGTGGGCGAGATGATCCACAACATCGAGCTGTATCCCGGCAAGGGTGCTCAGCTGGTCCGCGCCGCCGGCGTGGCCGCTCAGCTGATGGCCAAGGAGAACGGCATGGCTCAGGTGCGCCTCCCCTCCGGCGAGGTGCGCTATATCCGTGAGAACTGCAAGGCCACCATCGGCCAGGTGGGCAACACCGACTGGGCCAACATCCAGATCGGCAAGGCCGGCCGCAAGCGCCACATGGGCTGGCGGCCCACCGTCCGCGGCTCCGTCATGAACCCCAATGACCACCCCCACGGCGGCGGCGAGGGCAAGAGCC
>CAJLCG010000161.1 GCA_905205085.1 uncultured Oscillospiraceae bacterium
CCAGCGCCGTCAGCTACGGCCCCGGCCCTCGGGATACCCTCACCCTCTCCAGCCGGGAGGGAAACCGGCTCTGGCTGGCCCTTCAGCGGGAGGTGGTCACCGTCCAGGGGCAGGTGGTGGAGCGGCAGGAATTTCCCTTTCAATCTGCCCCGGCCCAATCCACCCAGGCCGCCCTGGCGGTGGCAGGGGCGCTGCTGCTGCTTGGGGTCCGCCCGGAGCACTTGAGTTAGCCTTTGCTATTTCCTACTTGACAAGCAGGGATTTATGGACTACAATTAAGACACCCCCCACCCCAGGGGGGTGTCATCCGTAAGAAAGCGGGTGAACCCTTTGAAACAGACCTTTCAGGTGACCGGTATGACCTGCTCGGCTTGCTCCGCCCACGTAGAAAAGGCAGTCAACAAGCTGGAGGCAGTCTCCAAAGCCGAGGTCAGCCTGATGACCAACTCCATGTCGGTGGAGTATAACGCCGACGCGATCAGCCCCCAGGACATCATCCACGCCGTGGAGCAGGCGGGCTACGGGGCCTCCCTTCCCCAGAAGGACAAAGCTGTCCCCCTTCCTGACCCTAACAGTCAGCTGGCCCAGGAGCTAAGCGCCATGAAGCGGCGCCTCATCTGGTCCTTTGTCTTTCTCATCCCCCTCTTTTACATCTCCATGGGCCATATGCTGGGTGCTCCCCTCCCCTCCTTCCTGGTGGGAATGGAAAACGCTCTGGCCTTTGGCCTCACCCAACTGCTACTCACCCTGCCCATCCTCTACATCAACGACACCTATTACAAGGTAGGTTTTAAAACCCTGTGGCACCGGGCCCCTAACATGGACTCCCTCATCGCTGTGGGTTCAGCCGCAGCGGTGATCTACGGCATCTTCGCCATCTATCAGATCGGCTATGGCCTGGGCCATGGCGACATGGAACTGGTGGCGCGCTACCACATGGACCTATATTTCGAGTCCGCCGGCATGATACTCACCCTCATCACCCTGGGCAAATTTTTGGAGAAGCGCTCCAGAGGCAAAACCTCCCAGGCTATCAACCGCCTGATGGATCTAGCCCCCAAAACCGCCCACGTCCTCCGGGACGGCGCAGAGGTGGAAATCCCCGTTGAGGAGGTCCGGGTGGGTGACCACATTGTGGTCCGGCCCGGCCAGTCCATCCCAGTGGACGGCGTAGTGGTAGAGGGCAGCTCCGCTGTGGACGAGTCCGCCCTCACCGGTGAGTCCCTCCCTGTGGACAAGGGACCGGGGGACAAGGTGGCTGCTGCCTCCATGAACCGCTCCGGCTCCTTCACCTTTGAAGCTCTGCGTGTGGGCGAGGACACCACCCTGGCCCAGATGATCCGCCTGGTGGAGGAGGCCGCCGCCTCCAAGGCCCCCATCGCCAAGCTGGCCGATAAAGTCGCCGGGGTATTCGTCCCGGTGGTCATGGCCATTGCCGCCGTCACCGCCCTGGTATGGTTCTTTGTGGGCGGCTATGACGTGACAAAGGCCCTCACCGCCGGCGTGGCCGTCCTAGTCATCTCCTGCCCCTGTGCCCTTGGCCTGGCCACCCCCGTGGCCATCATGGTGGGCACGGGCAAGGGCGCGGAAAATGGCATCCTCATTAAATCCGCCGAGGCTCTGGAGACCCTCCACAGCATCGACACGGTAGTGCTGGACAAGACGGGCACTCTCACCCAGGGCAAGCCGGTGGTCACCGATATCCTCCCCGGGGCTGATACAGATGAGGAGGGCCTGCTTCTCCTGGCCGCCTGTCTGGAGGGCCCCTCGGAGCATCCCCTGGCCGCCGCCATTGTGGAGGAGGCCGGCCGCCGCGGCTTATCTACCGCCGCCGTTACCAACTTTACCGCCATCCACGGCCGTGGCGTGCGGGCCACGTTAAAGGACCGCGCCTTCCTTGCGGGTAATCAGGCCATGATGGAGGAGGCTGGAATCTCTCTGGGCGACTTCCCCCAGAAGGCGGAGGAGCTGGCCGCCCAGGGCAAGACCCCTCTCTATTTTGCAGACGAGAAACAGGTGCTGGGCGTCATTGCCGTGGCCGACACCCCCAAACCCACCAGTGCCCAGGCGGTGTCCGCCTTCCGCCAGCTGGGCCTGGACGTGGTCATGCTCACGGGCGACAATCAGCGCACCGCCGATGCCATTGGCAAGGAGCTGGGCGTCACTCAGGTGATGGCCCAGGTGCTCCCCCAGGACAAGGAGGCTAAGGTGCGCCAGCTTCAGGAGGCTGGCAAGAAGGTAGCCATGGTGGGCGACGGCATCAACGATGCCCCTGCCCTGGCCCGGGCCGACGTGGGCCTGGCCATTGGAGCGGGCACCGATGTGGCCATTGAGAGCGCCGATATCGTGCTTATGAAGTCCGACCTGCTGGACGCCGCCGCCGCGGTGGAGCTCAGCCGGGCCACCATCCGCAACATCAAGGAGAACCTGTTCTGGGCCTTCTTCTACAATACCCTTGGCATCCCTCTGGCCGCCGGTGTATTCTACCATTGGACCCACTGGCAGCTTAACCCCATGTTTGCCGCCGCAGCCATGAGCCTGAGCTCCTTCTGCGTAGTGTCCAACGCCCTGCGTCTGCGCTTCTTTAAGAGCAAATTCCGTCCCGCTCCCTGCACTGGAACCTGTCCTCTGGAGCAGCCGGAGCCCGACGAGTCCAACCAAACCAATGAGAAAAAAGGAGACGAACAAACCATGGAAAAGAAAATTCAGATCGAAGGCATGATGTGTCAGCACTGTGTGGCCCACGTGGAAAAGGCTCTCACCGCCCTGGGCGGGGTCAGTGCCGCCCAGGCCGACCTGGAGGGCAAGTGTGCTACTGTCACCCTGTCCGCTCCGGTCTCTGATGAGGAGCTCAAGGAGGCGGTCACCGCCGCTGGCTACGAGGTGGTGGGCATCCAGTGAAAGCCGACCACGACCAGATCACCCGCCTGCTGAAAACGGCCCGTGGACAGATCGACGGCATTTTGAAGATGGTAGAGGAAGACCGCTACTGCCTGGACGTATCCAACCAGCTCATGGCTACCCAATCCATCCTGAAAAAGGCCAACCGCATGGTGCTCAAGGCCCACATGAACAGCTGCGTGCGCCAGGCGGTTGCCTCCGGCGATCCAGAGGAGAAGCTCAATGAACTGGCCCTGCTCTTGGATAAGCTGGCCGACTGAGAGAAAACGGAAGGTCTGTAAAGCTATCTTAAGCTTCCTACACCTTTCTTGCTCTCCCGGCCTGACTTATGGTATCTTGGGCTTGCGGACAGGGGTAAATTTCCCCCTCTACCTCACCCACTGTTCCGCCGATTTATCTTGCTTTTCTTCCTCTCTAATGTACAGCGCGCGCCTTGCAGAACA
>CAJLCG010000162.1 GCA_905205085.1 uncultured Oscillospiraceae bacterium
GCACAGAAAGGAACCAAAGATGCGCCAAGGGGACTCCTTCGATGAACACCTCGCCGCAGGCGGGTGTTCATAGGCGTCGCCCCCCTGGACCCCCGGTTACGGGGGACGCCCTCCTGGTTTCTTGGTAATGACCTTCCGGCGGGCAAAATCAGGACAGGCTGGCCCTTCTTGCATCGGGGACACAGGCCCCTACTGCGTTAAAAATTTAAACGCATCCGCGCTGTACGAACACCGCCTACTCAAGCAAAACCGTGGTAGCTGGACAGTTGCTGAGGGCGCTACAACAACACCCACCGCACCAAACAGGTAGGGATGCACCAGGCGGTGTGCGTTAGAAGCCAAAAATCTTTGATTTTTGATGGAAGAAGGCCCCTGTGGGCCGAGAGTAGGACGGGAACCGGTCTTGATTTTGCCCGCCGAAAACAACTGGCACACCAAAGTGACCCGCTCTCGTAAACAGGGGTCCGGGGACAAGCCGCCTATGAGCGCCCGCTGCGCGCAGGCGCTCATCGAAGGCGGTCCCCGGCGGCGTTTTGCCTACTTTGCCGCCGCGGGCAAAGTAGGCCGCCTCGCAGGGCGGAATCATCTTCATTGCCCCTTAAACAGCTTTTCCTTCCGCTGCTCGTACTCCGCGTTGTCCAGCAGCCCCGCCTCTTTCAGGCTTCGGAGCTGCTCCAGCCGCGCCTCCACATCCAGGGCGGTGGAAGGAATATGGTCGTGGGTCTCCTGTTTGCTGCGGACGGTTTTCTTCTCGGGTACCTTATTCCGAATGCGGGACACAACCTCCTCCAGATCGTCATCCAGCTTGGAGGCATTCTTGGGCGCAAGAGCCTTACGTATGCCGTTCACAATTAGAACCACAGCAAACGCCGTCCACACAGCGCCAATACCAACGGATATAGACATGATGGTCCCAAAGCCAACGATCAGAAGGATCACGCCCCAAATCACGGAGATCCAGCTTTTCCCCTGGACCTGATTGGGACGGTAAGTGATACGGCGTCTTTGCATCGGACAGACCTCCTTACTCAAAGCTCCTTCAAAATCTCCTGTCGCTTCTTATCGTACTCCTCCTGGCTGAGCAGCCCCGCCTCTTTCAGGTCCTTGAGCTGCTGCAAGCGCCCCTTCACATCCAGGGCAGTAGAAGAAATATGGTCGTGGGTCTCGGGAGCAGGGGAGGGGGAGGCCCCACGGCGGGGCAGCTCATCCTCCTCCTCGATGGTGATCTGCGGTCCGGTGTAGTTCTTTCCGAAGGCCTGGTATGCGTTCATAGCCGTGATGCCCACGGCCACCAGGGTCCAAAGGACGCCAAACAGGCCAAAGACCGGAATGACCATCACCAGTCCAATCACAACAAAGATGGCACCCACGGCCACGCCAAAGGCCCCCTGGGCCTTGCTGGGGCGGTAAGTCACACGACGTCTTCTCACGGGACAAACCTCCTTCTCTCAGAGGGAACTTTGGTCCCTCACTCCTGGTCAGCCTGGGTCTCTTCCTGGATTTCGGTGGTCTCGGCTTCTGTGGTCTCGCTCTCCGCAGCCTCGGGCTGGGTGACCTCGGCGGTCTCCTCCCGCTCCGCCAGAGCCAGGGAGATCACCTGGTCTCCCTCCTCCTTGAAGCGCATGACGATCACGCCCTGGGTAGCACGTCCGGCCTCCCGGATGGCGTCCACGTGGGTGCGGATGAGGATACCCGCCTGGGTAACCAGCAGCAGGTCCTCGCTGCCGTCTACCACCTTGATGCCCACGATCTTGCCCGTCTTCTCGGTGACGGCGTAGTTCTTGATGCCGATACCGCCACGGTTGGTGATGCGGTAGTCCTCCACGGGGGTACGCTTGCCGTAGCCCTTCTCGGTGATGGTGAGGACGGTGCGGCCGGCGGTGGCCCGGGCGGCGCTGACCACATAGTCGCCCTCCCGCAGGCGGATGCCGCGCACGCCCACGGCGTCACGGCCCATAGGACGCACATCGTTCTCGTCAAAGCACACCGCCATGCCGTCGTGGGTGGCGATGAGGATATTCTTGGTGCCGTCGGTCTCCCGCACGGAGATGAGCTGGTCGCCCTCCTCCAGGCGCAGGGCCCGGATGCCGCTGTTGCGGATGTTCTTCAGGGCAGTGACGGGCAGACGCTTGACGGTGCCGTTCCGGGTGACCATCACCAGGAACAGGTTCTCGTTGTCCAGCTCCCGGGTGTGGATCATAGTCTGGACCTTCTCGTCCTGCTCCACCTGGAGGATGTTGACAATGTTGGTGCCCTTGGCGGTCTTGCCGCTCTCGGGGATCTGGTAACCCTTCTTCCGGTACACCTTGCCGGTGTCGGTGAAGAAGAACAGGTAGTCGTGGGTGGAGGCGGTAAACACGTCCACCACGCAGTCCTCATCCCGGGTGGTAATGCCCTTGCGGCCCTGGCCGCCCTTGGACTGAGCGGCGTACTCGCTCACCGGGGTGCGCTTGATGTAGCCCGCCTGGGTGAGGGTGAAGACGCACTGCTCCTCCTCAATGAGGTCCTCGATGTCCAGGTCGTCCTCCACGAAGGCGATCTCGGTCTTGCGCTCGTCGCCGTACTTGTCCCGGATCTCGATGAGCTCGTCCTTGAGCACCTGGCGCAGCAGGTTCTCGTCGCTGAGGAGCTTATCAAAGTAGGCGATGCGCTCCTCCAGCTCCTTGTACTCGGCCTCCAGCTTCTCCCGGTCCAGGCCCTGGAGAGCCTTCAGGCGCATATCCAGAATGGCCTGGGCCTGGACATCGTCCAGACCGAAGCGGGTCATCAGGCGCTCCTTGGCGTTGTCGTAGCTGGTGCGGATGATCTGGATGACCTCGTCAATGTTGTCCTGGGCAATGAGCAGACCTTCCAGCAGATGGGCCCGCTCCTGGGCCTTGCGGCGGTCGTAGATGGTGCGGCGGGTGATGATCTGCTCCTGGAAGGCGATGTACTCGTCCAGGATCTCCCGCAGGGAGAGGATCTTGGGCTGCTTCTGGTCGTGGACCAGGGCCAGCATGTTGATGGCAAAGGTCACCTGGAGCTGAGTCTGGGCAATGAGGCGGTTCAGGACCACCTGGGGGTTTGCATCCCGCTTGAGCTCAATGACGATGCGCATGCCGTTGCGGTCGGACTCGTCCCGGATATCGCTGATGCCCTCCAGGCGCTTGTCCTCCACCTGGTCGGCCATGTTCTTGATGAGCAGGCGCTTATTCACCTGGTAGGGGATCTCGGTGACAATGATGCGGGTGCGGTCCTTGCCGAACTCCTCAAACTCGGTGCGGGCACGGACCCGGATGTGGCCCTTGCCGGTGGCGTAGGCCGCCCGGATGCCGCTGCGGCCCA
>CAJLCG010000163.1 GCA_905205085.1 uncultured Oscillospiraceae bacterium
GGCAATCGTCTATGTACTCCTGGGTATCTTTATCCCCGGGGCGGGCTTCCAGTGCCCTTTCAAAGTGACGCAGGGCAGGGCCTTCCTCATCCAGAAAATAATAAGCGGAAGCGATTCGATAATTCCAGCAATGATCTTCGGCAAAATACTCCTCATGGGAAACCAGAAGTTCCAGCGCCTTTTCAAAAGGCTCCCGTTCTCCTATTTCTGCAACGGCAATATATGCCTTGGCCAATTCACTGTCCAGTTCCGGGGTGCGCTCCCCTGCTGGAATCGCTTCCAGGGCGTCGATTACCTTCTGCGCTTCATCCTGTTCAAACCATTGCTGGCATTGTTCCAATAATTCCATATCCGTACCTCCTTATTTCGGCTCTCTATATGGTTGTTGGTTTACCGTAAATTATCATTCAAATATCCCAATCTATGAAATCTTCACGGTTCAATACAAAGTGCTGATACAGGCACTTCAAATTTTCCTGTTCATCCCGTGAGAGCTTCGCCCCGTTTTCATACCGCAAGGTGTCGGCATACAGGATAAAACCATCCACTTTTCCTGATGAAGCCCGAAACTCACCGTTTCCAATCATGGCTACATTGCCACATACAAATGTAACCGAAGAAGAAGTGGTGTGGATTTTCGTAATTGCTTCGATCATCTGATACTATCACCTCTCATCTTCGGAGGATAATATTCTCCACCCGGATGTCTGCACCCGGATAACAGGACGGAAAAAGTCGTAGTCATTGTGAATCTCGTTATCCTCCTGAACCTCCGGTTTACAGTGAGGGGAACAGGATAAATATCCAAGCAAAGGACCCATGCCACCGCAGATATTGCAGCCGCCGTCGCCGCCGCAGGTGGTCAATGTTTTCCCCTCTACCAGCTCCCGCTGATAGGGGTCGTAGGCAATAGACAGGCCAAAGAAGTTGGGCTGCTCCATGTCGTATGTCTTGCCCTGATCTTCCTCGCTTTCAAAGTGGTGCAGTTTCATCTTGCGGTCCAGTCCATCCCCCCAGGGAAACAGGGTGCGGCATCCGCCCCCGCACAGATAGGCCCACTCATCCGGCGTGGGAAGGCTGGCTGCCACTTCCCACAACAGGGATCGCTGAAACTCTGGGTAGGTCATTGGATGGCACAGCCACGCCCGCCAGCTATCCCCACTGCGTTCAAAGCGGACCGTTTGGTGTATCTCAAAGCTCTGGCCACTCCGGCCCGCCCACTTCTGTAAGCTCTCCAGCCAGTCCGGGTGGGCGGTGATACGGGGGTCGTTCATGGGTACGCTTTCCCAGCCGATCTCCTCCAGTTTTCTGCCTACGAACATGGGGCCGATGGTCACCTGGCGTACTGGGGTCATGCCCTGCCGGAGAAATTCCTCCGCAGTGCCCTCATATTCGATTTCCGCAAAAATATCCGCCAGTTCCTCTTGGTTGGCCTTGTCCATCCCTTGGACAAAACTCTCCCAGCCAAGAATCACGGTATCGCCTGGGACAAAGACAAACTCCCGGCCACCTTTTTCAAATAGGCCGGTGGTGCAGCTTTGTCCCCAGCGGGAAAAGGCGTATAGTTCTTTGAACGTCAAATGATAACGAGCCGCCAGCCCCTGCATCAGCCAGAGCTTATCGGACAGTTTCAAGGTGTCAAATTGTGGGCGAAATAGTTTTTCGTTCATAGCAGCTTACCTCACAGCAAGTCCGCCTTGATACCGCACCGTTCCAGAACCGGCAGCACCTGTTCCGGCTTGGAGGACATGAGAGTAATATGTTTGAGATTGGAGAACTGGCGCAGTTCCGCCTCAGTAATAGTATTAAGATCAAAGGCTCCATCCTCGCCATCCCAGAACGGACAGAGCTGGGTATAAATCTCGCTGCCGCCATCCATCTCAATTTCTGTGACCGACCGGGCCAGCCGCTCCGGGACCGGGTATTGTTCCAGCCACTTCCGAATCTCTGGGATGGGTTCATACCCTTCCGCGTCAATGTCGATCTTGCGTCGGCTATACTCTCTGGCAAACTCATGGGCATCCAGTTTAGGAGCCAGTAAGCCTTTCTCGTACATCAGGACTTCCATGACCGCCAACTTGAAGTTGAAGGTATCAAAGTGCAGCACTGGTTCAGTCGGCTTGGATAACTTGTATTTCTGCGCTTTCGCCGCCTTTTTCTCTGGCTCTTTCCAGCTGATCTGCACCATGGCGGAGAGGGCCTCCAGCTTTGCTTTCTGCGCTGACTGCTCCTCGGGAACAGGACCCGGCAAGCGGGTATAAATGGTAAAGCCGCCTAATTTGAGGGTATGGGCAACGCCGCCAAAGTCCTTCCATTTGGCCTCCCGGTAGTCCTTGGACCCGATCCAAACCGTTCCGTCAAATGTCTGCCGAACCGCATACTCTCCCTGTGCCGCTACCCGGACACCAAGGGTTTTGATGGTCTGCTCATCTTCATCTAACCAGCCCTGGAGTCCAAGCTCGTCCCACAAAGCAAGTGCTTGGGTATAGGGACTCTCTCGGCCAGTCATGGGGCTTTTCCGTGTTCCATTTTGCAGGACAATGCGAGCAGGCCCCAACTTTTCCGCCAGCTGCGACAGGGTAAACGGCGGCGTAAATACCGACCCCAGGATGGTCAGGCTGTCTTTTTTGAGAATGATTTTTCGCTCCGTGGCCTTGGGCGGTAGGAAGATGGGCAGATTCGGGTACACTTCTTTGTACTCCCGCCATTCCAGCTTTTGGGGCTTGTTTGCCATCCGAAGGAAGCCCCAGAGGTCGATGGGATAACGAAATACCGGCCCAACCCTATCCCGCCGGGTGACGATGACCACCGTGCCATCGGTGAGTATTCCAATGTGCTGCATTTTCTCCCCGCCGAACATTTCCGGACGGATACGCAGCACTTCACGGGTGTTCCTATTGATGAGCTGGGCAAAGTCATTGGAGAGGATTTCGCCGTTTCCCTGCACCAGCAGCCAGTCCCCGGTAAACCAGCGAAGTTTCAGCCCCTCGCCCATTCCAGGCAGGGGGGCAATTCGGCACCGCCCGGTGTCCATATCCAGTTCCAGAAGGCATTCTTCCATACGCCCCTTGCCACTGACTGCGTGGATCATGGTAATGCGGCCTGTGCCGGGAACAGGAACGGCTTCGGAGAGATGGTCGTATCCATCCAGAGAGAAGGTGTGCTTTGTTACCTTGCCGTTTTCCCAGCGGTAAATCTGCCCCTTGTACCACTCGTTGGAAAAGTAGACCCGGCCCAGACCATCTGTCGTAATGCCGCAATGGTATTTGGTGCTCCATCCATCTTCCGGCAGGGGCCAGTTTTTCACATC
>CAJLCG010000164.1 GCA_905205085.1 uncultured Oscillospiraceae bacterium
TGGCCGTGGTGGTCGGCGCCCCAGATGTTGATGGCCTTGTCAAAGCCCCGCACCTCCAGCTTGTTGCGGTGGTAGGCGATGTCGGCGGCGAAGTAGGTGTAGAAGCCGTTGGCCCGGCGGAGCACGTCGTCCTTCAGGTCCAGCTTGTCCACCTGCTCCTGGGTCTTGCCCTCCCGCATAAACTTCTCCTTGAGAAGCTTGGTGGTGTTGAGCCACAGAGCGCCGTCCTTCTCATAGGTCCAGCCCTTCTTCTCTAGCAGCTCCACCGTCTCGGCCACATAGCCGCTGTTGTGCAGGGAGGACTCGAAGAACCACTGGTCATACACGATGCCGTAGCGCTTCAGGTCGGACTCCATGCGGGGGATGTTCACGGACAGGCCGTACTCAGCCAGCTTGTCCAGCCGCTCCTCCTCAGGCAGGTCCTTCCAGCTGTCTCCGTGCTTCTCATAGATGGCCTTGGCCAGCTCCTTGATGTCGTCGCCGTGATAGCCCTCCTCGGGGAAGGGGAAGTTCTCCTCGCCCACGATGAGCTGCATGTACCGGGCATTGATGGACACGGCAAACTTGTGGATCTGGTTGCCGGCGTCGTTGACGTAGAACTCCTTCCAGGTGTTGCAGCCGTCCCGCTTGAGGACGTTGGCCAGGGTGTCACCCAGCACGCCGCCGCGGGCGTTGCCCATGTGCATGGGGCCGGTGGGGTTGGCGGAGACGAACTCCACCATGACCTTCTCGCCGTTGCCCTCGGTGTTGGCGCCGTACTCAGCGCCCTCCTGCTCCACCGCGGACAGAACCTCGCCGTACCACTTGGGGCCCAAAGTAAAGTTCAGGAAACCGGGGCCGGCGATCTCCACCTTCTGGAAGTAGCTGCCCTCCAGCTCCAGGTTATCCACGATAGCCTGAGCAATGGCACGGGGGGCCTTGTGCAGGGCCTTGGCTCCCGCCATGGCAAAGGAGGAGGCGTAGTCCCCGTGGGCGGTATCCTTGGGAATCTCGATGGTGGCCTTCACCTGGGCTCCCTCCGGGAGCAGTCCGGCCTGGGCGGCCTTCTCATAGGCCTGCTGGGTCAGCTGTGCTACCTGAGCCCGGGCCGCTTGGATCATATTTGACATGTTCTTCTCACCCTTCTTCAAACCGGCCGATAAAACCAGCCGATACAATATAATATAGTTACTGCTTCAGGCTGATGCCGTCCGCTTCTTTCACCTTGATCTGGAAGATATTTCGACCGGCGATGGCGTGGTCGATTTCGATGGCATAATCGATCTCGATATCGCCGCCCTGGTCATCCAGCTCGGCCAGCAGATGGCGGGTATTCACCCCGACGGTCATGGCTCCGTAGGGGGTGTTGTACATGGCCATGTGCCGCCGCCCCTCCTGGAACACCATCTGGGAGTTATACTCTCCCACCCGCAGCAGGGTCACCCGCTCCGACTCGATCTGGAAGGTGGTCAGGGTACCCTCCAGGCCGGTCAGCTCGCTCTCCTGATAGGACAGGGTATAGCTGCTGCCCTCCCGCTCCAGACGGCCCTCTGTCACCAGCTCGATCACGTCCGGATCGGTGTTTTCATATTTCTGTGTCCCCTTAATGGAGATGATCACATCTTTTTCCATGGGTCCCTCCGTGGTTGTGTCAACAATATGCCGGGCGGGAAATTCCCCAGGTCCGGCGAAAAACAGTGGAGGTATTATACACTGGTCCGCCGCTTCTGTAAAGGGTTCCCGGCTGCCGCCGCAATATCTTATATATTTTATGCGATTTCCGCTGGAAAAACAAGGGGCAGTTTCCCTCCTTCCACAAAAGAAAGGGAAGGCTCAGGGCCTTCCCTTTCGTCAAAATTCAGGAGCACTCCTTCTGGGGAGCCATCTCCTCTGTTTGTTTTTCCTTCCGGGTGAGAAATACCCCCGCGCACAGGGCGGTAAAGGGGGCCACCGTCACCAGGCCGAAGGAGCCGATCACCGTGTGGATGAGCTCGGCGGCCACATACTTGTAGTTGAGGATGTTCTCCACCGGAGTTCCCTGGGCCATGAACACCATCAGCAGAGCCACATAGCCCCCCGAGTAGGCAAACAGCAGGGTGGTGGTCATGGTTCCCATGGCCGCCCGGCCCACGTTCATGCCGGAACGGGTGGCCTCCCACCAGGTAAGGTCGGGGCGTTTTTCCACCACCTCATACACAGCCGAGGTGATGTCTACGCTCAGGTCCATGATGGCCCCGGAGGCGCCGATGAAGATGGAGGCCATAAAGATCTGGGTCAGGTTCAGGTCCTGATAGCCGGAGTAGAGCAGACTCTCCGAGTAGGACATGACCGCCCCGTGGATCTGGAACAGGTCGGTAAACAGCACGCCCAACACGCAGGTGACCAGAATACCCAGAAAGGAACCGGACACCGCCGCCCAGCACCGCCGGTCAAAGCCGTACACCAGGGCGATGATGAGCACCGTCAAAAACAGGGTGATGGCCAGGCCAATCCAGATGGGGTTATAGCCCTTAAGGTACAACGGCACCAGCACCTTCCACAGGGTGAGCACCGTCAGCACAAAGGAGGCGATGGCCCGTATCCCGGTGGGCCCGGCAAACAGAATGAGGAAGATGGCAAAACCGATGGCCATCACAAGCTCCCAGCCCAGTCGGTAGTGGTCGCTCATGGTGACGTTGGTAATGGTATCCCCATCATGGCTCACCACCACCAGGGCCTTGTCCCCGGGCTGGAACACCTTGTCCTGCTCCAGGGAGCCGTTGAGCATATTGACGCCGGAGACCGTCTGTCCCTGGAACATACCGTCCAGCAGTTCCAGCTGGCAGCGCTGCTCGCCGGAACGCACCAGACCGGTGTCGATGATGGCCGAGTCGTCCACCGACAGCACCCGGGCGGTACACCGCTCCGCCTCCTGATAGACCAATGCCCCCTCAAACCCGGTGGGCAAGAACAACAAAATCAAAATAGCCAGCAGACACACCGCCACCGGGGCGTGGTAGCGGACCGACCAGGCTTTTTTCATAACTCCGAACCTCCTATGGTTTCTCTTCCTCGTCCAATTCTCCTCCGCAGTGGGGACAGCATTTCCCAGCGCGGTAGTAGAGCCAGTGGATCTTTTTGTGGCAGTGGGGGCAACGGTAACGAATCCACTAAAAAATTACGGATACACCCAGCAGGATGATAGATAACAGCCACCATCCCTGGCTTTCCTGGAGAATCCCCAGAAGTCCTGCGGTAATACACGTGAAAATAATCCCCAGATTGATCCAATTATTTCTCCGCACCATGATATCCCCTCCATGTTACACCGCGGCATTACAGCGGC
>CAJLCG010000165.1 GCA_905205085.1 uncultured Oscillospiraceae bacterium
CCCGCTATACCGGGGCGGCTTTTTTGCATAATTCTTCCCCCACAGGCAAACACTAGCCGGGAAAGGAGGGGTCCTATGGCTACATTCCAGCCCAAAGCCCCGGACACCGGCCCCCACCCCCGGCGTCAGCCCCGGTACGACCGCCCGCTTACCCTGGAGAATTTAGAGGCGGTATTTCAAGGCTGCGCCGACTTTATGAAGCGGGAGGTCTACCTCCACGGGGACCGGGAGCGGATGGTGACGGTGTGTTACCTGCTGGGCATGACCCGCAACGAGCGGCTCAGCGACTACATCCTGCGCCCCCTGGCCCAGGATGACGCCCTGAGCCGGGTGCCCATGGACGAGGTGTTCAAGCGCCTGCGCTACGGCGCCCTCTACAACCTGGCCGCCCTGGTGCGGGAGACCCTGGATGAGGTGGCCGACGACCTGGTAGCGGGCAGCTGTGTGATTTTCTTTCCCGGGAAAAGTCAGGCCCTCACCTTCCCGGTGGTCACCGAGGAGAAGCGGGGAGTGGGGGAGCCCTCCAACGAGCCCGCCCTAAAGGGGGTGCGGGAGTCCTTTGTGGAGTCTATCCGCACCAACACCTCCATGGTCCGCCGCCATATGAAGGCCACCCAGCTGAAGATCGAGGAGGAGATCGTAGGGCGGCAGTCCCGCACCCAGGTGGATATCCTCTACCTGGACGGCATTGCCGACCCGGACACCGTGGCCCAGGTCAAGCGCCGCTTGCAGGATATCGACATCGACGGGGTGGAGGCGGCGGGCAACATTGAGGAGTACCTCACCGACCACCTGAACACCCCCTTTCCCATGATGCCCTACACCCAGCGGCCCGACCGCTTCTGCCAGGGCCTGCTGGAGGGCAGGGTGGGGGTGATGGCCGACGGGCTGCCCTTTGCCTGGATGCTGCCGGGCACCATCGACCAGTTTTTCAAGACCGGCCAGGACCGGGCCTTCCACTGGATGACCGCCTCGGCCCTGAACCTGATCCGGTGGTTCTGTGCCGTCATCACGGTGCTGGTGCCGGGGCTGTATATCGCCCTGGTCACCTTCCACCCCGAGGCCATCCCGGTGAAGCTGGCCCTGTCCATTGCCGCCGCTAAGCAGGAGGTTCCCTTTTCCACCGTGTTTGAGGTGCTCATCATGCTGCTGGCCTTTGAGGTCCTCCAGGAGGCGGGATTGCGCCTGCCCAGCCCCATCGGGGCCACGGTGTCCATTCTGGGTGGACTGGTGGTAGGCAACGCGGCGGTGGAGGCCCACATTGTCTCTCCGGCGGTGCTCATCGCCGTGGCCATTGCGGGGGTGGCGGGGTACACCATGCCCTCCCAGGACTTTGCTTCCGCCCTGCGGCTGTGGCGCTTTCTGCTGGCCATTGCCGCCAGCATCGGCGGGCTGTTCGGCCTAGCGGCGGGGTGCGCCGCACTTATCTACCACTTGGCGGGACTGGAGACCTTTGGGGTGCCCTATCTGGCCCCCTTCACCAACGGAGCGGGACAGCCCCGGGGCCATCCCAGCCTGCTGCGTCTGCCCTTGCCCCGGATGAAGTGGCGGGACGGGGCTAAGAATACCAAAAATCGGAGGAATCAGCGGTGAGAGTGACGTTGACCGCCCTGGCGCTGGCCGGAGTGCTGCTGCTCAGCGGGTGCAGCGCCACCCTGCTGCCCTACGCCCGGGAGATGGGGGACATGGCCCTGCTGCGTACCATGGGTGTGGACGCAGGGGAGGGGGACTACCAGGTGGAGGTCACCGTATCCACCGGGAAGCGGGCCTACGGCCTCCAGGGGGAGAGCCAGCCCTCCCTGGTCCTCTCTGCCCAGCGGGAGTCCCTCAGTGCCGCCTGTTTGGCCATGCAGGGCCTCAGCGACAGCTATGTGTTTTACGGCTATGTAGACCAGCTGCTGCTGGGGGAAGAGCTGTCTCAGCGGGGCGTGTGGCCGGTGCTGGACTACTTTGCTCAGGATGCCCAGCTGGGGCTGGGGGTGCAGCTGTGGCTGGTGCGGGGTGGAACGGCCTCCCAAGCGGTACAGGCCGGAGGTGAGAGCGGCGTGGAAAACCGCCTGTCCACCCTGCAAACCGACAGCGAGATGGGGGCCGCGGGAGCCAGCCGCACGGCCGGGGAGGTGTTCTCCGACCTGCTGGAGCGGGGCAGCGCCTATTTGCCCGCCCTCCGGGTCCAGCAGACCGACCAGGAGGGCCAGACCGCCCTGCTGGAGGCAGGCTATGCTGTGTTAAAGGATGGCGTACTGGCAGGCTACCTGGAGGGGGAGAGCGCCAAGGGCTTGGAGCTGCTGGTCAACCAGGCGCCCTCCGATGTGCTGGAGGTGCCTTTGTCTCAAGGGCGGGTGGTGGTACGGGTCACCGGCTCTGCCCTGGTGTGTACGCCCCGGATGGAAAGTGGAACCTTGGCCTCGGTGGACCTGAACTGCCGGGTGACGGCAGAGGTGGCCGAGGTGGAGGGCGAGCTTACCCAGGAGGATCTGGAGCAGGTGAAGCAAGCGATCGACAGCCGCCAGCAGCGGCGCATCACCCAGGCCCTGGAGCGGCTCCAGAGCTGGGGCGCGGACTGTGTGGGCCTGGGGCAGCGGCTGGCTATGGCCGATCCTGCCCGAGGAGAGGAGCTGCTGGAACAGTGGCCGGAGGTATTTCCTTCCCTGCCGGTGCAGGTTTCCGTAGAGACTTCCCTTACCAGGCTTTTATTTATGGAGACATCGTAGGAGAGGGTTCTGCCCTGCGGGGAAGACGATGTGCCTTTCTGAGCGATCAGAAAGGCACCAAAGAATCGCCGGGGGACGCCTTCGGTGCGCACCCAGCCTGCGGCGGTGCGCACAGGCGGCTTTCCCCCGGTCCCCTATTTACGGGGGTGTGTCCCTTCGGTTGTTTGGCCATTTCCGGCGGCCTAAACTTTGACCGTGCGCTCTTCTATTCTCGGCCCACTGGGGCCTTTTGCTATCAAAAGTTGTGAGTGCCTACTTCTATCGTACGCCGCCTGGTGCCTGCCTACCTGTTTGGTGCGGCGGTGGTCGGGCGGACCAGCTGCCACGGTCATGCCGGAGTAGGCGGTGCCCGTACAGCGCAAATGCTTCTTCATTTCTGCCCCGGTAGGCCCCTGTGGGCCGGGGCAAGAAGGACAGTCCGACCTGATTTTGCCCGCCGGATGAAATTTCCTATTCCCCAGGAGTGCGTCCCCTCGTAAAACGGGGGTCCGGGGGTAAGAGACTATGAACACCCGCCTTTGGCGAGGTGTTCATCGG
>CAJLCG010000166.1 GCA_905205085.1 uncultured Oscillospiraceae bacterium
GCGCCGGGGCAACGGCTTCTACACCTACTTTGCTGCCGATATCGCCTACCACCGCAATAAGCTGGAGGTACGCGGCTTTGACAAGGCCATCAACATCTGGGGCGCCGACCACCACGGCCACGTGGCCCGCCTCCAGGCCGCTCTGGACGGACTGGGTCTGGACGGCTCCCACCGCCTGGTGGTGGTGCTGATGCAGCTGGTCAACCTGATGCAGGACGGCAAGCCTGTGCGTATGTCCAAGCGCTCCGGCAAGACCATTGCCCTGCACGACCTGCTGGACGAGATCAGCGTGGATGCCGCCCGGTACTTCTTCAACTCCCGGGCCTCGACCAGCCCCCTGGACTTTGACCTGGACCTGGCGGTGCGGGAGGACAGCGAGAACCCGGTGTACTATGTCCAGTACGCCCACGCCCGTATCTGCTCCCTCATTGCCCGTCTGGCTGAGGAGGGCGCTCAGGTGCCTCAGGCCAACGATGTGGACGCCTCCGTGCTGAACACCCCCGAGGAGCTGGCCCTCATCAAGGCTCTGGCTCAGTTCCCCGAGGAGATCCACCTGGCCGCCCGGGACTACGATCCCAGCCGCATCAACCGCTATCTGGTGGCCCTAGCCGGTGACTTCCACCGCTTCTATAACGCCTGCCGCATCAAGGGCGAGGAGCCCCAGGTGCTGGGTGCCCGGCTGAAGTTGGCGGACACCGTGCGCTCCGTGCTGGCCAACGGCATGGGCCTGCTGGGCGTCAGCGCGCCGGAGAAGATGTAATCAGAGGGAAGAAGAAAACCCTTTTACGCCAAAAAACACGCCCTTGCGGCGTGTTTTTTGGCAGAGAGGAGAAGTTATGGCGTCAAACAAGCGGGAGCGCTTCCGGGAGCAGAAGGATTTTTTGCAGAAGCACCGGAATTGGATCGTCTATTTTATCGTTCTGCTGGCTCTGCTGGGCAGTTTGATCGGCTGGAAGCTGCTGCCCGATCAGGTCTCCGTCCAGGTGGCCAGCAGCGGGGTGGACGTGATCCGGCGGCCCAAAAACGTGATGCTGTTGGTCCATCTGGGGATGACCGGAGCGTTTTGCGCCCTGTTTTGGCGCTGGCCCCGGGAGATCGCCTATTTTGTGGGGGCGGTAGTCAGCTTGCTGCTGGTGTTTAACCTGCTGGCCGCCAACCTGGGGGTGGCGTAAATGGAGCTGGAAAAACTGGAAGGGCTCCTGGAGGGCCGCACCCCAGGACTGATGGACGCCACCGGGCGCTATGCGGTGCTGGTCCCTCTGGTGGAGAGCGAACAGGGCTGGCAGGTCCTCTATGAGGTGCGCTCGGCCAAGCTCCACCGCCAGCCGGGGGAGGTGTGCTTCCCCGGAGGAAAGATGGAGGGGGCGGAGAGTCCTGAATCCTGCGCCCTGCGGGAGACCTGGGAGGAGTTATCCATCCCCCAAAATCACATCCGCCTGCTGGGGCGGCTGGATTTTATCGCCCACCGGGCCAACTTCATCCTCTATCCCATCCTGGGGGTGGTGGACCGGGAGGGACTGGAGTGCATGAAGAAAAGCCCCTCCGAGGTGGAGGAGACCTTTCTGGTGCCGCTGGACCACCTGTGCAGCCATCCGCCCCTGGAGTACAGCTACAAGCTGATGCCTCAGACAGGGGAGGGCTTCCCCTATGATCTGCTAGGTATCCCCCGGGACTACAAGTGGCAGCCCGGCGGGGAGAATGTGCCGGTCTACCCCTGGCAGGGAAAAGCCATCTGGGGCCTCACCGGACGGATCACCCGGCATTTGGTCTCCCTTATCCAGGAGAGCGGGGGAGAGGCGGTCCATGAGTAAGCTAGAGCAGCTGGGTCCCTACCAGCTGGAACAGCGGCCCGGTGTATTCCCCTTAGGGAGCGACGCTCTGGCCCTGGGCCGGTTTGCTACGGTGCGCAAGGGCTGGCGGGTGTGCGACCTGGGGACAGGCAGCGGCGTGCTGCTGTTGCTGCTGGCGGCCCGGGAACCCCAGTTGGAGCTGTTTGCACTGGATCAGGACCAGGCCGCCGCCGACCTGGCGGAGCATAACCTCCAGCACAACGGCCTGGAGGGGCAGATCTGGATCGGAAGCTGGTCCCAGGCCCCCTTTTCCCCAGGCAGCTTTGACCTGGTGGTATCCAACCCGCCCTATTACGCCCCGGGCAGCGGCAAGGACGGCGGCCCGGCCCGCATGGAGCGGGAGGAGCTGGATACCCTGTGCCGGGCGGCCTCCCGGCTGCTGCGCAACGGCGGGCGCTTTGCTTTGTCTTTCCCCACCCAGCGAATGGCCGACTTGTTGGAGGTCATGCGCCGCTGGGACCTGGAGCCCAAGCGGCTGAAATTATTGTCCCACATACCCACTAAGCCCCCCTACGCCCTGTTGGTGGAGGGGGTGCGCCAGGGCAAGCCCGGGTTACAGGTGCTGCCCTGCCTGGAATAAAAGGAGGAGGTCCGTGCCATGTCCGGAACCTTATATTTAGTTCCCACCCCCATTGGAAACCTGGGGGATATCTCGCCCCGTATGGCCCAGACCATGGCCCAGGCGGACTTCATCGCCGCCGAGGATACCCGGGTGACCATGAAGCTCCTCAACCACCTGGAGCTGAAAAAGCCCATGGTTTCCTACTACCGCCATAACTCGGAAAACAGCGGCCAGAGCATTTTGCAGCGGCTGCTGGCCGGGGAGAGCTGCGCCCTGGTCACCGACGCGGGTACCCCCGCCATCTCCGACCCGGGAGAGGACCTGGTGGCCCTGTGCGCCCAGAACGGGATTCCGGTGGTGTCCATTCCCGGCCCCTGCGCCCTGGTCACCGCCCTGGCGGCCTCCGGGCAGCCCACGGGGCGCTTTACCTTTGAGGGGTTCCTCGCCATGAACAAGAAAAACCGCCGCCGCCACCTGGACTCTCTCCGGGGGGAGGAGCGGACCATGATCTTCTATGAGGCCCCCCATAAGCTGCCCGCCACCCTGAAAGATCTGGCGGCCACCTTCGGGCCGGAGCGGCCTATTTCTCTGTGCCGGGAGCTGAGCAAGCTCCACGAGGAGATTCGCCGCACCACCCTGGGGGAGGCGGCCGACTACTACGACCAGAACCCGCCCCGGGGGGAGTTTGTGCTGGTGGTCCGGGGGGCGGAGCCCGCCGAGGAAGAGGAGG
>CAJLCG010000167.1 GCA_905205085.1 uncultured Oscillospiraceae bacterium
AACCAGTACCAGTAGCTCGCCCCCCGGACCATAGTGCTCCACACCGAGCCCAGAGCGGCGTTTACCAGCAGATTCACCACCAGATTGGCCAGCACCAGATTCACCACCGTGATCCGCCGGCGGAAGAAGAACAGGGCGTACACCAGCACACCTGCCATGGTGGACAGGGTGTAGCCGGGGAAAAAGTCTCCCGTGGGCTGGAGAATAAAGCCCAAAATATCCTCAACAAAGGCAAAAATCAAGCCCAAGGTGGGGCCGCACACCAGGGCGCACAGGCCCCGGGCCAAAAAGCCCCAGGTAAGCTTGGTGTGGGCGATGGGGATGCCGGGAATGAGGGACAGCGCCCGGGTCATAGCTACCATCAGGGCTGCAAACATCAGCAGCTTCAGTGTTTTGGCACAGGCGTTGGCCTCTCTCCAGTAGGCGGGGGTAAAGGGAGTGCGGTACAAGTTCATGGGGATGCGGGTTTGGGACATAAAAAAACCTCCTGTCTGATTTGGCAGCCCGAGTTCGGGAATGCCGCACAGAGGGAGGAAGGAATGTTTTTTCGCCCCGTCCTGCGGCAGCGGGATGCGAAGCACACACTGCCGCCCGCCCAAAGGCGGACTGTTCGTCCGGCGGACAACTCCCCGTCCCGCCGACACTAAGGCGTTTTATACGTCCAGCACGTGTGCTTCTACTCTGCCGTGGCTAGTGTACTCCATCCATCGGGAAAAGGCAAGAGGAAGTTTCCTCGCCCTTGACGGCCCGCCCCTTTTCTTAGTATGATAAGAAGGAAAATTTATGATTTCGAGGTGTCTTATGGACCTTTGCAATATTAACGACATCAAAGCGCTCCTGGCCCGCCACGGCTTCCGCTTCTCCAAATCCATGGGCCAGAATTTCCTTATCGAGGACTGGGTACCCCGGGACATTGCGGAAGCCTCCGGCGCCGCCCCCGGGGTGGGCGTGATCGAAGTAGGCCCCGGCATCGGCCCCCTTACCCGGGAGCTGTCCCTGCGGGCAGACAAGGTGGTCTCCATTGAGCTGGACCGCTCTCTGCTACCCATTCTGGCTGAAACCCTCTCCGACCGGCCCAATGCGGAGATCTTCCCCGGCGACGTGCTGAAAACCGACCTGCCCGGCCTGGTGGCCGAGAAGCTGGCTGGCCTCTCCCCCATCGCCTGCGCCAACCTGCCCTACAACATCACCACCCCCGCCATCACCGCCCTCATCGAGGCGGGATGCTTCCAGTCCATCACAGTGATGATTCAGCGGGAGGTAGCCCGGCGGATCTGCGCCGCCCCCGGCACCGGCGACTACGGCGCCTTCTCGGTGTACTGCCAGTACCACACCAAGCCGGAGATCCTCTTTGACGTGCCTCCCACCTGCTTTATCCCCGCTCCTAAGGTCACTTCCTCCGTTCTGCGCATGGTTCCCCAGACTCCGCCTGCGGAAGTGGACGATCCCAAGCACTTTTTCCGGGTAGTCCGGGCAGCCTTCGCCCAGCGGCGCAAAACCCTGCTCAACAGTTTAAGTTCTTCCTTAGGAGATGGGACTTCCAAAGAAGCCATCGCCAACGCCATCGCTGTCTGCGGTTTGCCGGAGAATATCCGGGGTGAGCGGCTGTCTATTTCCGACTTCGCCGCACTCTCCAAGGCTCTGCGCCGGTAAGAGACACAACCTCTCTGAATTTGCCTGATGATCCAGCTGTTGGATAGCAAAACAGCAATATTACCTATAACTAAATTACAATCTCTTGGGGAATTGACTTTATTGCCAACTCCGTGTATTATTATTTGTGTTTTGGGACTTCCCTGCGGGGAGCAGCGCACTTTTCCGCCCGCGGGAAGATTATTACAGAAAAGAGGTCATGCGCTATGGCAACCATCGATCTGAGCAAGTACGGGATCACCGGTACCACCGAGATCGTCTACAACCCCTCCTATGAGGTCCTGTTTGAGGAAGAGACCAAGCCAGGTCTTGAGGGCTATGACAAGGGTCAGGTCACCGATCTGGGCGCCGTCAATGTTATGACCGGTATTTACACCGGCCGCTCCCCCAAGGATAAGTTTATTGTTATGGACGAGAACTCCAAGGACACCGTGTGGTGGACCTCCGACGAGTTCAAGAACGACAACAAGCCCGCTTCCCAGAAGGCCTGGGAGGAGTGCAAGAAGCTGGCCATCCAGGAGCTGTCCAACAAGAAGCTGTACGTGATGGACGTGTTCTGCGGCACCAACAAGGACACCCGCATGGCCATCCGTTTCATCATGGAGGTGGCCTGGCAGGCTCACTTCGTGAAGAACATGTTCATCCAGCCCACCGAGGAGGAGCTGGCCAACTTCGAGCCTGACTTCATCTCCTACAACGCCTCCAAGGCTAAGGTGGAGAACTACAAGGAGCTGGGCCTCAACTCCGAGACCGCTGCCATCTTCAACATCACCTCCCGCGAGCAGGTCATCCTGAACACCTGGTACGGCGGCGAGATGAAGAAGGGCATGTTCTCCATGATGAACTACTACCTGCCTCTGAAGGGCATCGCCTCCATGCACTGCTCCGCCAACACCGACATGAACGGCGAGAACACCGCCCTGTTCTTCGGTCTGTCCGGCACCGGCAAGACCACCCTGTCCACCGATCCCAAGCGTCTGCTCATCGGCGATGACGAGCACGGCTGGGACGACAACGGCGTGTTCAACTTCGAGGGCGGCTGCTACGCCAAGGTCATCAACCTGGACAAGGAGTCTGAGCCCGACATCTACAACGCCATCAAGCGCAACGCTCTGCTGGAGAACGTCACCGTGGACGAGAACGGCCACTGCGACTTCAACGACGGCTCTGTCACTGAGAACACCCGTGTCTCCTATCCCATCAACCACATCGAGAAGATCGTGCGTCCCGTCTCTGCCGGCCCCGACGCCAAGAACGTGATCTTCCTGTCCGCCGACGCCTTCGGCGTGCTGCCCCCCGTGTCCATCCTGACCCCGGAGCAGACCCAGTACTACTTCCTGTCCGGCTTCACCTCCAAGCTGGCCGGCACCGAGCGCGGCATCACCGAGCCCACCCCCACCTTCTCCGCCTGCTTCGGCCAGGCCTTCCTGG
>CAJLCG010000168.1 GCA_905205085.1 uncultured Oscillospiraceae bacterium
GAGCCAGTTCATGGACCAGACCAACCCCCTGGCCGAGCTGACCCATAAGCGCCGTCTGTCCGCCCTGGGCCCCGGCGGCCTGAGCCGTGACCGCGCCTCCTTCGATGTCCGAGACGTTCACTACAGCCACTACGGCCGTCTGTGCCCCATTGAGACCCCCGAAGGTCCTAACATCGGCCTGATTTCCTATCTGGCCTCCTATGCCCGCATTAACCGCTACGGCTTCATCGAGACCCCCTACCGCAAGGTGGATAAGGCTACCGGTCAGGTCACCGACCAGATCGAGTATATGACCGCCGACGTGGAGGACGAGTACGTCATCTGCCAGGCGACCGAGCCTGTGGACGAGAACAACCGTTTCGTCAACGAGCGTATCACCTGCCGCCGCCGCAACGAGATCATCTCCGTGCCCGCTGCCCAGGTGGATTACGTGGATGTGTCCCCCAAGATGATGGTGTCCATCGCGACTGCTATGATCCCCTTCCTGCAGAACGACGACGCCAACCGTGCTCTGATGGGCGCCAACATGCAGCGTCAGGCCGTGCCCCTGCTGCGTCCCGAGGCCCCTGTGGTGGCCACCGGCCAGGAGCACAAGAACTGCATCGACTCCGAGGTTGCCATCCTGGCTGAGGGTCCCGGTACCGTCACCAAGGTGTCTGCCCGGTATATCACCGTCAAGTATGACGACGGTCAGATCAAGGAGTACCGCCTCACCAAGTACCTGCGTTCCAACCACGGTACCTGCATCAACCAGCGGCCCATCGTGAACATCGGCCAGCGGGTGGAGTTCCAGGACGTGCTGGCTGACGGTCCCTCCACCGACCGGGGCGAGATCGCTTTGGGCCGCAACATCCTCATGGGCTTTATGACCTGGGAAGGTTATAACTACGAGGACGCCATCCTGCTCAACGAGCGTATGGTGAAGGAGGACGTGTTCACCTCCATCCACATCGAGGAGTATGAGCTGGAGGCCCGTGACACCAAGCTGGGCCCCGAGACCATCACCCGCGATATCCCCAACGTGGGCGAGGACGCCCTGCGTGACCTGGACGAGCACGGCATCATCCGTGTGGGCGCCGAGGTCCACGCCGGCGACTACCTGGTTGGTAAGGTCGCCCCCAAGGGCGAGGCCGAGGCCACCGCGGAGGAGAAGCTGCTGCGGGCCATCTTCGGTGAGAAGGCCCGTGAGGTCCGTGACACCTCCCTGAAGGTGCCCCACGGCGAGAGCGGCACCATTGTGGACGTAAAGATCTTTACCCGTGAGAACGGCGATGAGCTGTCTCCCGGTGTCAATCAGGTGGTTCGTGTCTATATTGCCCAGAAGCGTAAGATCTCCGTGGGCGATAAAATGGCCGGCCGTCACGGTAACAAGGGTGTTGTGTCCCGCATTCTGCCCCAGGAGGATATGCCCTTCCTGCCCGACGGTACCCCCCTGGATATCGTGCTGAACCCCCTGGGCGTGCCTTCTCGTATGAACATCGGTCAGGTGCTGGAGGTCCACTTGGGCTACGCCGCCAAGACCCTGGGCTGGAAGGTAGCTACCCCCATCTTCAACGGCGCCAGCGAGGCCGACATTCAGGAGTGCCTGAAGATGGCTGGCCTGGCCCGCGAGGTGGGCAAGGACGAGCCCCTCATCGGCAAGCAGCTGTATCTGGCCGACGAGGACGGCGAGCTGCAGACCCTGTCCGCTGAGGAGATGGCCGACACGGCCCAGATCAACCAGTGGCAGCAGGAGGGCCGCCTGCGTCTGGTGGACGGCAAGAACTGGCTCTACGACGGCCGCACCGGCCAGCGTTTTGATAACCCCGTCACCGTGGGTTACGTGTACTTCCTCAAGCTGCACCACCTGGTCGACGATAAGATCCACGCCCGTGCTACCGGCCCCTACTCTCTGGTTACCCAGCAGCCTCTGGGCGGCAAGGCCCAGTTCGGCGGCCAGCGCTTCGGCGAGATGGAGGTGTGGGCCCTGGAGGCTTACGGCGCTGCCTACACCCTGCAGGAGATCCTCACCGTCAAGTCCGACGACGTCACCGGCCGTGTCAAGACCTACGAGGCCATTGTCAAGGGCCACAACGTGCCCAAGCCCGGTGTGCCTGAGTCCTTCAAGGTTCTCATCAAGGAGCTGCAGTCCCTGTGTCTGGACATGAAGGTGCTGGACGCCCAGGGCAACGAGATCGAGCTCAAGGACGAGGACGAGGACACCTATCAGCCCGGCGCCCGGGACGATTACTACAAGGACGACGAGGACTTCGGCTACCAGAAGGACGCCGACTTCGCCGCCGCCGGCGGCTTCACCTTCAAGGGTCAGAGCGATGACGACGACCTGACGGTGGAGCTGGACGAGGAGGACGGCCAGGATGAGGAAGAGTCGTACTCCGGCGAGGACTATGAATAAGTAAGGGAGGAAGTCTGAAGAATGAGTTATGCTGAGTTTGACGCCATCCAGATTGGCATCGCCTCCCCTGAGAAGATCCGCGAGTGGTCTTACGGCGAGGTCAAGCGCCCCGAGACCATCAACTACCGCACTCTGAAGCCCGAGAAGGACGGCCTGTTCTGCGAGAAGATCTTTGGCCCCACCAAGGACTGGGAGTGTAACTGCGGAAAGTATAAGAAGATCCGCTACAAGGGCAAGATCTGCGACCGCTGCGGCGTAGAGATTACCCGCTCCAAGGTCCGTCGTGAGCGTATGGGCCACATCGAGCTGGCTGCCCCTGTTTCCCACATCTGGTACTTCAAGGGCATCCCCTCCCGGATGGGTCTGCTGCTGGACATCAGCCCCCGTATCCTGGAGAAGGTGCTGTACTTCGCCAGCTATATTGTCATCGATCCCGGCTTCACCCCCCTGTCCCGCAATCAGATCCTCTCCGAGAAGGAGTACCGGGACATGCGGGAGAAGTACGAGGACGACTTCGACGCCGGCATGGGCGCCGAGGCGGTGAAGAAGCTGCTGCAGCAGATCGACCTGGAGCAGCTCTCCACC
>CAJLCG010000169.1 GCA_905205085.1 uncultured Oscillospiraceae bacterium
GCCGGGGCGCTGTTTGTTTGAATTCAGGCTTTGGGGGACGGATTGGATTTGCGCTGCTCCTTGCCCGGCTCACCGGGAATGGGGGTGGCGGGAACGTCGGGGATCATACGGGGCTTTTTCTCCTTCTTGGACATGTTCAATTCCTCCTTAAACGCGCTCACCGTGCAGACAGCGGTGGGCATAGTCCTTAAGACCTTCCAGATTTTTGATTCCGTTGGGCCGGATGCGCAGCTGGTCCTGGACGTAGTCAGGCAGAGCGTCGAAGAAACGCTTGGCCTCCGGTTCCCGGCGGAACAAGGCGTACATGTCGCGGTAGTCCATGGTACATCACCTCGATGTCCAGTATGGCCGCGTTTGGAGGGAAATATTCCAAGCAGAGAAAAATTTTTTCGGTTAATCCAGATAGATGCCCTTCCCTTCGTTCCAGGCCCAGTCCCGGATCTCAGGCATGTCCTGGCCGTAAGTGGTGATGTACTGGTGGTGCTCGATGAGCTTGTCCTTCATCTCCTGGATGAGGTAGGCGGCGCTGTTGCCCAGCTGGGGCAGGCGCATCACCGTATCAATGACCAGGTCAAAGCGGTCGATGTCATTTTGTACCCGCATGTCGAAGGGGGTGGTGATGGTGCCCTCCTCTTTATAGCCGCGGACGTGGAGATTCTTGTTGTGGCGGCGGTAGGTAAGCTCGTGGACCAGGGTGGGGTAGCCGTGGAAGGCGAAGATGATGGGCTTATCTTTGGTGAAGATGGCGTCGTAGTCCTCGTCGGTGAGGCCGTGGGGGTGCTCGGTGTGGGGCTGGAGTTTCATCAGGTCCACCACGTTGACCACACGGATTTTTAGCTGGGGCAGATAGTGGTGCAGGATGGTCACCGCCGCCAGGGTCTCCAGGGTGGGGGTGTCGCCGCAGCAGGCCATGATCACGTCGGGCTCCACGCCCCGGTCATTGGAGGCCCACTGCCAGATGCCGATACCCTGGGTGCAGTGCTTCACCGCCTGGTCCATGGTGAGCCACTGGGGACGGGGGTGCTTGGAGGCCACGATCACATTGATATAGTTGCGGCTTTTGATGCAGTGATCAAAGCAGCTGAGCAGACAGTTGGCGTCGGGGGGCAGATAGAGGCGCACCACGTCCGCCTTTTTGTTGGCCACGTGGTCCAGGAAGCCGGGGTCCTGGTGGGTGTAGCCGTTGTGGTCCTGCTGCCAAACGTTGGAGGAGAGCACGTAGTTGAGGGAGGCAATCTTCTGCCGCCAAGGCAGCTGGCGGCACACCTTCAGCCACTTGGCGTGCTGGGCTACCATGGAGTCCACGATGCGGGTGAAAGCCTCATAGCAGGTAAAGAAGCCGTGGCGGCCGGTGAGCAGGTAGCCCTCCAGCCAGCCCTGGCACATATGCTCCGAGAGCATGGCGTCCATAACACGGCCGTCCTGATCCAGGTGGTTGTTCATTTCCTCCTCGGGCTGGTCGGTCCAGCGCCGTCCGGTGGCCTGGAGCATGGCGGAGAGCTGGTTGGAGGAGGTGACGTCGGGACCAAAGACCCGGAAGTTCCGGGACTTCAGGTTGCGCTTGATGAGATCCCGCACATAGCCGCCCAGCACCTGGGTGTCCTGGGCCTCCACCGCGCCGGGCTGAGGCACCGCGACCCCGTACTCCCGGAAGTCGGGGGTGCGCAGGTCACGCAGCAGAAGACCGCCGTTTGCGTGGGGGTTGGCGCCCATCCGCCGGTCCCCCTTGGGGGCCAGCTCCTGCAGGCGGGGGATGAGGGCGCCCTGTTGGTCAAACAGCTCCTCGGGGTGGTAGCTGCGCAGCCAGGTTTCCAGCTCCTCCACCCGGCCGGGCTTGCCGTCCCACACGGGGATGGGAATCTGGTGGGACCGCCAGCAGCCCTCCGAGGGCTTGCCGTCCACCTCGGCGGGGCCGGTCCATCCCTTGGGGGAGCGGAAGACGATCATGGGCCAGCGGGGGCGCTCCACGCTGCCGCTGCTGCGGGCGTATTCCTGAATGCGTTGGATCTCCCGGATGGCCCAGTCCATGGCAGCGGCCATCTTCTGGTGCATCTGCTCGGGGTCGTCCCCCTCCACAAAGCGGGGCTCCCAGCCGCAGCCCTTGAAGAACATCTCGGTCTCCTCACGGGTGAGGCGGGAGAACACGCTGGGGTTGGAGATCTTAAAGCCGTTGAGGTGGAGAATAGGCAGCACCGCGCCGTCGGTGATGGGGTTTAAAAACTTGTTGGAGTGCCAGGAGGTGGCCAGGGGGCCAGTCTCCGCCTCGCCGTCGCCCACCACGCAGGCGGCGATCAGGTCAGGGTTGTCCATCACCGCGCCGAAGGCGTGGGCCAGAGAGTAGCCCAGCTCGCCACCGTCGTTAATGGAACCGGGGGTCTCGGGGGAGGCGGTGCTGGGGATGCCGCCGGGGAAGGAGAACTGCTTGAAGAGCTTCTTCATGCCCTCGGTGTCCTGGCTGATGTTTGGATAGATTTCGCTGTAAGAGCCGTCCAGGTAGTCCTGGGCCACGATGGCGTTGCCGCCGTGGCCGGGGCCGGAGATATAGATCATATCCAGGTCATACTTGACGATGGCCCGGTTAAGGTGCGTATAGATAAAATTCTGCCCTGGGCAGGTGCCCCAGTGGCCCACAATAGACCGCTTCAGGTGTTCCGGGCGCAGAGGCTCGCGGAGCAGAGGGTTGTCCAGTAAGTACAGCTGACAGGCAGACAGATAGTTGGCTGCCCGCCACCAGGCGTTGATGTCCCGGACCTGTTCCCGGGTAAGGGGGTCCTTTTTGGACATCCGGGCCGGGGCCTTAGGGGCAGCTTTTGGGGGTTCTGGAGTTCTTGGCATGGGAAGGCGCCTCCTCTGATGGTGTTTCTTGCTTTAAGTATAGCGTAAAGCTGGGAAAAGTCAATGATGTACGGGCTTTCGAGATATTAAGAGGAGGTTAAGATTCCTTATCTGGCTGCTAACG
>CAJLCG010000170.1 GCA_905205085.1 uncultured Oscillospiraceae bacterium
GATGTTTCACGTGAAACATCCCCGCCGGGTCTGGAGCTTACCGGCGGGCCGGGGTGCGGGGAATGCGGATGGTGAGCAGGATCTCCTCCTCGCCGTCCTCCCGCTGACACTGGGCATTGACTCCCGCCGTGCGCATGAGGGACAGGCCACGCTGGACGGTATTTAAAAACAGCCGCACGTCCTTTACCACAAAGGTCCGCCGGGGACGGCGGGGCGGCTGGTCCGGCGGTGGGGGAAGGAGGAGGGTCTCTGTCAGCGCCTCGGTCTGGGCCACTGTCAGATGCTGTTCTACCACCGCCCGGGCCGCCTGGAGCTGGAGCTCCGGAGTTTCCAGACACAGCAGCGCCCGGGCGTGGCGCTCGGTGGCTCCGCCGTCCCGCAGGATCTCCAGTACCTCCCGGGGCAGCTTCAACAGCCGCAGCTTGTTGGCCACCGCCGACTGGCTCTTGCCGATTCGCTTGGCGGCGTCCTCCTGGGAGAGGTGGTAGGTGGAGATCAGCTTGTCCAGCGCCAGGGCCTCCTCCCAGAAGTCCAGGTCCTTCCGCTGTAAGTTTTCCACCAGCGCCAGCAGGGAGGAGCGCTGGCTGTCGATCTGGAGGGACAGACAGGGCACCTCCCGCAGCCCGGCCAGCTTGGCCGCCCGCAGCCGCCGCTCGCCCGCCACCAATTCCCAGCCACTCTCAGTGCGCCGCACCGTCAGCGGCTGGAGCAGCCCCAGAGACTGAATGGACCGGGCCAGCTCCTCCAAATCCCCCTGGGCAAACACGCGTCTGGGCTGGTCCGGATTAGGAAAAATGTCGTCCACAGGCAAAAACAGCACCCGTGTGCTGTCCAGCATGCCCTTCTTCCGCAGCAGCTGCATCGATACCCCTCCTAGCTGGGAAATATTTACAAGTATAGTTTACCATATTTTGGAATAGAAAAGGGCGAAGCAGGTCGATGGGAAAAAATTCTTTTTTCCCGGGAAAAGCATGACAGACATTCAAAACATGCAAAATAAGCAAAAAGAATTGGAAACACAAAGAAAGAGAGGGGAGATTGTACGGGCGGAATCTGAAAAAATTTTCAGGAAAAGCCGGAAAAACGGTTGAGAAAATCGGGGCATGTGTGTATACTGAAAGGGTAAGAGGACGCCTTGCAAAAATGCAAGGCAGGGAAGGAAAAAATGCGTTTGTGAAGAAGCGGAAGGAGAGAGCTGCATGACAAGCAAAAAGAAGCTGCCCCTGGCGTTTTGGATCTTTATTGGTCTGGCAGTCGGTGTGGTGGCCGGTCTGATCCTGATGAACGTGCCCGATGGGGCGGGGATCGACGTGGCAAAGAACTACATAAAGCCCTGGGGCGATATTTTCCTGAACCTGTTAAAATTTGTGGTTGTACCCATTGTGCTGTTCTCCATCGCTTCCGGCGTGATCTCCATGAAGGATATCAGCAAGGTGGGCGCCATCGGCGGAAAGACCGTGGTGTACTACATGTGTACCACCGCCTTTGCCGTGGTGCTGGCCCTGATTCTGGCCAATGTGGCCACCAGCGTGGGCCTGTTCCACACCCTGGATACCACCGACCTCAGCTACACCCCGCCTGAGGGGCAGAGCATCATGACGGTCATCGTCAACATCTTCCCCTCCAATGCAGTCAAGCCTCTGGTGGATGCTACCATGCTTCAGGTCATCGTGATCTCCCTGTTCCTGGGCTTTGGCATTCTGCTGGCCGGGGAGAAGGGGCTGGTGGCTGCCCAGATCGTGGATAGCTTCAACGAGGTGTTCATGAAGATCATGGACCTCATTATTAAGCTGTCTCCCATCGGCGTGGCCTGCCTGATCTGCCCCGTGGTGGCCGAGAACGGACCCATGATCCTGCGGGACCTGGTGGCGGTGCTGGCGCTGGCCTATGTGGGCTATATCCTCCATGCACTGATCGTCTATTCCTCCACGGTGAAGCTGCTGGGTGGTGTGTCCCCCCTGGAATTCTTCAAGGGGATGGCCCCCGCTATGATGATGGCCTTCTCCTCCGCCTCCTCCGTGGGCGCGCTGCCCTTTAACCTGGAGTGCACCGAGCGCCTGGGCGCCCGCCGTGAGGTGGCTTCCTTCGTGTTGCCCCTGGGCGCTACCATCAACATGGACGGCACCGCCATCTACCAGGGCGTGTGTGCCGTGTTTATTGCCACCGCCTACGGGGTAAGCCTGTCCCTGGGTGATATGATCACCATCGTGCTTACCGCCACCCTGGCCAGCGTAGGCACCGCCGGCGTGCCCGGTGCGGGCATGGTTATGCTGGCCATGGTGCTCCAGAGCGTGGGCCTGCCCATCGAGGGTATCGCGCTGGTGGCTGGTATCGACCGTGTCTTTGATATGGGACGTACCACCGTCAACATTACCGGCGACGCTGCCTGCACCATCATCGTCTCCAAGATGGAGGACCGCAAGGAGGCTCGTACCCGCGCCGTCCGCGGATAACTTTTTTCGGAGAAAAAAGTTATCAAAAAAGCTTTGTGGGAAACTTCGTTTCCCCTCTGCCGCTTTCTTGAAAGAGAGCTTGGCAAAGAACTTTCTGCGAAACTTCGTTTCGCCTCTGCACCCGTAAGTGAGATTTTTGTGGGAGTGACGTTCTGCGTCGCTCCCACTTTTTTATTGAGGA
>CAJLCG010000171.1 GCA_905205085.1 uncultured Oscillospiraceae bacterium
GGAGTTGATGGTCTTCCACTCCTTCACGGTCTCCCACTCGGGCTTGTAGTCGTCCCCGGCGTCCTCGGGCTTGGGCTTCTGGCGGTAGTCCTCCACCTCCATGACAATGGGGTAGCGGATGTAATCGGAGTATTTTTTGATGAGTTCCTGTAATTTATAGGTTTCAAGATACTGATCGTAGTTCTCATCTTCCACATTGGCCTTGATGTGCATGATGACGTCGGTACCTACAGTGTCCTTCTCGCACTCGGTAACGGTGTAGCCGTCGGCGCCGTCGGACTGCCACATATAGGCCTGGTCACTGCCGTAGGCCTTGGAGATCACGGTAACGTGGTCGGCCACCATAAAGGCGGAATAGAAGCCCACGCCGAACTGGCCGATGACATCGATGTCCTCGGGCTTGTCCTCCTTGGCCAGGTCCTGCTTGAACTGGAAGGAGCCACTCTTGGCGATGGTGCCCAGGTTGCTCTCCAAGTCCTCCTTACTCATACCCACGCCGTTATCGGAGACGGTGAGGGTACGCATCTCCTTGTCGGGGACAATGGTGATTTTTAGCTCGCTGCGGTCCACAGGTACCTGATCGTCGGTAAGAGCCTTGTAGGCCAGCTTGTCTTCCGCATCGCTGGCGTTGGAGATGAGCTCCCGCAGGAAGATCTCCTTGTGGGTGTAGATGGAGTTGACCATCAGGTCCAGCAGGCGCTTGGATTCTGCCTTAAACTGTTTCTTTGCCATGATAATTGACGCCTCCATATATGAAAGTAGTTGTAAACAAAAGATGTGGTCTGTCTGCGCCACAAGGTCGGCCATTTCCGCCCCTGCGGGGCGGAAACACGTAGTCTTGGATGCAAACAAAAAAATCGTTAGCACTCATTTTCTATGAGTGCTAACGATATGATAGCGCAGTCCCGTTCAAATTGCAAGGGAGTTCATAATTTTTTTACACTTTCCCACTGAGAGTGCCAGTTTTACTCCTCCATCTTACGGGGATCAGGCAGATCGATGTAGGTGGGCTCGTGGTTTACCGCCTGGACATAGCGGAGCAGGTCCTCCTTCTTCAGGCGGATGGTGGAGGTGGAAATACCGGGGTGACCGGAGATATACTCATCGGCCATCAGGTCCCGGTCGATGACCAGACGGACCTTGTTCTCCTTGTCAAACAGCAGCTCCAGGGCGGAGACAGAGCCGGGGATGGTGGACAGGTAGTCCCGCATGTGGTTCTCGTCGGCAAAGGAGAGGCGGGAGCAGCCCAGCTGGGCGGAGAGGAACTTGGTCTTAAAGGGCTTATCCCCCGGCATCATCAGCAGATAGAACTCGGTCTGCTGCCGGTTGCAGAGAAACAGGTTCTTGCAGATCTTGGCTCCCAGGATGGACTCGATTTTCAGGCAGTCCTCCATGGTGTCGGCGTGGTCGTGGTCTACCCGGGCAAATTCAATCCCCAGTTCCTCCAGTTTGTCGTAGACGGCCTCCTCCTGGGGGATACGCTGGTCGGAGGGGCGGCCAGTGTGGCAGACAGGATCAATATACATGAAACACACTCCTTTATCCACATTTTGTCTCATCATAGCACAGAAAAACCCGGCCAGACAAGTCCCACTTGCGGGATTTCTTCCCCAGGATTACAATGAAGAAAACCCATTGGCAGGAGGCTGCTATGAATATCTATCGTATTGGTCAGACGTTGACCGCACTGGAACAGATGCCCGAAACTGGCGAAGGTACTCTGGTGCTGCTCACCTCAGAGGAGCTGGACAAATGCACCTCTCTGCCGGGACTGGAGGGTACTTTGCACCACACCCCGCTGGCCCGGGACGCCAGAGGCTGTAAGGGTGAATGGCGGCGTGGCTGTCTGTGTGGGACGGTGACTACGCCCCGGCACACCCGCACTGGAAATCCCATCGCCTTCGGCTATTTGCTTACCGGAACCCAAGTGGTACTGTGCGATGACAGTGGGGCGGCCCATACCCTGGTACAGCGGCTGGTGCGGGAGAAGCGGAACGTGCAGAGCAGTGCCGGACGCTTTTTTTACGAATTTTTCACGCTTTTAATGGCTAAGGACTCCCGCCACCTGGAAAGCCTGGAGGACCGGCTGGTCGAGCTGGAGGAAGGGGGGATGGAGGGCAGCTTGGAGCACTTCAACCATCCCATGAACAACCTGCGCAAAGAGGTGCTGGGCTGGATGCGGTACTACGGGCAGCTCAATAACATGTTTCGCGTCCTGGAAGAGGATCCAGACGGGTTATTCCCGTTGGGTGAGGCCCGGCTTCTGCGGCTGCTGGAGCAGCGCACCGGACGGCTGCGTGAGGAGGCCCAGCTGCTGCGGGAATACTGTCTTCAAGTGCGGGAGCTATTCCAGGCGGAAATCGACATCCGCCAGAACCGGATCATGAAAATCCTCACCATTGTGACCACCATCTTCCTACCCTTGTCTCTCGTGGCCGGGTGGTACGGAATGAACTTTGTGGGGATGCCAGAGCTGGGATGGAAATACGGTTATCCGGCAGTCATCATCGTAAGCGTGCTGGTAGTGCTCATCAGCTTGTGGATCATGAAGAAGAAAAAATTCTGGTAAGAAAAGAGAATGCCGTCTGGGCGCGCTGTGCGCGCCCA
>CAJLCG010000172.1 GCA_905205085.1 uncultured Oscillospiraceae bacterium
CCGGATCGATGAGTGGGAGGCCCCGGAGTTTGAGCGGATCAGTGAGAACATCCAGCGCGTGATTGCGGCAGGGTTCGAGGTCCTGTATGCAGAGGCTCCGCCGGGCATAAAAAAAGACCGCCCTGTGGCTAGCACCACAGAGCGGCGGGTTCAGGGCCTTTCGACCGAGAACGATTGCAAGACTATTGTACCACATTCCGGCCGGATTGCAAGCCCCAGTTTTACCGGGGAGGGGGTGACCCGCCCATGATGATCTGGGGGCTTGTGCTGATCGGCATTTGTACGCTCACCAGCGGACTGTTCCGGCTGGTGGATCGGATTGAAGGGAGGCGGTGAGGATGACTGCATGGAAAACGCTGGATCTGCGTCAGCGAAAGACCTGCGGCCCCCATGACGGGGAACTGATCGTGCTGCACATGATCCCGAAATCCACCTGGGGGACTGAGCGGTATCTTGTCAGCCGCCTCCAGACAGAGGCGGGATGCACTTGGATAAAAAGCAATGGAAATGTGTTGTCTCCTGCCAATCTGGAGAAACACTATGACCTCCGGTGGCTCCGGATGCCGGAGGACACCATCTGAGAGGAGGGTGGTTATGCGGAGGCACCCCAAAAAGGGCGGGCAGTTCGCCATCATTTGGGTGGATTTATTGTATGAGGATGCGGTACCAGCCACCGGCAAGCTGCTCTTTGGAGAGATATACCGGCTCTCTGGGCCGGATGGCTGGTGCGATGCCAGCAACCAGGATTTCATGGACCTGTTGGGATGCAGTGAGACAACTGTCCGTAACCTACTCAAAGCCCTGGAGGATGTGGGGCAGATTCGGGTGGTCACCCGGCCCCGCCGGGAAGGCGCTGGCGGCACGGAGCGCAGGATCTTCTGCGGCCGGAAACTGGCCCCTCCAGAGGTCCAGGAGGTACCCGCAAAAAACTGCGGGTACCCCGGGGAGGGTACCCGCAGAAATTTGAGGGGGGTACCCGCAGAAACTTGCGGTTCCACATCTATAAGTAATTATAATAATACCCCCTATAGTCCCCCAAAGGGGGATGACCCTGACCTTATGAGGTCATTTGACCTCTTTTGGGACAAGTACCCCAAGAAGGTCAAAAAGAAAAAGGCGCGGGAACTATGGCAGAAGCTGCGGCCAGATGCCGCATTGGCGTCTGTCATCCTGGCTGCTTTGGAGCGTCAGAAGTGCAGTGACCGTTGGCAGCGGGATGGCGGTCAATACATACCGGACCCCACCACGTGGATCAACGGCCGCCGGTGGGAGGACGAACTGTTTCCTGCAGAGCCGGAGCGTCCTACCCCACCCGATGATGCCAGAAGGGGGCGGTGCCTGTGAGCGAGATCAAGCAGGATGCCATTCTCTCCCAGCGGCTGCTAGACGCTCAGGCGGGCGTGCTGGGCTCCATGCTGATCGACCCGGATACCGTGCCGGAGGTGCTGAGCCGGGTGCGGGACGCGGACTTTGCGGAGAAGAAGTACCGGCTGATATTCCAGGCCATCCAGGCCCGGTTCCGGGCCGGACAGGCCATTGACCCGATCCTGGTCCGGGAGACTCTGGGCGGCGGCGTGGACAGCCCATGGACCTCGATTCTGCAGGGCCTGATGGATGTCACGACCACGGCGGCCCATGTGGATGACTACGTGGACGCACTGCGGGCTTCGGTCACGTTGTCCAACCTGCGGACCCTTGGCACCCAGCTGGCGGAAGCCGACCGGCTGGAGGACGCTCAGGCACTGCTGGACCAGATGCGGGCCCAGCAGGTAAGCCGCCCCCATGTCCAGGCCATGGACATGGCGGAGGGCTTAGAGCGATTCTTTGACCGGCACAACGGCGAGGAGAAACCGCAGTATCTCAGCTGGGGCGTGCCCGTCCTAGACGAGCGGATCTTTGCGGAACCCGGGGACATGGTGGTGCTGGGCGGGTACCCGTCCGATGGCAAGACGGCTCTGGCGCTGCAGTTTGCCTTCGGCATCGGCAGAAATCACCGGGTAGGGTTCTTCAGCTACGAGTCCACCCGGGACAAGCTGTTTGACCGGACAGTGAGCCGGGCGGCCATGCTGAGCTACACCAAGATCAAGCGCAACCAGCTGACGGAGGAGGACTACCGGGACCTGCTGGAGCTGCGGCCCCAACTGACAGCTCCCCAGCTGACGCTGATCGACGCCGCCGGCATGACGGTGCTGGACATCCAGGCGTACAGCCAGGCCCACCGGTACGACGTGGTATTTGTGGACTATCTGCAAAAGATTGCTGCGCCCAGAGGCACCCGGCAGTCCGATTTTGAGCGGGTCTCCGCCATCTCCAGCAGCTTGCAGCAGTTTGGGCGGATCACCGGGACTACGGTGGTGGCCCTGAGCCAACTATCCCGCCCAGACCGGGACGCCAAGACCAAGAAAATCCGCCCGCCGGTGCTGAGTGACCTGCGCTCCTCCGGTCAGATCGAGCAGGACGCCGACGTGGTGCTGTTCCTGCATCGGGAGGACTACGATGACAAGCAGTCCAACCGGATTCTGAAGATCGCCAAAAACAAAGAGGGCGAGGCCAT
>CAJLCG010000173.1 GCA_905205085.1 uncultured Oscillospiraceae bacterium
TGTGCCCCAAGGCCATGCCCATCATTCACCTGGGTGCCACCAGTTGCTACGTGGGTGACAACACCGACGTGATCCTCATGCGGGAGGGCCTGGAGCTGGTGCGCCGCAAGCTGGTGCGGGTCATCGCCAAGCTGGCCAAGTTTGCCGATGAGAACAAGGCTCTGCCCACCCTGGGCTTCACCCACTTCCAGGCCGCCCAGCTGGTCACCGTGGGCAAGCGTGCCACTCTGTGGATGAATGAGCTGCTCATGGACCTGGAGGAGGTGGAGTACCGTATCTCCACCCTGAAGCTGCTGGGCTCCAAGGGCACCACCGGCACCCAGGCCTCCTTCCTGGAGCTCTTCGAGGGTGACCACGAGAAGGTAAAGGAGCTGGAAGCCAAGATTGCCAAGGAGATGGGCTTTGACGCGGTGGTCCCCGTCAGCGGCCAGACCTATTCCCGGAAGATGGACTACAATGTGGTGTCCACCCTGGCGGGCATTGCCCAGAGTGCCAGCAAGTTCGCCACCGATATGCGCCTGCTGTGCCACCTTAAGGAGGTAGAGGAGCCCTTCGAGAAGAACCAGATCGGCTCTTCTGCCATGCCCTATAAGCGCAACCCCATGCGCTGCGAGCGGATCTGCTCCCTGGCCCGCTACGTCATCGTGGACGTGGGCAACCCTGCCGTTACCACCGCCACCCAGTGGTTTGAGCGTACCCTGGACGACTCGGCCAACAAGCGTCTGAGCGTGCCTGAGGCCTTCCTGGCTGTGGACGCCATCCTGAACATCATGGAGAATGTGGCCTCCGGTCTTATTGTCCACCCCAAGGTCATTGAGAAGCACGTGCTGGAGGAGCTGCCCTTCATGGCCAGCGAGAACATCATGATGGACGCGGTGAAGCGTGGGGGAGACCGTCAGGAGCTCCATGAGCGCATCCGTGTGCTGTCTCAGGAGGCAGGCCGGAACGTGAAGGACCTGGGCCTGTCCAACAACCTCATCGACCTCATCGCCGCCGACCCCGCTTTTGGCATGACCAAGGAAGAGCTGTCCGCCCACATGGAGCCCAGCGCCTACATTGGCCGCTGCCCCCAGCAGGTGGAGGAGTTCCTGAAGGAGTGCGTAGCCCCGGTGCTGGAGCGCTATCAGGACGCCCTGACCGACAAGGAGACCGAGCTGAAGGTATAAGAAAGTCGGTGCCGCTAGTATGAAACAACGGAAATTCGGGCCGTACATCGCCGCGGGGGTCACCGCCTTCGCGGTGATCGCGGCGGCCATCCTGATGTTTTTTCTGATCTACCATATTTCCGCCGTCAAAGCACTGCTGGACACCCTGGGCTATATCCTGCGTCCCATTTTCTACGGACTGGTGTTGGCCTTTTTGCTGTTGCCTATCCAGCGTGGAATTTATGAGTTTTTGCAGGAGTGGCTGAAGGGAGTCTGGGTCAACTGGCCCCGAAAAAACGGTATGCTCCGCTTTGCGTCCATCCTCCTCAGCCTGGCTTTCGCTGTGTTGGTAGTGTACATCCTGCTGGCTATGGTGCTGCCCCAGCTGTATTCCAGCATCGTAGGTCTGGTCAATGCCTGTCCGGGCTATATTGACAGTGTTCAGCAGTGGCTCACTGACTTCTTCCGGGACAATCCAGATTTGCAGGAGGCAGTGCTGCCCTACTACAACAGTGCTTCTGAGTCGCTGGAAAAGTGGTTTACAGAAAATGGCCTGCTCAGCAACTTCCAATCCGCAGATGCCACCATCGGCTGGATTCAGGAAGAGGTGTTCCCCCGGCTGTCCGGGGTATTCAGCGGAGTGTATGCCGGACTGTGGGCCATGGTGATGCTGCTCAAGGACCTGCTCATTGCCCTGATCGTCTCGGTGTATGTGCTGGTGCGCAAGGATAAATTTGCCGCTCAGTCCAAGAAGATCACCTACAGCATCTTTCCCACCCGGATCGCCGATTTCCTGGTGGAAGAGACCCGCAGTGCCTACCGCATTTTGAGCGGTTTTATCAACGGCAAACTGCTGGACTCTCTCATCATCGGCATCATCGCCTTGGTGTGCTGCAACCTGCTGAAGTTCCCCTATCCCATGCTGTTGGCAGTGATCATTGGCGTAACCAACGTGATCCCCTTCTTCGGCCCCTTCATCGGCGCCATTCCCTGTGCGCTGCTGATCCTGTTGGTAAGCCCCCTGCAGTGCCTGTACTTCTGCATTTTTATCCTGATTTTGCAGCAGTTTGACGGCAACATTCTGGGACCAAAGATCCTGGGCGACTCCACCGGACTGGACTCCTTCTGGGTGCTGTTTTCCATCCTGCTCTTCGGCGGACTGTTCGGCTTTGCCGGGATGGTACTGGGCGTGCCGGTGTTTGCCATGTTTTACAGTGTGATCAGCCGCCTGGTGCGTTATGGCCTGCGGAAAAAATCCCTGCCGGAGGATACTGCGGTTTATCTGGGAAAAACCGGACCAATGGC
>CAJLCG010000174.1 GCA_905205085.1 uncultured Oscillospiraceae bacterium
GCCTTCTCCAGCTTCTTCACGGTCTTCTGCAGGTCGATGATATAGATGCCGTTACGCTCGGTGTAAATGTAGGTGGCCATCTTGGGGTTCCACCGACGGGTCTGGTGGCCGAAGTGCACGCCGGCCTCCAGCAGCTGCTTCATAGATACGACTGCCATGATTGTTTCCTCCTAAAAATTCAGTTTGATCTTTCCGGGCGCGTCATATTTCCCGCCAACCAGATCTCCACGGACCGGGCACTGGGCGAAAAATCAGCACTCCCAGGCATGATGCCCTGGTAGTATATCATAGGAGAGTCCAGGTTGCAAGTAGTTTCCCGGATTTTTTCCTGTTTCATTCCCAATTTTCGCAAAAAAAGTCCGGACTCGTTTGTCCGGACTGAAAGATAGCTTACCGCCGTCCCCGGCGGGGCGGGCGGGACTGGGGGGCGTGCTCCACCAGGATGGCATCCTCTCCAAAGCGGCGCACGCTTTCCCAGGGGATGTACCGGTCCTCCTCCCGGCCCAGCAGGCCGAACAGCCGCCGCCGACCGGGCAGCACCAGGGAGCGGACCTGGCCGCTCTCCACGTCCACCTCCAGATCCTCTACAAATCCAAAGCGGCTGCCGTCTCCCATCCCGATAACCTCTTTCCACCGCAGCTCCGCGATCCTGGTACGCATGCCGCCGCCCCCTTTCCCATACCCATATCATATGGCGGGAAAGGGGGCGGTATGTCAGGTCTGGGCGTGGAAGTAGGAATCTTCTCCGCCGAAGAGCCGGTCATATTGCAGGGCCTGATAGTCCTCAATGAGGGAGGTATACCCGTTGGTCTCCAGGTGGCTGTATGCCGCACCCAGCGTGTCCTTATAGCCGACAAAGGTGAGGGCGGGCAGAATGTCCTGCAGGGACCAGAGGAAGCGGCCGTAGGAGTCGGTGGGGATGCCGCTGTACGCCAGTACGTACTGGGCCAGGAAGTTCAGGCTGGTCTCCTGGGGACCCTCCAGCTCCAGGGGGTAGTTGGCCCAGATGACGAAGGGAACACGGAACTTGTCCATGTACTGCTCCATGGTCATCTCATCCTGGGTGACCCCGTAAGCCTTGTCCAGGAAGCCCTGCTCCACCGAGGGCTGGTGGTCGCCGAACATGACGATGATGGTGGGCTCATCGCACTGGGAGAAGTAATCCACCAGAGTCTGGAAGGCCTCATCCGTCTTGTTGGCCAGGGTGAGGTACTGCTCGGCCATGGGATATACGCCGGGCTGGTCGGCCAGCTGTACCTGGGCGGGGTAGTCCTTCACGGTGTAGCTGCCGTGGTTTTGAATGGTGACATTAAAGAGAAAGAGAGGCTGTCCCTCCTCCTTGTGCTCAAACTCCCAGATGATCTGCTCAAAGTCGGACTGGTCGCTGACATAGCCGTGCTCCATAGTCTGGGGCACGTCCATGTCCTCACCGCACTTAAAGCTGTCAAAGCCCAGCAGGGGGTAGGCCTGGTTGCGCTGCCAGGAGGTACGCTCACCGGGGTGGAAGGCGCGGGTCTCATAGCCCTCCTCCCGCAGCAGGGAGGCCAGGGAGGAAGTATCCTTGTAAAATATATTGCTGATAGGGGATGCTGCCCGAGGGCAGGAAGGCCATGGAGTTGCCGGTCAGAAACTCAAACTCGCTGGCGCTGGTGCCTGCGCCGAACACGGAGGCGTAGGCGTGGCCCCAGACGGCGTTGTCCAGGGAAGAGATGTAGTCGGTGACGCTCTCGGTGAGCTCCAGGTTGCCGAACTCCTCAAAGTCGGCCCAGGACTCATTCATAATGGCGATGATGTTGGGGTGATCCACCGAGGTCTGGAGGGGGATATCCGTCTGCTCCGCCTGTTCCATGATCTGGCCCAGACGTTCAGGAGAGGCATCCGCCGGTTCCTCTACCTCCATAAATTCCGTGTTGCGCAGGAAGGTGGCCAGAGCGCCGTTAGTACGGTAGGCACCGGTCTGGTCCCATACGTCGGTTTTGACCCCAAACCAGCCCAGACGGGTGGGCTGGAGGATGGGGATGAGGCACAGCAGGCAGCCAACGACGCAGGCAAGGCGGCTGATCAGGGGAAGGCGACCGGAGCCCGCCTTGCGCCACAGCAGCACACAGGCCAGCACCACGCACACGATGGCCAGGGCCATCTGCCAGGTGGGAGTGAAGTCATAGCTGCTGGAGACCGCGGAGGCGGTGCCCAGAGCGGTGAGATCCCAGGGGAGTACCGGGGTGCCCCGGTAGACCGAGACGAAGTAGTTCGCCGCGCCCCAGATCCCGCTGATGATATGTAACAGCACACAGCTGATGACCCAGCGTCCGGTGAGGGCGCACAGCAGGTAGTAGACCGCGCCGATGCAAATGGCATTGGCGGCCACCACTCCAAGGGCAAATCCAAGAGTATTAGGGGCTGATCCATTA
>CAJLCG010000175.1 GCA_905205085.1 uncultured Oscillospiraceae bacterium
GGTTGGTTGCCGGAAAAGAAACGCCCGTCAAAGGTAAAAGCCTTACAGAATCAGTGGGCTGTTCCTCCGCCGCCCTGCGTCTGGTCCAGCAGCTGCTGGACAGCGCTCTGGAGCCCCAGCCGGAGCGGCGCTACCAGACCTCCCAGGCCATGCTGGCTGATGTGGAGAAGCTGGTGGCACTGACCGCCCCTGCCCCTAACCGTCTGGCTCTGTCTGTGGCCACATTGGGCGCGGGGCAGTTCCTGGGCCGGGAGGAGCAGCTGGCCCGCATCCGCCAGGCCCTGGAGGCGGGGAACAAGCCGGTGGTACTGTGGGGCTTTGCGGGAATGGGCAAGACGGAACTGGCCGTGGAACTGTGCCGCCGCTGGCGGCGGGGCCGGACCTATTTTGTCCCCGTGCAAGGCTCGGTGCGGCAAACCGTAGTGGGGCCCATCGCCGACGCCTTCAGCGGCTACGACCGCACCGACAGGTATGGCCGGGAGAAGCCGGAGGAACAGGTATACCGGGAGGTCATGAAGCTGCTGGCTCAGCGGGACGAGGGAGACCTGCTGATTCTGGATAACCTGGACGGGGAGGGAGGCTTTGATCGCTATCAGCGGGAGCCCGCCTTCCGGGAGCTGTGCGCCCTGCCTATGGGACTGGTGGCAACCACCCGTTCTCCCGTGGAGGGGGGCATTGAGGTGGATGTCCTGCCCCGGCCCCTGCTGCGGGAGCTGCTGAGCCGGTTTGTAGAGCTGCCTGACCACACCGCCGACACCCTGATCGACGCCGTGGAGGGCCACACCCTGACGGTGGAGCTGATCGGCCGCACCCTAAAGCAGAGTATCCCCCGGCTTTCCTCGGAAGAATTGCTGGACAAGCTGAGAAAGGAGGAGTTGGACAGCCAGGTTCTGGCTCCCGTGTCCAGCGCCAAGGACCGGGCAGGCCGGATGGCCCGGATTCAGGGCCACCTGACGGCTCTGTTCCGCCTGTCCCATCTGCCCCTGGAGGAGCAGAACCTGCTGGCTTACGCCCTGCCTATCCCTTTGGAGGGAATGCGTGAGGAGGAGTTTGTCCAAACCCCCAGCTTTCAGCAGGAGACGCTGCTGCGCCTGATCGACCGGGGCTGGATTCGGCGGAGCAGGGACGGTGTGCTTACCCTGCACCCCCTGGTGCAGGAGACCGGCTGGAAGGAGCTGGGGGTGAATCTTCCACCACTCATCCGCTTTGCTCAGGGTGTGATTGTCTTGCCGGTTTTCTGCCACGTGTGGGAGATGACCGATCTGGATCTGGACCGTGCGGCGGGTTATCTGTACAATCTCTTCCGCCATGCCGTCCGTCCGACCGACAAAACCTATGCCGGGGCCCAGGTATTCCAGCTTCTTGCCGCCTGGGGCCGATACCGCCAGGCCCAGGAGGTGGCCCTGGAGCTGCTGAACTGGCTGGAAGCCTGTCCCCAGAAGAAGGAGCACCCCAGCTGTATGAACACCGCCCTGACCCTCTGCAGTGAGGGGGCGGAACGGCTGGATGACATTTACGCAGCAGTGGAGTATGAGTACCGCGCGGAGTGGCTGGACGTGCCGGACGACCAGCTCACTGAGGAGGACGAGCTCTATGTCCCCCAGTCTCTTCCTCCGGTTCTGGCCCAGCAGATGGAGCGTACCGCCCTGCTGGAGCAGGCCATTAACGGGGGGCAGGCGGAGTGCGCAGTGCGCCGGTACGAGGACAGCCGACGATGGTTTTGCCAAAACAACCTGAATCCAGCCCGTTTGGACTTTATGATAAGCGACCTGTATGAGACATTGGGCGATTCGGAGCGCACCTACGAGGCCCTCCAGCGGGCCTGTGAAGGGATGGCGCGCTGGGCGCGGCCCTCGGAAGAACAGGTCGTGGCCCGATTCTACCTTGCCCAGGCCTGTGCGGCCCGGGGGAAGATGGAGGAGAGCCGTTCCTGGCTGGGGCAGGCGGTCGCCGCCTTAGATCGCCTCAGCGCGGAGGAACGGGAACACCTGCTCTCCAGCACGGATCTGGGTATGGAACCGGCGGAATTTGCCCGTGAGCACCACTGGGAGGAGGAGGCGGAGACCTGGCAGGCCGTCTTTGACACCTGGGAGCAGGCCAGATATGACCGCATCCAGAAGGAACGGGAGGCACTGGGCCCAATAGAACCAATCCAGTGGATGCCCCCAACCGGCGGCGCACATAACTTTCTGAAAGAGCAGGGCCTGGGCTTTGACTTTAGCCTGCTACCCGAGCTTATGGCAGAGCTGGCCGAAGCCGCCGGGCTGTTCGAGGATGAGGATGCGG
>CAJLCG010000176.1 GCA_905205085.1 uncultured Oscillospiraceae bacterium
TTTATATATCCTTTACTGCGGGAAGGCCGTGGTTTTCAACAAATTCAAAGCAGGCTTGCCAGAAAGCGGGGGTCGCTGCGCAGCTTGGCTGCTGAGCGCGAGATCCATGCACCCACATGGGAGGGCGGCACCTGGTAGAGTTCCGCAATATCCGTGACTCGCATTCCCTGAAGCTTGAGCGCCAGAGCCTCAATCCCAAGCCGGGCTACACCGTCATAATCCTGCTTGCTGGCCTCCAGAAGCGACAGCGTTTCCATCAGGGATACCTGGGCGTCAAAAGCGTCGGACTGTGGCTCCAGGGCCTCGCCGTCGGCGGCCAGTTCCCCATGCTCCCCAATAATGAGGCGGCTGAACATCTTGCCCCTGTTGCAGATCGTCCGGCAATAGGATAGAAGGCCGTTTTTTACGACTGTTTTGGCATAGGTGGCAAACTGCGCCCGCCCATCGTCCTCATAGGTAGCCGCGGCTTTACAGAGCCAGACGCACCCCTCCTGGAACAGATCGCTGTACTCCAGACCACAAATGGTTGGATTCACATGGATATAGTCGCAGATCACCCAATGTACCACCGGCAGGTTTTGAGCAACGAGTTCCTGCTGCTGTTTCGTCAGGCTGGTCATTTGCTCACCTCCTGTCAGGCTGCCGCCTGTCCGGCGGCGGGAGGAGCTGAGGCCTGCCTGCAGAGGCGGATAACCTCATCGCACATCCATTCGGAAAACTGGCCGATATGGGCCTGCCGTTCATCCAGCCCCAGCTTCGCCTGGAGCCAGATGTAGACCTCCCATTTTTCCATGTGCCGACTCTGCCGCAGCTGCTCCAATGCCCGGTGCGCCAAAATGCGCTTGTGCCGGAGATCTCCGTTTGCCAAAGTACCCATGGGCCGGTGCGTCCTGTCATGGGCACTCACATAGGCATCGCAGGCGGGCCAGCGGTCGCAGAGATAAAGAAATTTCCCCTGGGACCGGCGGTTTAAGCCGTAAACCACGCTGGCCGGACGGAGAGAGGCATTGGCATGGCAATAAGGACATTTGATCGGTTTTTGCTTCATCATAAAATCATCACCTCCAAAGACGCGCCAATGGCGGCGCGATGGCGTCTTTCTGTGTAAAAAATCAGCTGTTCTGACTGCAGCTGAGGTCCAGGCAAAGCTGCCTGAGCGTACATGCGGAAGGGTCCGGCGTATGCCATTCGATGTACTTGGAAAAAGCGGCGTCAAAAGAGCGGCGCGACAGGACGGCACTGCATTCGGCGGGCTCTACTTCCTCGCCGGTCAGTTCATGGATGGTTTCCGCAGGCAGAAGCATGACCTGCCCGCACTCATTCACTGTCAGCAGGAATCCGGAACAGGGCTTCTCCCGGCCATACATACAGGCATCGCAGCCACAGCTGACAAAGATGGCATTGCGCCAGTTCCCACGGACGGCCCGCAGAAAGGAATAAAATTTGCAGGATGTTTTCATCCTCTACCTCCGTTATTCGTTTTTTGAAAAAATAAAAAAGCGGGGACCAGCTGTGAGTGTCCACAGGCTGGTCCCCGCTGACGGGCATTTAAGCGAACAGACCCTCGATCTCCTGCGTGATCCGGGGGATGACCGTATCGTTGAAGATGAGGGTCAGGGCCGCCAGCAGCAGGGCACCCAGCACAACGGCGATGATGATTTTGACCGCATCAGAGATGTAGAAATCGCCGCGCTGGTTGGAGAGCGCCATACGGGCCCGAAGCGCGAGACTGTCCGCTTTGCTGCGGATGCAGCTGGTAAACTTCTTCATGGAAATACCTCCTATAAATGTGATATTGGATTTTGGTATGGTTATAGCCGGTCAGGACCGGCGGATAGGCTTGAGCAGGCTGTTTTTGTTGGAGCGGGGCCTGTCCGGATATGCTTTCGGCTTCTGGCGCAAAAGCAACCGGAACCGGCGCCGCCGCCCATCTTCGCCGTCAGGCGGAATATACTTTTTCTTCGACATGGATTTCTCCTGTTCAGACGGTAGGTTCAAGGCCGGCCTGGGAGCAGGCCGGCCCTGGAGGAATGGATGAAAGGCAGCCGGTATAACGGCTGCTATGGGAACCCACTGCGGTACAAAGCATCACCTCCATCGTAGATTCGCTCCCGGGTGGGAGCGGGTATATGGAAAGCCCACACCAGAGGCGTGGGCGGATACCTGTCAGCCGAAGAAAGCGCCCAGGGAACTCATGACCTCGGTGCAGAGGACCACCAGATAGATGATCATAATGCAAATGAGCATCATCATGGAGTAACGCTGGATCTTCTTGGG
>CAJLCG010000177.1 GCA_905205085.1 uncultured Oscillospiraceae bacterium
CACGCTGCGGCGGGTCTGCTCCAGCTGGGCCTGAACCTCCTCCAGCCGGGCGCGCCGGTCGGCGATCTGGCTCTCCAGGCTGTCCTGACGGCCCTCCCGCTGCTCCAGCTCCTCCCGGATACGGGCGGTGCTCTCCAAGTTGTGCTGGATGTTGCTCCGGAGTACCGCGATGGCCGACTCCAGCTCCCGGATAGTGGCGTCCCGGCCCTGAATGGCAAAGCGCAGCTCATCGGCCTGGACCTCCTTCTCACGCATCTGCATAGATAGCTGCTCGGCCCGGCCAAAGCTGGCCTCTACGGCCCGCTCGGCCTCCTCCTTCTGGCGCACCGCCTCTTTATAGTCGGTCTCCAGCTTGATGGTGCTCACCCGGATGCGCTCCAGGGTGTCCAGCCACACGGAGATCTCCAGCCCCCGCAGCTCATCCCGGAAAATCAGATATTTCTTTGCCTTCTCACTCTGGGCCCGCAGGGGTTCCACCTGCAGCTCCAGCTCGGAAATTTTATCGTTGATGCGCACCAGATTCTCGTCGGTGCGCTCCAGCTTCCGCTCGGCCTCCTCTTTCCGGTGGCGGAACCGGGAGATACCCGCCGCCTCTTCAAAGATTTCCCGGCGGTCGGCGGATTTTACCGAGAGGATCTCATCGATGCGGCCCTGACCGATGATGGAGTAGCCCTCCCGGCCCAAGCCGGTATCCATAAACAGCTCGTTGACGTCCTTGAGGCGTACGGAGCGGCGGTTGATGTAGTACTCACTCTCCCCGGAGCGGTAGTAACGGCGGGTGACCATCACCTCGCTCTCGTCCATGTCAAAGAGGTGATTGGTGTTATCCAGGACCAGGGAGACCTCGGCGTAGCCCGTCTGCTTACGCTTGGCGGTGCCGCCGAAAATCACGTCCTCCATCTTTCCGCCCCGGAGCACACGGGTGGACTGTTCCCCCATGACCCAGCGGATGGCGTCGGAGATATTGGATTTTCCCGATCCGTTAGGCCCCACAATGGCGGTGATATCCGACCCAAAGGTCAACACCGTCTTGTCTGGGAAGGACTTGAAGCCCTGGATCTCCAATGCTTTTAAGTACAACGCTTCCACCTCGTTCTGCCCGGGCGGGGCCTGCCGCTCCCGCTGTGCTCTGGATAGAAAGGGCATAAAAATAGATTATAATTATACCAAAAAAGTCCTGCTATTGCAATGTGTCCCCGGGATTTTCCCCCTGAGGCAGGGGGGCCTCCAGCTCCTCGGCCTCGTTGGCCTGCTGGGGGTCTAGCGTCTTGGCGGGGGTTTGGTCGGTATAGGCCACCTGGAGCACCGCCTGGGGCCAGTTAAGCCGCACCCTGGGATGCATCCCCCGGCTCTCCCCAGCCCGATGCAGGCATTGGAGGATCTCCTCCAGCACTGCCCGGGTCAGGTAGCCACCCCGCCAGTGGAACACCAGCTCCTTCTTTTTTCGGGCGGCCTGTTCTCCCCGGCGCTCTACCTCCTCCAGCTTGGTAAAGGAGAGTTTCTTTGTCCGGTAGTAGAAGCTGTCCCCATCCACACAGGGGGGCGCGGGTGTAATGAGGGGCTGGTGGTCTCGGAAAATCTTCCGGTCCTCCAGGTTGAAGTAATCATAGCGGATGAGCTCCGGAGTCCCCACCGAATTGTCAAAGGTGGCATCCAGATGGTAGTACCGTCCGCCTACCCGCACAATATTCCAGGCATGGCGGTACTTGATCCCCTTCTCCGGGGCGTTCTCCGAGATGACCACGATACACCACAGCCCCAGCTGGTCGCACAGGGCCTTCACCGACTTGGCAATTCCCTCGCACACCCCCACGCCCTGGCCCAGGGGGCCCAGAATTTCGTGGGAATAGGGCTTTTTCAATTTGTCGTAATGCACCTGGGTGCAGATAAAGTCGTGGATGTACCGCTCCTTCTCCCACTCGGTCAATACCTGAGCTGGACAGGCCAGCCGCTCTACCCGGGCGCGCAGCGCCTTTTGGTGCTCTCGGATGCGCCCCTTGTCAAAGAGGTACTCGGGGCAAAATTCCACCCGAAGGGCATCGGGGTGGACCCGGCAGGAGAATCCAGTCACGTAGAAGATCTCTGGACAGTCCAGACGCAGGTAAAACAGCACGTCTCCCAGCTGCTCCATGTCCAATCTGGGCACAGGAAACGCAGGACTCAAGGCCTCTACCCCTCGCTTGACGGCGTGGTAAGCCTCCTGCATGGGTTTGCTCAATCGCTGATAGTAGTAAGGCTCCATAGCATCTCCTTTTCAAACTGCA
>CAJLCG010000178.1 GCA_905205085.1 uncultured Oscillospiraceae bacterium
GAAGGCCATGGACTGCACGTTGACGGCGGTGCCCCAGGAGCCGGGAATGTCGTTCATGCGGCGGTAAACAATGGCGCGGGGGTTGTTCCAGGAACGGAACACGGCCTTGATGGCGCCCATGAGCTGCTCCTTGGGATCGGTGGGGAAGTCGGCACCGATCTTCTCCTTGTACTCAGCCTTGAACTGGCCGGCCAGCTCCTTCAGGTCCTCAGCGGTGAGCTCCACGTCCTGAGTGACGCCGCGCTTGGCCTTCATCTCGTCGATGAGCTCCTCGAAGTACTTCTTGCCCACTTCCATGACCACGTCAGAATACATCTGGATGAAGCGGCGGTAGCAGTCCCAAGCCCAGCGGGGATTGTTGGACTTCTTGGCGATGACCTCGACCACGTCCTCGTTCAGGCCCAGGTTCAGGATGGTGTCCATCATGCCGGGCATAGAGGCACGGGCGCCGGAGCGCACGGAGACCAGCAGGGGGTTCTCCAGATCGCCGAACTTCTTGCCGGTGATCTCCTCCATCTTGGTGATGTACTCCATGATCTGAGCCTGGATCTCGTCGTTGATCTTCTCGCCGTCCTCATAGTACTGGGTGCAGGCCTCGGTGGTGATGGTGAAGCCCTGAGGTACGGGCATGCCCAGGTTGGTCATCTCGGCCAGGTTGGCGCCCTTGCCGCCCAGCAGCTCCCGCATGGAGCCGTTGCCTTCGGAGAAGAGGTACACAAACTTGTTTGCCATTTACTTCATTCCTTTCTGTTATGACGGCGCGGACGTAATGGCCTGTCCCCTTCTCACGTGGAACAGCCGAATGCCGCATACGCTGGCGCCGCTCATACCGATGGTATCGCCGCCTTTCGGGAAGCGACGAAATTACCGCGGAAATATTATACCTATTTGAAGGAAATATTGCAACCGCTTCTTGGATATTTTTCACGGATTTTATTCATGGCAAGGAAGATAATTCACTATTCTGCTTAAGAAAACGCTTAAAGGAAGAAAAAGTAAACGAAAAGGAAAGAAATTGTGCAAAAGAAAACGAGACGCCGAAATAAGGCGTCCCGTAAAGATAGGGAAGAGCAGAGAACTTGGGAAAGGGCAAGAAAATAACTTGGCGGCCAACAGCTTATACCGGACTAGTTAAAACTCAATGCCCTTCCGAGCAGAAATGCCCTGCTCAAAGGGGTGGCGCACGGCCTCCATAGAGGTAATATAGTCCGCACGCTCCACCAACTGGGGAGCAGGGTCGCGGCCGGTAAGGACCACCTCACACGCCAAACTGTCCAGGCAGGAGAGCAGGTCATCCAGAGGCAGAAGACCAGTGTTCACCGCCGCGCAGGCCTCATCCAGTACCAGTAAGAAGCAGCCCGGGGCCTCCCGACGGATCAGTTCCAGAAGATCTTGATACCGCCGGGCTTCCGCGCGGCGCTCCTCTTCCGTCATGCGAAAGGAGAATGTTACCACGTCAGGTACCGGCAGCAGGGTGACCTGGGGCAGCTGGGCCAGAGCGAAGCGCTCACCACTGTCCGCCCCTTTTAAAAACTGGGCGATGACCACCCGCTTGCCCCGGCCGGCGGCCCGGAGGGCCAGGCCCATGGCGGCAGTGGTTTTTCCTTTTCCGTTTCCACAATAGAGATGCAGCATGGGGAAAACTCCTTCTCCCGTCCCAGAGAGCGGGGTTGTTTTTCCGGGAAAAATCGGGTACAATGGCCCAAATTCCCGGAGGAAGGTTTACTAGGATGAAAGATATCATGCAAGCAGCTGGATTATACCTGCTGATCATCAATGCAGTTGGATTTTTGCTTATGGGGTTGGACAAGCGCCGGGCCAAGCGTGGTGCGTGGCGCATTTCGGAAAAAACCTTATTCCTGCCGCCCCTGCTGGGGGGAACCGTGGGGGCAATCGTAGGCATGCGGGTCTTTCACCACAAGACCAAGCACTGGTATTTCCGCTACGGTCTGCCAGCCCTGCTGGTGGCCCAGTTGGCGCTGGCAGGCTGGATCTATTGGAAGCTCAAATAAAAAGCGGGCGGCGTAAGCCGCCCGCTTTTAGTCTTCCAGGGAAAGGCCGCTTAAATACCGCCGGGCCAGATCAAAGGCATGGTGGGCGGTTTGGGTACGCAGCCGCGCCCGCACCGGGCGGTTGCCCAGATGGAGCTCTCGCACGTGGGTGCCCTCAGGTGTGGCGATGGCCACGAACATGGTGCCCACCTCGTTGCCCCGGTCGTCCTTGTCCGGGCCGGCCACGCCGGTGGAGGACAATCCGAT
>CAJLCG010000179.1 GCA_905205085.1 uncultured Oscillospiraceae bacterium
AGGAGATTGTAGAAGTCGTTTTCCACGATAATGGGGGTGCTGGCCAGCTTGTATTCCACCAGCTTTTTCATGGTGGAGACATATTGATCCTGCTCCTCCTGGGTCATGGTTGCCCCCGGGGCAGGGGTAAAGGTCTGGGTGTAGCGGTTATAGAAGCCCCGGTCGCTGCGCCAGCTGCGGGAGGTGAAAATCACTAACCCCTCGCTGTCAGAGAGGATGTCCCGGCCGGAGAGCATCCGGCTGTCGTACTCCAGGCCCAGCAGGTTGGAGACAGTGGGGAGGATATCCACCTGGCAACAGGGTTTGTCTACCTGCACCGGCTCCTCCATGCTGGCCGACCAGAGGATGAGGGTGTTTTTGTACACGTCAAAATCAATGGCCGACTCGTTGAGGGCCTCCAGGTCGGAGGAACTGCCGAAGGTACGGCCCGATAGTTCTTCCAGTACCCCGGCGTTGGAGTAGGGGATGTGGTCACCGGTGGCGATGATGAGGGTTTTGTCCAGCTTGCCTGCCTTCTCCAGTTTTTCAAGCAGCAGCGCCAGAGCCCGGTCTACCTCCATGACGGTGGCCATATAGTTCTGGGTAGTCTGGGAGTAGGGGAGGGCGCGGACCTCATCCAGATAGGGCTCGACGATGCGGTTGTTCACATAGGGCATGTGGCCGCTGATGGTGAGGTAGTAGACGTGGAAGGGCTGGTCGCTATTGATGTAGTCGTCTACACTATTTTCGATCACCTGGGTGTCCCGGGCGGGCCAGGCGATCTCGCCGCTGGAGGTGGTGTCTACGTCCAAGCCGGTACCGAACTGCTTCCAGGTGTAGCCCAGGTTGGTGTGGGAGGTCTGGCGGCCATACATGTCATAGTTTCCGTGGTAACCCAGTACCTGATAGCCCTCCCGGCCCAGCTGCTGGGCCAGAGAGAAGTAGGCGTTGGTGCCCAGCACCCCGGTGCGCTTCATGGTGATGGGGTTGCCGTTTTTGGGGTAGAGGCCCAGCAGGGTCTGACACTCTCCGTTGGAGGTACTGGTGTAATGCAGGGCGGTGTAGTAGTTGTTGAACACGAAGCCCTCATTGGCCAGCTTGTAGAGGGTGGGGGTCAGCTCCGGATCGATGGCGTAGCCGGAGAAGCCTTCGATAACCAGCTGGATGACATTATACCCCTCAAACATGCCGGTATACTCATTTTTCCGGGTGGGGGAGGCGCTGTTGAAGTAGTTAGCCAGCCAAGAGACGTCCTCGTTGGGGGCGTTGGCGGCCAGCGATTCCAGATCCACGTCCATCACGTTGGGGGAGGTGTCCACCACCGGCTGCTCTTCCACAGCGGAGGTGTCGCCGCCGGAGCCATTACCCGAAGAAGAGCCGTCCAGCCCGTCCAAACCGTCAAAGTCATTGTCCAGACCCGCTTTGGCGGGGATAAACAGGTGCTTGATGTCCAGGCGCAGCATGGTGATGAGCCCCAGCTGCTCCACCTGGTCGTCCAGATTGGTGTCGGTGCGGTAGAGCATTGCGGGCGTCAGGTCTCCGGACCAGGGGGCGTGGACCACTGCCAGCCCTAACAGGTGCAGCAGCACGGCGCCGGCGGCAAAGACAGCGGCGCTTCGGCGGGGAGGCTGACCTGCTGCCAGGCCCCACCGGAACAGGGGCCACAGCAGAAGGGTGGGCAGGAAAAACATGAGCAGCAGGGGAAGAGCCACAGCAATGGCGGGGAGGATCACCCCCATATAGTCGCTCAAGCGGTTGCCGGCCGCAGTCTCCAGGGTGCTGAGGGGGTAATAGGAGAGGAGAGTGCGCTTGGCAATGAGTTCGGCCACAAATAAAAGGGTGAGCAGAACCGACAGAATCACTGTCAGGAGGCGTCCGGCTTTCCAAGGGAGCAGGACGGGCAGCAGGGCCAGCAGGCTGCCGGCTGATAGGGAGAAGATCAGGTAAATGGGAAAGTAGGTCATAGCACTGCCGGCGGCCAGATGCAGAACGGCTTCCAAATAGACCAGCAGAAGGGGAAAATATAGTCCCAGGGCCCAGGCTGGGAGCTTCGGCCGCGGGGGCGGCGGAGCACAGTGCTGGCCCTGATAGGAATGAAAATGGGGCAGTTCCATAGAAGGTCCTCCTGGATTTAAATAACCGATAACATACATTTTACCGGTTGTTTATGTAAGCGGATTATACCATGGGGCAGGAGGGAAACCAAGAAAGAAATTCTTTAAATCCGGTTACAAAAAAAGCCATCTGGTTACAAAAAAGCCCGCGGACCGG
>CAJLCG010000180.1 GCA_905205085.1 uncultured Oscillospiraceae bacterium
TGGTGACTTTCTGATCGTTCAGAAAGTCACACCCGCCTCTCCTATTAAAAAAATGAACCCCTTCCCCTTGACAGCAACTGAAAAAACAGATAAGATATTCTGGCAAATAAGGAAAACCGCGTGGAAAAGGAGAAGTACCCGCCTCTGAGACGCACAGAGAGCCGCCGTTTGGGTGCAAGGCGGACGGGAGGAGCCGGGGAACATCACCTTGGAGCAGAGGGCTGAACTTGAGTAGGCCTCTCCGGACGCCCCCGTTACCGGGCAGAACTTGAGTGGCCGGACGTGTTTGTCCGGCAAGAAGAGTGGTACCGCAGAGGATATTGCCTTTGTCTCTTTGTTGAGACAAGGGTTTTTTTGTTTTCTGAGAGGAGTGGCTTGGATGAACTGCCCCAAATGTGGAAACGAAATGTCCCCTGGATGGATGATTCCGGGGAAAATCTGCCATCTGGAGTGGGCCCCTGAGCGCGGGCAATTTCCCTTTCCCCGCAAGGGCAGGGTACGGCTCAAACCCACCCCGCCCCCAAATACCCCCTTCGACTTTGTGGAATATCCTGCTTATCTCTGCGCGGCTTGTAAAACCGTAATCTTTGAGTATCAATAAATGGAGGAACACGAGACATGGACTACAATAAGACCATCAATCTCCCCCAGACCGACTTCCCCATGCGGGCCGGTCTGCCCAAGCGGGAGCCTGACATGCTCCAGCGCTGGAACGAGATGGACCTGTACAACGAGATGCTGAAGAAGAATGAGGGTAAGCCTCTCTTCTCCCTCCACGATGGCCCTCCGTTCTCCAACGGCAACCTGCATATGGGCCACGCCCTCAACAAGTCCCTGAAGGACTTTATCACCCGTATGTATGCCATGCGTGGCTACTACACCCCCTATATCCCCGGCTGGGATAACCACGGTATGCCCATCGAGAGCGCCATCATCAAGGAGCAGAAGCTCAACCGCAAGCAGATGAGCGTCCCCGAGTTCCGTACCGCCTGCCACAACTACGCCCAGAAGTATATCGACATCCAGATGGAGGGCTTCAAGCGCATCGGCGTGCTGGCCGACTGGGAGCACCCCTATAAGACCATGGACCCCGGCTTTGAGGCCGAGGAGGTCAAGGTGTTTGGGGAGATGTACAAGAAGGGCTATATCTACAAGGGCCTCAAGCCCGTTTACTGGTGCCCCAACGACGAGACCGCCCTGGCCGAGGCCGAGATCGAGTACCAGGACGACCCCTGTACCACTGTGTACGTGAAGTTCCAGATGAACGACGACCAGGGCAAGCTGAGCGCCTATGACCACAGCAAGCTCTACTTCGTGATCTGGACCACCACCATCTGGACTCTGCCCGGCAACCTGGCCATCGCCCTCCACCCCGACGAGAGCTACGCCCTGGTGAAGGCCCCCAACGGCGAAGTCTATATCATGGCCGAGGCCCTGGTGGAGAAGGTCATGAAGGTGGGCGGCTTTGATACCTGGGAGATCGCCGAGACTCACCCCGGCTCCTTCTTCGAGAACATGCTGGCCCAGCATCCCTTCCTGGATAAGACCTCCCGCCTGCTGCTGGCCGACTACGTCACCATGGACTCCGGTACCGGCTGCGTCCACACCGCTCCCGGCTTCGGCGCCGACGACTATCAGACCTGCCGCCGCTACGGCATGGAGATGGTGGTGCCCGTGGACGACCGCGGCCGTCACACCGACTACGCCGGTAAGTACGCCGGCATGAAGACCGAGGAGTCCAATCCTGTCATCCTGGCTGACATGAAGGAGAGCGGCGCTCTCTTCGCCAGCGAGGAGATCGTCCACTCCTACCCCCACTGCTGGCGCTGCAAGAAGCCCATCATCTTCCGCGCCACTCCCCAGTGGTTCTGCTCCGTGGATGCCTTTAAGGATGAGGCCTGCGCCGCCTGTGACGATGTGCGCTGGGTGCCCGGCTGGGGTATTGACCGCATGAAGTCCATGATCCGGGAGCGCGCCGACTGGTGTATTAGCCGTCAGCGCCGCTGGGGTCTGCCCATCCCCGTGTTCTACTGCAAGGACTGCGGCAAGCCCATCTGCACCGATGAGACCATCGCCGCCGTGAGCAAGCTCTTTGGCGAGAAGGGCTCCAACGCTTGGTATGAGATGGAGGCTTCCGACATCCTGCCCGCCGACTTCGCCTGCCCCCACTGCGGTTCCAAGGGCGGCTTCACCAAGGAGGAGGACACCCTGGACGGCTGGTTCGACTCCGGCTCCACCCACT
>CAJLCG010000181.1 GCA_905205085.1 uncultured Oscillospiraceae bacterium
GTACCGTGCCGTCGGCGTACTGCTCCGATACCAGCGCATAGGCGGCGTCCGGCTCCCAGGTGAGATCCAGGGCTCCCTGGCCCTCCAGCATCTCCTGGGCGGAGAGAGGCTGGGATGTCACCCGCTGGTTGTCCGCGGTGAACTGCTCCACGTTGACCTGCTCCAAGCGGGAAATGTAGCGGAAGTTGATGGTGAGATCTAAGGTGTTCTCCTGCGTGGCCTGCCCGTTGGCGGTCTCCCGGTAGGTGACGGTTTTGTTTATGCTGCAATCCACCGTGCCGCTAACGCTGTTCCCGCTGTCCGCCAGGTAGACGGTGCCGTCTGGTTCCTGATAGACCAGATAAGCGGTCCAGACCTGGTTGTCCTCACTCCAGATGGAATCGTTGAGGGGGGCCGTATAGTAGAGGGTGCCGGAAGCGGTGTGGTTGGTCCCCAGGTCGGTAACCTCCATGTGAAGCCCTTCCGATTCCAAGTCGGAGTACAGCCGGTAGGCAAACTCCTCCAGGTTGCCAGGGTTATAATATTCTTTCGCCAGGAAAAAGCGGCGGCCTTCCAGGTTGGGAAAGTACAGCTCCCCGTTTTCCTCGGACTGAGCCTTCAGGATCATATCTGGAATGGAAAAGGAATGGCCGTAGGCGCTGACCGGGGTGCTGCCCTGTTCCTCCCAGCCGGCCTCCGGATCACCGATGGAGGTTGGACCGGAATGCAGAGTATCCCGGACCAGATAGAACCCCGCAAGATGGGTCTCCCAGTCATGGGTCTGCTCCGGCCGGGCCAGGGATGCCTGGCTGAATAGGGCCAGTAGGAGAATGGGAATCAAAATCAACGCGCCGTTTCGCAGCTTATTCATCGTTCTCCTCCAATCGTCCGTCGAAGCGCAGGATGTCTCCCACGTCGCAGTCCAGATAGTAACAGATCTTGTTGATGGTGTGAAAACGCACGCCGCTGGCCTTGCCGGAGCGGAGAATGGACAGGTTGGCCTCCGTGATGCCCACCTTGGCGCACAGCTCCTTGGAGGTCATGTTCCGCGCCTTCAGCACTTCGCTGAGATGTACCGTGATCGCCATGGCAGCCACCTTATATAATAGAGCGGTTGTCGTCCAGGAGGGCTTTTCCCTGCTGGATGCAGCGGCACAGGAGAAACAAGGCGGCGGCCAGGGCCAGAGTGGAGAGGGGGAGGGAGAGGGTATAGCTCTGGCTGGTGAGAGCAGAACTCAGTACCAGCTGGAGCAGGTTAGCCCCCAGGGAGATCAGAACGGCAGCCTGAATTACCCGGCGGCAGCCGTTGGCAGTTTTTTCGCACTGGGCCAGAGCCTCTTCCTCAAAGGGACCACGGGCCAGGGTCCGGGCCAGGTCACTGCCCCACAGCAGTACTCCGCCGCCCAGCAGTGTGGGGATGGCGGTGAGAACGGTTAGCAGTCCGCGAATCCAGATCGTGGTCTGGGCGACGTCCGGGGCGCCGGTGTTGCCCTCTTGGATGGTCTGGGCCTTGGCCAGGAAGGCAGCGGCGGAGCTATATCCGGCGGAAAAGGCCACCAGCAGGGCGCAGGCGGTGAGCAGCAGGGCCAGCAGAGCGGCTAGGGCGGGGAGGTCCCGCCGGTCCATGGGCTCCAGCAGACGAAGCACCAACCAGCAAACCACCGCACACAGGGCGCTGCCTGCCGCTCCCAGAACCCAATACTCAGGCAGCGGACTGTTCAGCAAGGTGGGGTTGACGGCGAAGAACAGGGCCAGAAATAAGAGCAGAGAGCTGAGGGGGAGCAGAGCATCTGTCACGGCAAGGGGGCCGCGCCCCCGGGGCAGCACGAGCAGCAGCAGAGGCAGGGTGCTCAGGGCCAGTACCAGCGCCCAGGCAGCCAAATTGCCCCAAAATCCTGAGATAGACAGCGCACGCAGTCCCTCACCGGCCTGGATAAGATAGGCTGAGAGGTCCATTCCGGTGCCGCTGCCTACCCAGAATCCGGTTAAAATACCCAAAACAGCGGCGCACATCAGACCGGTTGTGCGGCTTGCTTTCATGGTATGCACCTCCTAAATTATTGTTATTCGATAATTCTAATTTATTGATAACACATAAATTATTGTTTGTCAATAATTTTAAAGTGCGGGAAAATGAATTAACATTCATATATATGGAATATAAAGGATGAATAATTCATATAATATTCATTTTTATTGGTTATGCACTGAAAGAATAGTGAAAATATCGACCTCCGGCCCTGCGGGCCACCTCCCCTTGC
>CAJLCG010000182.1 GCA_905205085.1 uncultured Oscillospiraceae bacterium
AGCGGGGCGGCTTTTTTGCCTCTCAATTAAAGTTCATCCAAAATAGTTCCGTTGGTACCAATGGTCACCACCTGCCAGGGGATCATCTTCCCGCTGGCCTGGAGTGCCTTCTTCACCGCCAGCTCGATGCCGCCGCAGCAGGGCACCTCCATGCGCACCACCGTGACGCTCTTCACGTCGTTGCGGGAGAGAATCTCGGTGAGCTTCTCGCTGTAATCCACGCTGTCCAGCTTGGGGCAGCCCACCAGGGTCACATGGCCCCGGATAAAGCGCTGGTGGAAGTTGGCGTAGGCGTAGGCGGTACAGTCGGCGGCCACCAGCAGGCGGCAGCCCTGGAAGTAGGGGGCCATGGGGTTGACCAGCTTGATCTGCACCGGCCACTGGCTCAGCTGACTGACGCTCTCCCCCTGGGCCCCAGGGGCCTCAGCGGGCGCGGCGGCGGGGCGCAGGGTCTTGGCCATCTCCCCGGGGCAGCCGCAGGCCAGGGGCTCCTGAGCCTTCTTGGCGGCCTGGGCGGCCTTCACCGCCGCCTCGTCATAGGCAGGGGCCTCCCGCATCTCAAAGGTGATGGCTCCAGTGGGGCAGGCGGGCAGGCAGTCCCCCAGGCCGTCGCAGTAGTCCTCCCGGGTCAGCTTGGCCACTCCGTCCACCATCTGGATGGCCCCCTCATGGCAGGCGGCGGCACAGGCCCCGCAGCCGTTACACTTGCTCTCATCAATATGAATGATCTTACGAATCATGGTGTTGTTCCTCCTCAGCATAGGTATTCCTTTGGATGTGCCTATCTTACGCCTGGCCAGGAAAAAAGTCTGTTGTTATTCCAACATTTTAAAATTTCTCTGGGCATAGCAAAACCCGGACGCCGCTCCAAAGCGTCCGGGCTTTACCATTGAAAAAGAGGATTAAAATGAAACGAACTGTCTCTTGCAAGTGTTATCCTAACAGAGAGTTGTTACAAAAACAGCCCCAAAGTATTACATAAGTTTTAAATCTCCGTGGACAATTTGTGACTTTATCCCCCAGAAGCCAAAACACCGAACAGCCGGCGCGTCCACGCCGGCTGTTCGGTTGAATTGGAGGATAGAATGAAAAGAAAATGCTCTTGCCTTGCGAGTATTATTCTAACGGCTTATTGTGAACAAAACTACCCAAATTTGTTACAAAAGCTTTAAATCCTCAAACCTTTCCGTTTCTTAAGCTTGCTCCTCCCCGTCCTCCCGCAGGTCCAAGAAGAAGTCCTGAAGGATTTTCTGACACTGGGGCTCCAGGGGCCCCCGGTAGATCCGGGGGTGGTGGTTGAAGCGCTCTTCAAACAGGTTGAGCACCGAGGAGCAGCACCCCGCCTTTTCGTCCCGGGCGCCGTAGCGCACCGTCTCAATGCGGGAGTTGATGATGCCCCCGGCACACATGGGGCAGGGCTCCAGGGTGACGTACAGGGTACACCCGTGGAGCCGCCAGCTGCCCAGACGGGCGCAGGCGTCCCGGATGGCCTCCAGCTCGGCGTGGGCGGTGGCGTCGCCGTGTTCCTCCCGGCGGTTGCGGCCCTCTCCGATAATTTCCCCGTCCTTAACGATGACGCACCCCACCGGCACATCCCCATGCTCGGCCGCCTGGGCGGCCAGCTCCAGGGCGCGGGCCATATAGTCCTTGTGGTCCATGGTATTCAGCCCTCCCGGCGGTTGTTTTGCTCCCCCATCAGGCGGATGGTCTGGGAAATGAGTTCCCGCTGCTCCCGGGAGAGGGAGCGATAGGTTTCAATTAGGCCCCGCTCCGCCCGGCTCAGGGCAATGGGCGGCTTGGGATCTTCCGTCAGTCCATAAAGATAATCGGTGGTGATCTCCAGTTCTTTCGCAATTTTCTTCACCATTTCATGAGGAAATTGCCGTTTTCCTGTCATATAACCGCTCAATGTCGTCTTTGGGATATCAAGTGCTGCGGCCAGTTCCTTTTGGTGGATATCCCGGTCCCCCAAATACTCCCGCAGACGCTCATGGATACTCATATCCATCACCTCAGAACTATTTTCTTCATTCTGAGGATTTTTGTTCGAAATATGCTCAAATTGAAATTTTATTTTTCGTTTTCGACTGCTTTTGACAAAATAATCTTCAATATGAGTATATTATAGCGCCGTACTCCCTTTTTCGCAAGCGAAGGTACTCAAATAGAGCTTGTGCCTTTCTGAGCGATCAGAAAGGCACGAAAGAATCGCCGGGGGACGGCTCCG
>CAJLCG010000183.1 GCA_905205085.1 uncultured Oscillospiraceae bacterium
AGTTCTTTGCCAAGCTTTCTTTCAAGAAAGCGGTCAGACGGCGGCGCGGTTCTGATCGGCAAACTTCTTGATCGCGCCTACGCCGGTGAGCTTCACCGCCTGTCCCTGTTCCTCATAGACCAGGGTGGGAGCCTGCCGCACGCCGTAACGGGTGGTAAGATCGGGGCTCTCCTCCGCCACTACCTTGCGGTAGGGAATCCCCGCCTTGTCCAGCAGGCTCATGGCCTGGCGGCAGTTGGGGCAGGTGCGGGTGGTAAAGAGCATCAGCTCCTGACCCTCAGCCTTCTGGGGAGCCTGAGCGCTCTCCACGGTGACCTGGGAGCCGGCCCGGCCGGCTTTGCGCAGGTGAGAGCGGGAAATGTCGTACACCTTCCGGTCCTTAAACTCCTGGCTCTTGCCGTCGTTCCAGTTCTGGACGGGGCGATAGTAGCCGGTAATGCGGCTGTACACCTCGGCCGGCTTTCCACAGATGGGGCAGGTGAACTGCTCGCCGGTAAGGTAGCCGTGGTCGGCACAGACGGAGTAGGTGGGGGACATGGTGTAGTAGGGCAGCTTGTAGTTCTCCGCGATCTTCCGCACCAGGTTGGCCGCCGCCTTCCAGTCGGGCAGCTTCTCGCCCAGGAAGGCATGGAACACGGTACCGGAGGTGTAGAGGGTCTGGAGCTCGTCCTGGATGTCCAGGGCAGAGAAGATGTCCTCGGTATAGCCCACAGGCAGGTGAGAGGAGTTGGTGTAGTAGGGAGTCCCGTTCTCGTTGGCGGTGATGATGTCGGGGAACTCCTCCTTGTCGTGCTTGGCAAAGCGGTAGGTGGTGGACTCGGCGGGGGTGGCCTCCAGGTTGTAGAGGTCGCCGTACTCCTCCTGGTAGTCGGAGAGGCGCTCCCGCATGTGGTTGAGCACGTCCTTGGCAAACTTCTGGGTCTCCTCATGGGTGAGGTCCGCCCGCAGCCACTTGGCGTTCAGGCCCACCTCATTCATACCGATCAGGCCGATGGTGGAGAAATGGTTATCAAAGCTGCCAAGATAACGCTTTGTATAGGGATAGAGCCCCGCGTCCAGCAGCTTGGTGATGACGGTACGCTTGGTCTTCAGGCTGCGGGCGGCAATGTCCATCAGCTTGTCCAGGCGCTGGTAGAAGTCGGCCTCGTCGGTGGCCAGGTAAGCGATGCGGGGCAGGTTGATGGTAACCACGCCCACAGAGCCGGTGGACTCGCCGGAGCCGAAGAAGCCGCCGGACTTTTTCCGCAGCTCCCGCAGGTCCAGACGGAGGCGGCAGCACATGGAGCGCACGTCGGAGGGCTCCATGTCGGAGTTGATGTAGTTGGAGAAATAGGGCGTGCCGTACTTGGCGGTCATCTCAAAGAGGAGCTTGTTGTTCTCGGTCTCGCTCCAGTCAAAGTCCCGGGTGATGGAGTAGGTGGGGATGGGGTACTGGAAGCCGCGGCCGTTGGCGTCGCCCTCAATCATGATCTCGATGAAGGCCTTGTTCACCATGTCCATTTCCTTCTTGCAGTCCCCGTAGGTGAAGTCCTGCTCCTTGCCGCCCACGATGGCGGGCAGATTCTCCAGGTCCTTGGGCACGGTCCAGTCCAGGGTGATGTTGGAGAAGGGAGCCTGGGTGCCCCAGCGGCTGGGGGTGTTGACCCCGTAGACGAAGCACTGGATGCACTGCTTGACCTCCTTCTGGGTCAGGTTGTCCACCTTGACAAAGGGGGCCAGATAGGTATCGAAGGAGGAGAAGGCCTGGGCGCCCGCCCACTCGTTCTGCATGATGCCCAGGAAGTTGACCATTTGGTTGCAGAGGGTGGACAGGTGCTTGGCGGGGGCGGAGGTAATCTTTCCGGGGATGCCGCCCAGTCCCTCCTGGATGAGCTGCTTCAGGCTCCAGCCGGCGCAGTAGCCGGTGAGCATGGAGAGGTCGTGGAGGTGGATCTCCGCGTTGCGGTGGGCGTTGGCGATCTCCTGGTCGTAGATCTCAGAGAGCCAATAGTTGGCGGTGATGGCGCCGGAGTTGGAGAGAATGAGGCCGCCCACGGAGTAGGTGACGGTGGAGTTCTCCTTCACCCGCCAGTCGTTGATCTGCAGGTAGTCGTCCACCAGGTCCTTGTAGTTCAGCAGGGCGGAGTTGACGTTGC
>CAJLCG010000184.1 GCA_905205085.1 uncultured Oscillospiraceae bacterium
GGACAAGTCCGCCGCAGCCCATGGAATGACTGTCAGCAGGGAATGGATTTACTTTCCGGGAACGGTAATGCCCTCGTCAGCGAAGAAGGCAACCGCACCGGGATGATAGGGAACGGCGGTGTTGGAAGCGGCGAACTCCAGATCCAGCTCCGCGCCCTTCTGGTGGGACTGAGTCAGACCCTCGATGTTCTTGTACACGCCGAACAGGAAGTTGTACACGTCCTCGTCAGACACGTCGTTGCGGGCGATAACGGTGGCGACCACGGCCACGGTAGTGGCGTCGGCGTCCATGTCGTAGGTGTCAGCAGAAATCACGTTCTTGCTGTAGTAAGGAGAGGTCTCCAGCAGCTTGTCGATGTGCTCGTCGTCCAGGCTGACCAGATACACGTCCTTGGTGGTAGCCAGAGAGGTGATGGCGGTGGTGGGAGCACCGGCGACCACGAACGCGGCGTCGATCTTGCCGTCCTTCAGGGAGTCAGCGCTGGTGCCGAAGTCCTCATAGGTGGCCTCGATGTCATCCTCGGTCAGGTCATAAGCGCCCAGCACGTCCACGGCGTTGAAGTACACGCCGGAGTTGGGAGCGCCGATGGACACGCGCTTACCAGCCAGGTCAGCCACGGTCTTGATGTTGGGGTCCAGGGTGACGATCTGCACCTGCTCCATATAGACGGAGGCTACGGTGGAGAAGTCGGAGTAAGCGCCCAGCTCCTCAAAGGTGCGGGTGCCCTCATACGCATAAGCCATAACGTCGGACTGCACGAAGCCCAGCTGAGCGTCGCCGTCCTGCATGGCCTGAATGTTGGCTGCGGAGCCGTTGGAAGTGATAGCGGTTACCTGGGTGCTGGTAGCCTCGCCCACCTTCTGGGCCAGGATGCTGCCGAAGCCGTAGTAAGTACCCTGATCGCCGCCGGTGGTGAAGTTCAGGCTGGTGCCGCCGTCCTTGCCGCCCTTGACGGTCTCAGCAACGGTGTTGGAGCCGGAACCGGAACCAGAGCCGGAGCCAGAACCGGAACCAGAGCTGTCACTGGAAGTGGTGCAGGCAGTGAGGGACAGGCTGGCGGTAAGAGCGAGAGCCAGAACCAGAGCAAGTTTCTTTTTCATGTAGATTCCTCCAATTCAATGATTGATTTGCAGGGACAATACTTGCAGGGTTATTATAGTATATTTGTTAAAAAAACGCAATAACGTTTTTTAACGTTTTGTAAACTTCGTCAAAATTGTTCTCACTTTTACCTATTTCTGTATTTTTTCCATAACATTTTCGAATGTTCTTTATGACATTTTAACATCGTCTTTTTGACTAAGGACGCCATCCATCCATGGCCTGTTCCAGCTTGGCCAGGGCTCGTTTTTCGATGCGGGACACATAGGAACGGCTGATTCCGCACCGGGCGGCCACCTCTCGCTGGGTCCGGGGCGGCTGGTCATCCAATCCGTAGCGCAGGGTGATGATGGCCCGCTCCCGGGGATTGAGACACTCCCCCACACACTGCCGCACCCGTATACACGCGTCCCGGGTATCCAGGTCCTCCAGCATGTTGTCGTCCACCGCAATCACATCCATCAGGGACAGGGAATTACCGTCTCCCCCGGTCTCCATGGTATCCGAGAGTGAGACCTCCCCCTGGAGTTTTTTCTGCGCCCGGAAATGCATAAGAATCTCATTTTCAATGCACCGGGAGGCATAGGTGGCCAGGCGCACGTTTTTATCTGCTTTGAAGGTAGAGATCCCTTTGATGAGGCCAATGGTGCCGATGGAGATCAGGTCGTCCTGGTCCCCGGTCTGGGCATAATATTTTTTGACAATATGGGCCACCAGCCGCAGATTGTGTTCCACCAGAATATTCCGCGCCTCCAGGTCCCCCTGGGCGCACCGCTCCAAATATTTTCGCTCCTCCTCCGCCTTCAGCGGCCGGGGGAAGGAGCCGCCGCCCCCCGACAGCCGCAGGGTAAAAAACAGGCCGTTGAGCACCAGATAGATCACTGGGGAAAGCATAGACAGACACCTCCTGCCCCACTGTATTCCGCCCCGGCCCGTCCCTATGTCCATTTGTCCCAAAAAGCGGCAAAGGAGCCGCCCGGATATCGGGC
>CAJLCG010000185.1 GCA_905205085.1 uncultured Oscillospiraceae bacterium
CGTCATAAAAACCGGCCATGTTAGAAAAGCGGCGACCGTCAATGGTGAACATCTCTCTCATGTCCATATAAACGGCTCCTTTAAGTCATATTTCTCCATGATCTTATTTTCCAAGGCTTCATAGGCATCCATATCCTCTGGCTGCGCTGGAATACCCTTTTGCCAATAACCGTTCCCATAGTAGAAAAACATAGCCCAGTAATAAGGCAGGTCATGGCTGAATATCGCCACTCCCATGGCATCGGCCACTGGCTCTGCCAGCGGTGAGCGATCCACTATCTGGGAGGCTTCCTCATAGGAGATCCCCACCAGCTCCACCAGCAGGTGCTTCACCAGTTCACAGAAGCTGTACTGGTTGAATATGACCTGACCATCCTCATCTTTGAACACAAGTCCATCTCTCACCATGGTATTCTGCTCCGTTTCTTACTCCTCGTCCCCGGCCTTGAAGTTGTAGATGGGGCGGATGACCTTTACCACATCCGCCGTGGGGCCGATGTTGTCCAGAATATCCTGCATCCCCTTGTAGGCCATGGGGCACTCATCCAAGGTGGCCTTGCTCACCGAGGTGGTGTAGACCTCTGCCATCTGCTTTTTGAATTCAGACACCGTGAAGGACTGTTTGGCGTCCGCCCGGCTCATCAGGCGGCCGGCGCCGTGGGGAGCAGAGCAGTTCCAATCCTCGTTACCCTTGCCCACGCAGAGCAGGCTCCCGTCCCGCATATTGATGGGGATGAGCAGTCGCTCGCCCTCTTTGGCGGACACAGCTCCTTTCCGCAGGATCATGGCGTCGGTATCGATATAGTTGTGGATGGTGGTGAACTGCTCCTCCACATGGAGCTTCATGCCTTTGACGATCTCGTCCATCATGGCCTGCCGGTTGAGCATGGCGAAGTGCTGGACGATCTTCATGTCGTGGATATACTGCTCAAACAACTCTCCGGACACATAGGCCAGGGCCTTGGGGATGTTGGTTTGCTTGAGGTTTTTCAGTTTCTTCAGTTCTTTCTGGATCTCCTTCTCCCGGCCCTCCGCTTTCATTCGGGCAATCAGCGCCTCGATGGAGGCATCGTCAGTGCGGTTGAGCACCTTATAGCCCGCCTCCTGGTAATAGCTGGCCACCTCCACACCCAAGTGACGGCTGCCGGAGTGAACCACGATGTAGAGATTTCCCTCGTCGTCCTTGTCCACCTCAATGAAGTGGTTCCCACCACCCAGCGTACCGATGCTTTTTTCCGCCCGGAGGAGATCCACATGGCGGGCACAGCACAACTCACTCAGGTCGATCTCATTGAGGTAGCGGTGGGCCTTATCCCGGATGGAGAAGCCGGAGGGGATCTTTTCATAAATCAGCTTGTCCAGCTTTTGAAGCTCCAGCCGCCCCTCCCGGATGCGGGTGGTCTCCATGCCGCACCCGATGTCCACACCCACCAGATTGGGCACCACCTTGTCGGTGATGGTCATGGTGGTGCCGATAGTACAGCCCGCCCCGGCGTGAATGTCGGGCATGAGCCGGATGCGGCTACCCGCCGTAAATTCCTGATTGCACAGCTCCTGAACCTGTGCGATGGAGGCGCTGTCCACCACATCGGTGAAGATCTTGGCCTCATTGTATTTTCCTTTAATTTCGATCATAATTTCCTCGCAATATTCTATGGGGCATGGCCCCGTCAAGTCATCTCATACAGCAGGGCAGCGTCGCCCTGCACCAGTTCCAGATGGGAGCGCAGCGTTTCAAGCCCGCTTTGCACCGCCTCGGTGGGCAGATCCCAGTCCGGGGCAATTTCAGCGGCCAGCTCCGGGAGGTCCTGCTCCCGCAGAGCTGCCAGCAGTTGAGACGCCAGCTCTCCCTCCAGCAGAGCGCAGTCCAGGGTGTCCTCCGTCTGGGGAGCAGGAAAACGGACATCCAGATCCAGTTCGCTCTCACACCAGTCCCAGATGGCCATATAGACCGCGCCGGAGCAGTCGCCGTTGGACAGTTCCTGCCGCCGGCCGTCTTTGAGAAGATAAAAGGATGCGATCTGTGACAT
>CAJLCG010000186.1 GCA_905205085.1 uncultured Oscillospiraceae bacterium
TAGTGGCGCACAATGAGGGAGTTGATGATGTTGTACAGCTGCTGGAGCACGTTGGCTGCCAGCAGGGGCAGACACAGCCGGATGAGCTGGCTGGTAATGGGACCGGAGGTGAGATGGATCTGTTTGGACACGGTAGAGCCTCCCGGAAGCCGCAGGGCGGTAGATTCCCTTTCATCATACCGCCCGGGGCGAAATTTGTAAACTCCTGTTTCCACAGCCTGCCCGGAAGGGAGGAAAAAATACCTCGCCCGTCCGGCGGCGACAGAATACAGGGGAATGTGACGGGGGACATGCCCTATAATCAAAAGCGTCCCGGCCGAAGCGGCCGCGGACGCTTTTGATTTTGCCCCGCCCGGCGGGAGGGGAGAGGAGAGAATACCATGGCAGTGACCTGTACAGAAAAGGGGCGGAGTCTCACCGCCGCCGTGACCGGGGAGCTGGATCACCACCGGGCCAAGGAGGTCATGGAGGAGCTGGACCGGCAGATCGACGCGGCCCTGCCCCGCACCCTGACCCTGGACCTGGGGGGACTGACCTTTACCGACAGCTCAGGCATCGCGGTGCTGCTGCGGGCCAGCCGCCGCATGGCCCAGATCCAGGGGACTATGACGGTGGTCCACACCCCTCCGCAGGCGCAGCGAGTGTTTGATACCGCGGGTCTGAACAAGCTCATTCGCTTCCAATGAAAGAGGGGATACATATGAAGGTGGAAAATTACGTCACCCTGGAGTTCTCCAGCCGCTCGGCCAACGAGGGGTTTGCCCGCACGGCGGCGGCCTGCTTTGCCGCCCAGCTGGACCCCACTCTGGAGGAGATCAACGACATCAAGACCGCCGTCAGCGAGGCGGTGACCAATGCTATTGTCCACGCCTACCCCGACCGGTTGGGGAAAATCGTGATGAAGCTGCGCTTCCGGGCGGGTAATGAGCTGGAGATCGTGGTGAAGGACTGGGGGGTGGGCATCGCCGACGTGGAGCAGGCCCGCACGCCGCTGTTCACCACCGGCAGCGAGGAGCGCTCCGGCATGGGATTTACCATTATGGAGAGCTTTATGGATACCCTTCGGGTACGCTCCACCCCGGGGAAGGGGACCACGGTCACCATGCGGCGGCAGATCGCCCGCCGCCTGGGACGATGAGCGGCACGGCTACCGCGCCGGAGCTGCTGCAAGCTGCACGGGAGGGGGACAACCGGGCCTGTGAACAGGTACTGGAGGAAAATAACGGCCTCATTTGGTCGGTGGTGCGGCGGTATTACGGCCGGGGGGTAGAGCCCGACGACCTGTACCAGCTGGGCTGCCTTGGGTTTTTAAAGGCGGTGCGGGGCTTTGACCCCTCCTTTGGTACCCAGTTTTCCACCTACGCGGTGCCCAAAATTGCCGGGGAAATTCGGCGCTTTTTGCGGGACGACGGGGCGGTAAAGGTGAGCCGGGGTCTCAAGGAGCAGGGTGCTCTCATCCGTGGGGCCCGCAGCCAGCTGTGGAGTACTCTGGGGCGGGAGCCCGCCCTGTCCGAACTGGCGGAAGCCACCGGCCTGACCCCGGAGGAAATTGCCGCCGCCGAGACGGCTGCCGACCCGGTGGTTTCCCTCCAGGCCGAGACAGGGGAGGGCGGCCTTACCCTGGAGGGGGTGCTCAGCGCCGGCGGCATGGAGGAGGGGCTGGTGGAGCGCATCGCCCTGCGGGGCGCGCTGGAACAGCTGCCGGAGCGGGAGCGGGAGGTGCTGCTGCTGCGCTACTACAAGGGGCTCACCCAGACCAATACCGCCCGGGTGTTGGGGGTGTCCCAGGTGCAGATCTCCCGGCTGGAGCGCCGGGCGGTGGACCGATTGCGCCAGGTGCTGCTGCCGCCTTAGGAGAGAGGAAGGGCCGCTTTTTGCAAAAAAAGGCGGCCCTCTTTTGGCGGAAAGAGGGCCGCGGATCGATACCGGGCGTGGAGGACTTCGGCCGGCCGGGTTTT
>CAJLCG010000187.1 GCA_905205085.1 uncultured Oscillospiraceae bacterium
ACTTGTAAGCGCCGTGGCTGGTGCCGATGGCGATGGCCAGGGAGTCACAGCCGGTCTTGGCGATGAACTCCTCGACCTCCTCAGGACGGGTATAGGAAGCAGCGTGAGCGGCAACCTTGACATCGTCCTCGATGCCGGCCAGAGTGCCCAGCTCAGCCTCAACCACCACGCCGTGGTCGTGAGCGTACTCAACAACCTTCTTGGTGATCTCGATGTTCTCCTCGAAAGGCTTGGAGGAGGCGTCGATCATGACGGAGGTGAAGCCGCCGTCGATGCAGCTCTTACAAGTCTCGAAGTCGGGGCCGTGATCCAGGTGCAGAGCGATGGGAATGTTGGGGCACTCGATGACAGCAGCCTCAACCAGCTTCACCAGGTAGGTGTGGTTGGCATAGGCGCGGGCGCCCTTGGAGACCTGGAGGATCAGGGGGGCGTTGACCTCGCGGGCAGCCTCGGTGATACCCTGGACGATCTCCATGTTGTTAACGTTGAAAGCGCCGATAGCGTAACCGCCGTCGTAGGCCTTCTTAAACATCTCGGTAGTGGTGACCAATGGCATATTGACCATCTCCTTAATATTTTTTACGGCCCTTATTGTACCATTAACGATTGCAAAATACAAGGGTGCGTGTTATTATTTAGTAGAGAATTTTCTACTAAAACTTTTTTGAAGTCTATTAAAGTTGTTTAGGAGGAAGCAAACATGAATCAACTTACCGGTGCTTGCATCATTGGCCAGTCTGGCGGCCCCACTGCCGTCATTAACGCCAGCGCTCAGGGTGTTATCCAGACCGCTTTGAAGGCGGACTGCATCACCCGCGTGCTGGGTGCCGCCCACGGCATCAAGGGCGTGCTGGAGGACAAGCTGTACGACATGGCTCAGGAGGATCCCGCTGAGCTGGACCTGCTGCAGTACACCCCCTCCTCTGCTCTGGGTTCCTGCCGTTATAAGCTGGCTGACCCCGATGTGGATGACACCGATTATAAGCGTATCCTGGAGATCTTCCAGAAGTACAACGTCCGCTACTTCTTCTATAATGGCGGCAACGACTCCATGGACACCTGCAACAAGATCTCCAAGTATATGCAGAAGGTGGGCTATGAGTGCCGCATCATGGGCGTGCCCAAGACCATTGATAACGACCTGAATGGCACCGACCACTGCCCTGGCTTCGCTTCTGCCGCCAAGTATATCGCCACTTCCTGTGCTGAGGTTTGGCAGGACGCTCACGTGTACGACACCGGCATGATCACCATCGTGGAGATCATGGGCCGTCACGCCGGCTGGCTGGCTGGCTCCGCCGCTCTGGCTTCCCTCACCGGCTGCGGCCCCGACCTGGTGTACCTGCCCGAGACCGACTTCGACATGGACAAGTTCCTGGCCGACGTGAAGGCCATCTATGAGAAGACCGGCAAGTGCATGGTGGCTGTCTCCGAGGGCATCCACTACGCCGACGGCACCTTCGTTTCTGAGGCCAAGACCTCTGCCACCGACGGCTTCGGTCACGCTCAGCTGGGCGGCCTGGCTGCTCTGCTGGCTGACACCGTGAAGAACGCCACCGGCGCCAAGGTCCGCGGCATCGAGCTGTCCCTGCTGCAGCGCTGCGGCTCTCACGTTGCCTCCCGCACCGACGTCACCGAGGCCTGGCAGGCTGGTTCCGCCGCTGTGGAGGCTGCTGTGGCCGGTACCACCGACAAGATGGTGGCCTTCCAGTGCACCCGCGAGGGCGGCTACAAGTGCGAGACCGTGCTCCAGCCCCTGGACATCGTGGCCAACTTCGAGAAGAAAGTTCCCCGCGAGTGGATCAACGAGGCCGGCAACGGCGTGACCCAGGAGTTCATCGACTATGTCCTCCCCCTCATCCAGGGCGAGGCCAATACCCCCAAGGAGAACTCCCTGCCCCGCTTCGCTCACCTGAAGAAGGTTCTGACCACCTCCATGTAACAAACAATCGGGCGT
>CAJLCG010000188.1 GCA_905205085.1 uncultured Oscillospiraceae bacterium
CAGGGCGGACAGGCGGCGCTTGTGGGTCAGCTCGGCCAGGGGGTTGGTCTGGTCCATGAACTGGCTCAGGGGGCTGGAACCGAAGAACTCCTTGATGGCGGCAGTGACAGGACGGATGTTGATGAGGCTCTGGGGGGTGACCACGTCCAGATCCTGAGTGGTCATACGCTCGCGGATGACGCGCTCCATACGGCTGAAGCCGATGCGGAACTGGTTCTGGATCAGCTCGCCCACGCAGCGCAGGCGGCGGTTGCCCAGGTGGTCGATGTCATCGGGGGTGCCGATGTTGTGGGCCAGGCCGTTGAGGTAGTTGATGGAGGCCATGATGTCCTCTTTGATGATGTGCTTGGGCACCAGGTCGTCCACATGGGCGGCGATCTGCTCCTTGAGCTCCTCGCCGCTGAACTGGTCCATCAGCTGGCACAGCACGGGGAAGAAGACCATCTCGGAGATGCCGCACTCCTCGGGGTCGAAGTCCACGAAGTTCTTCATGTCCACCATGTTGTTGGAGAACACCTTCACCTGCTTGCCGTCGTCGTCCAGCACCACCTCGTTGACGCCCTTGGCGGCCAGCTCACGGGCACGCTCACGGGACAGGGACTCACCGGCCTCGGCGATGATCTCGCCGGTGCGGGGGTCGGCCACAGGCATGGCCAGGGTGTGGCCGGAGATACGGGTGGCCAGGTTCATCTTCTTGTTGAACTTATAACGGCCCACGGCGGACAGGTCATAGCGCCGGGGATCGTAGAAGGTGGCGTTGAGCAGGCTCTCGGCAGAGTCCACCGTGGGGGGCTCGCCGGGACGCAGCTTGCGGTAGATCTCCAGCAGGGCCTCCTCGTAGGTCTTGCAGGAGTCCTTCTCCATGGTGGCCACGATCCGCTCGTCCTCACCGAACATCTCCAGAATCTCGGCGTCGGTCTTGGGACCCACGGCACGGATCAGGCAGGTGATGGGCAGCTTGCGGTTCTTATCGATGCGGACATAGAAGATGTCGCTGAGATCGGTCTCATACTCCAGCCAGGCGCCCCGGTAGGGGATCACCGTGGTGGCAAAGGTGAGGTTATCCGCCTTGTCCGCGGTACGGGTGTAGTACATACCGGGAGAACGGACGATCTGGGAGACGATGACACGCTCGGCGCCATTGATCACGAAGGTGCCGGAGTTGGTCATGATGGGGAAATCTCCCATGAAGATCTCCTGCTCCTTGATCTCCTCGGTCTCCTTGTTGCGCAGACGCACCTTCACCTTGATGGGGGCGGCGTAGGTGGCGTCCCGGGCCTTACACTCCTCCACGTCGTACTTGGGCTTCTCGTCCATGGAGTAGTCGATGAAGCTCAGCTCCAGGTTGCCGGCGTAGTCGGTGATGGCGGCTACGTCCTTGAACACCTCACGCAGGCCGGTGTCCAAAAACCACTGGTAGGACTTCTTCTGTACCTCCAGCAGGTTGGGCATCTCCAGGATCTCCTGGTAGCGGGCAAAGCTCTTGCGCAGGGTCCGGCCGTAGTACACGTCCTTGGCTCTGGCTTCCACGCGGGCGCGCACGTCTTCCATGCTTTCCTTTACCATTCTAAAAATCAACTCGCTTTCTTCGTCACTAAACGGGCAGATCTACTGTTTTTCGGTGGGTTGTGGGAAAATTCCGTCCCTTCCTTTGTGGAGAATCCACAATTTCCTGGTCCGGTCTCATTTCCGCACACCCGGGCGCGTTGTTCGTTTTCTATCGGTTGCTCTTGCCTTTTCATAAGGGCTATGCTACACTGTCTCAAGAACATGGGGGACCTCGTTCTTTTTTGACATGGATATAAAAGCATTTTATTGTACCATGTCTGGTATTTTTTTGTCAAGCCCTCTCCCCTGTTTTTCAGAATATTTTTTGTAACTGCCCGCGGTCCTTCCCCTGGACCGCGGTTTTTTCCTGTCCTGGAGCTCCGGCGGCCC
>CAJLCG010000189.1 GCA_905205085.1 uncultured Oscillospiraceae bacterium
GAGTGCCGAGATTCGAACTCGGGGCCTCTTGAACCCCATTCAAGCGCGATACCAAACTTCGCCACACCCGGTTGTCTTGCTCAGGACTCGTTGTCCCGGCGACTCGTTTATATTAGCACAGCCTAGAGGAAAATGCAAGCATTTTTTTAAATTTTTTTCGAATTTTTTTGAAAAAAGAATAATGTTAAGAAAATGGGCGAAATCTAAGCATATTTACAACTTTTTTGAAGGATACAAAAACTCCTCCGAGAAAGACTTCCCGGAGGAGCACACTTATTTTGCGGTTACAAACAGCTCATAAAGTCTGGAAAGCATATCCCAGGTCTTGCGATCCATGACTCCCGTCTGCTCCAGCTGGGCCAAGCCCTGGAGCCAGCGGGTGTTTTCTACGGATGCGTCGCCGTGATAGCCGTCGGGGGCGGCGTCTACAATGCCGCTGAGTTTTTTACTGAGGATCTGAAACATCGTCTGAGGCAGGATCATATAGCCCCCGGACATGCCCGGGGAGACCTGGAACCCTTCGCCGGGGAAGATGCGCAGAGAGCGAGTAGGGGAGATGTCCCGTTCCAAATCTACCCAGGCGGAGTGGATGGCGTCCCAGGTGCGCTGGTCCACCACACCGGTGACCGGGGGCGCCATCTCCCGTTGAAAGAGCATCACAGCCTCCAGCGTTTCCTCGCCGAACAGACCATCCATGGCCAACTGCGGTAAAAAAGGATAGCGGGTGGCCAGCCGCCAAAGCATATACTGAAGGTTGCGTACCGGATTGGACAGCATCTCCTGTTCCAATTCCATTCTTGTCATACCAATTTGACCCCCTTAAAGTCTGTGTTTCCAAGCTGCAGCCCTCCGCCTGGGAATTGCCCCTGTCGGCTGGTGGTTCCGTAGGTTTTGCCGCCGGTCTGGGCGGATGCAGTTTGGCTGAGCGGAAAGTTGATGTTGTCGTTGCGCAGGTCCCGCTCAATGCCGGTGTAGTTGTTGTAGAGAGAATACCAGGTATTGGGCCCCACAATACCATCTACCTGTAATCCGGCCTGAGCTTGATATTTCCGCACCGCCTGAGCGGTGGCATTGCCGTAGATACCGTCTACTTGGATGGGGATGAGGGACTCATTAAACTCGGCGGTAAGGGCCAGCATGTATTGCAGAATCCGCACGTCGGACCCACGGTCACCGGGGCGAAGAATGCCGGGATACTGGAAGGAGAAGGTCTGGAACTGCTGGCCCATGCTGACCAGCTCAGAGAGCTGGTTGGTGCCCACATAGAGATAGACCAGCTTATACCACGTAGCCTTGCCCACAATGCCATCGGGCGTGAGATTGAAAATTTGCTGGAACGTCTTAACGGCCTGCTGAGTACTCTCATCAAATACATTGGTGACCGGGAAAAGCTTAGGAATGGCGGGATAGCTCTGGGAGACACGGTTGATCATGGTCTTGAGGACCAGGACATCGTCCCCCTTGGAGCCCAGACGGAGAGGCGTGCCGGGGTAGGACTGGCCTGGACTGCGCACCGGGGCATTTTGGACCAATTCAATGTCATTGCCGTAGTAGTAACGCAGAATTTCCATGGCGGAGTAGCCCTGTTGGGCCAAATCCTGGCTGCCCCACTGGGAGAGTCCGGCACAGGTGACGGTGGTGCCATTGCAGAACTTAGCGGCCAGAGGCTCTACAAAGCCCTTGCGGCGGATGTAGTCGTTGAAAATTTCGTCTACCACCTGGCTGATATTCTCAAAAATGTTGCGGCCCCGGATAAACTTCTGATCGTAGGCGGTGGAAGAGGTGATCTGGAAGTCATAGCCCCGGCTGGGATAGAACTCTGTGTAAACCCGGTTGAGGGCGAAGGAGATGATGGCCAATACATTCGCCTCGATGGCAGCGGGCTCCCAGGTGGGGTAGATCTCGCTGGAGGCCACATTCTTGACATAAT
>CAJLCG010000190.1 GCA_905205085.1 uncultured Oscillospiraceae bacterium
ATTTGGCCCGGGGTGTTTTCCACTTCGCTGCTTTTTTATAGGTGCTTACAGGATCCCCAGGTGCTCCAGAAGAATCTTTCCACCCAGAAGGATCAGGATCACACCGCCGGCGATCTCCGCCCAGCGCTGAAGGCGGGCGCCGAAAAAGGTCCCGATCACCACACCCGCCAGGGAGATCACAAAAGTCGTGCAGCCGATGACCGTCACAGCAGGCAGGATGTCCACGTTCAAAAATGCAAACGTGACCCCAACAGCCAATGCGTCGATGCTGGTAGCCACCGCCATCAGCAGCAGCTGCTTATAATCCAGCGTCACACTCACCGCACAGGCCGTCTCCTCCGCCTCCCCTTTCAAAGACTCCCACACCATCTTACCGCCGATGAATGCCAGCAGAAAAAAAGCCAGCCAGTGGTCCAGATGTTGGATGTACCCGGCAAATTGGGCGCCCAGCAGCCAGCCGGCATAGGGCATCAGCGCCTGAAATCCGCCAAAAAACAGCGCAATCACAGCCGCATAGCGCAGATTCAGTTTTGGCATACAGAGTCCCTGGCACACCGCTACAGCAAAGGCGTCCATCGAGAGCCCCACGCCGATCAACAGCAATTCCAAAAATCCCATATTGCCGCTCCCTTATAATACCACCGGCACCGGCTGGTGGATAGTCAAACTGTCCGGCGTCACCAGGCAGTCATAGGCGTACACTTGGACACCCCAGGCAGCTGCCTCCCGAAGGGCCGCACCGAAGGCCGGATGGGTGGCGTCGTTGGGAGAGAAGCGATCCACGCCGTGCATCTGGATCACAAAAAACAGGGTAGCGCCCAGTCCCTCCCGGACAGCCCGCTGTAACTCGTGAATATGCTTCACGCCCCGTTCTGTCGGCGCGTCCGGAAATCGGACAACACCGTTTTCCTCCAGGGTAACACCCTTGACTTCCACCAGGTGCAGCCCGGCTTCTGTTGTCAGCGCAAAGTCCAGACGGGACTCTCCATAATGATATTCCGGTTGAATGGACTTTAGATCTGGCAGGAAATGTCCTTGGGCGGCCCACTCCTGAAAAACACGATTTGGGGCCTGCGCATCCATATTGATCAGCAAGGCCCCTTTCTCCACGGCGATAAGGTCATACGCTGTCTTTCTCGCAGAATTTGCGGCCTTTTCCAGATAGACCGCTGCTCCCGGCACCAGCAGCTCCCGGCAGCGTCCGGTGTTTTTTACATGGCAGATCTGCAGCCCGTCTTCTGTCTCCACATGAGCGATAAAACGGTTGGGCCGCCGTAGAAATCTTCCTTTGACCACTTGATGATATTGCAAAACGATGCCTCCCATGCGACGAAAAAAGGCCACATCAAACGATGTGGCCTCTCAGTGTTGGCGCTACCTATCTTCCCGGGCCGTCGCCAGCCAAGTATTGTCAGCAGGAACGAGCTTAACTGCCGTGTTCGGAATGGGAACGGGTGGACCCTCGCCCTAATCAGCACCAACTCTATGTCATCCGGTCTTGCCGGAGAACAAACTGTATTATATTGTATTTCGCTTCCCTTGTCAAGAACTTTCGCCCTTGAAAAGTCTGGTGACCCGTACCGGATTCGAACCGATGTTAACGGCGTGAGAGGCCGCTGTCTTAACCACTTGACCAACGGGCCATGGTGCACCTTCACGGACTCGAACCGGGGACCCACTGATTAAGAGTCAGTTGCTCTACCAACTGAGCTAAAGGTGCAAATCCCTTGAGCATGCTTCCCTGCACCCTCAAAACCGAACAATGTGACGCCGCTTTCAGGCTCGCCTGCTTTCTCGTAGGTCAAGCCCTCGGGCGATTAGTACCGGTCAGCTCCATACATTACTGCACTTCCACCTCCGGCCTATCTACCAGGTAGTCTTCCTGGGCCCTTACCCTCTTTCGAGGTGAGAGATCT
>CAJLCG010000191.1 GCA_905205085.1 uncultured Oscillospiraceae bacterium
CGTTCTTCAGCAGCTGGGCCACCTCGGTCATCTCCACCATGAAGGTGGACTGGCCCGCGCTCAGGTCGTCGCTGGCGCCGATGCGGGTAAACACCCGGTCCACCACCCCGATGTGGGCGGACTTGGCGGGGACAAAGGAGCCCATCTGAGCCATGAGGGTAATGAGGGCCACCTGGCGCATGTAGGTGGATTTGCCCGCCATGTTGGGGCCGGTGATGATGGCGCACAGGTCGTCCCCGTCGTCCATGTGGGTGTCGTTGGGGACAAAGAGGGAGTCCTTGAGCATCTTTTCCACCACCGGGTGGCGGCCCTCCACAATGTTCAGCACCGAGGAATTGTCCACCTGGGGCATACAGTAATTGCCCGCGGCGGCCACAGAGGCAAAGGAGTTGAGCACGTCCACCTGGGCCACGGCGGCGGCGCTCTTCTGCACCTGGGTGACGTGGCGGCAGACGGTGTCCTTCAGTTCGCAGAACAGCTGGTACTCCAGGGCCACCACCTTGTCCTGGGCGGAGAGGATGGTGTGCTCCAGGTCTTTCAGTTCCTGGGAGATGTAACGCTCGGAATTGACGGTGGTCTGCTTGCGCACCCAGCCCTCGGGCACCAGATTGGTCTGGGACTTAGCCACCTCGATGTAGTAGCCAAAGACCTTGTTGTAGCCCACCTTCATGTTCTTGATGCCGGTCTGTTCCTTGGTGCGGGCCTCCAGGTCGGCCAGCATGTCCGCCCCGTGGTCCATCACGTTGCGCAGCCGGTCCACCTCTTCGCTGTACCCCTCCCGGATAAACTTGCCCTCCCGCACGGAGAAGGGGGGCTCATCCACCAGGGCCCGCTGGAGAAGCTCCCGCAGCTCGGGCAGGTCGTCCAGCTGCCCGGCCAGGGACTGGAGCAGGGCGGAGGAGCAGGGCTCCAGAAGCTGACGGATGCGGGGCAGCTTGCCCAGGCCTGTGGCCAGGGCGGTGAGGTCCCGGCCTCCGGCGGTGCCGTACACCACCCGGCCAATGAGCCGCTCCAGGTCGGTGACCTCCCGCAGGGTGAGGGTCAGCTCCTCCCGGGTGATGATGTCCTCCACTAGGTCGCCCACCGCCTGCTGCCGCCGGGCGATCTGCACGGGGGAGAGGAGGGGCCGCTCCATCCAGCCCCGGATGAGCCGGTGGCCCATGGGGGTTTTCGTCTTATCCATCACCCACAGCAGGGAGCCCTTTTTCTCCTTGCCCCGCAGAGTCTCGGTGAGCTCCAGGGTCTGCCGGGCGGTGAGGTCCAGCTCCATAAACTGGCCCGTGGTGTAGTAGGAGAAGGCGGCAATGTGGCCCAGATCGGTCTTTTGGGTGTCGTAGAGGTAGCGGAGCATCCCGCCGGTGGCCTGGACGGCGGCGGTGTCGCCCATAGGCAGGGTCTCCAGCCCGGCGGTAAACTGCTTGTTCACCAGCTCCCGAGCGTTGTCCAGGGCAAAGCCCTCCTCCTCCCAGTGCTGGCACATGCAGTCCAGACGGTCCTTCAAAAAGTCGGTAAGGCCCGCCAGCGCCCAGGCACCCTCCGAGAGCACCGCCTCGGTAGGGTGGAAGCGGCCCAGTTCGTTTTCCAGGTGGTCCAGGGCCTCCGGCCCGGCGGAGAAGGAGGTGGCAAACACCTCGCCGGTGGAGATGTCGCACAGGCACAGGCCTACTCCGGCCTCGTCGGCGTAGATGGCGCTGAGGAAGTTGTTTTTCCCCTCCTCCAGCATAGACGCGGAGATGACGGTGCCCGGGGAGATGATGCGGATGATGTCCCGGTCCACCAGGCCCTTGGCCAGGGCGGGGTCCTCGGTCTGCTCGCAGATGGCCACCTTGTATCCCTTGGCGATGAGTCGGGCGATGTAGCTCTCACAGGAGTGGTAGGGCACGCCGCACATGGG
>CAJLCG010000192.1 GCA_905205085.1 uncultured Oscillospiraceae bacterium
GCTCCATTGGGAGCGCCCACGGCTTGTTGTTCATCCTTTTGCCATTTCGGTACGGGGCTGAGGGGCAGGAGAGCGGTCAAAGGACAACATTTTCAGCAAATGTGCATGCCACCATACTCATCCTGCGTCACATCCTATCGTAACAATACAGTTAGGTGAGCTCTTTTACCGCAAGGGCAGGTATTTCCGCAAAACTACATTCCCCTTTTTGTATAAATACCGCATTTTGGCCAGCTTTTGGGCCTTCTGATACATGCGGTCAATTTCCGATGCGTGGGGAATGGGGTCCTTCTCCCAGCGGCGCAGCTGTTTGCGGAAGCGGGCAAACTGCCAGCAGTAAATCATCTCATACCACAGCTGGCTCTCCTGAGAGACCTCCCGTTTCCAGTAGGCCCCGAACTGCTCCTCCATGGGGGCGTACATGATCCGGTCCAGTTCTTCCGGGGTGTAGTATCCCTGCTGGATGGCCATATCCACGATGTCAGTACCAGGAAGGAAGTTGAGACCGTGGAGTTGGAGCTCATACCGGCCAGGGAAGCGCTGGACCAAGTAGTAGGACTCCTTCAAGTCCTCCATGGTCTCAAAGGGGTGCTGGAGCATCAGATCAAAGCTGCCCCAGAATACCCCTGCCTCCTGAATGGCGGAGATGGCGTTAATAATGTCCTCCTGGGTCTCATACCGGTGGAACACGTCCCGGCGCACCCGCTCAGAACCGGACTGGATGCCCATGATCACCTCCGTAAGTCCCACCTTTTTCAGCTTCTTCAAGGTATCCAGGTCCACCATTTTGGGGTGGGACCAGATGGTGAAGGGGAGGTGGATGTGTTTGTCGTATTCCTGCACAAACTCATCCACCCAGCCGGGCAGGTTAGGAAAGATCTCGTCGTAGAAGTGGACAAATACGATCTTTTTGCAGTGTTTTTTGGCCTCAATCAGTTCATCAATGACACTTTTCACCGACCGGGTGCGCACACCATGGATGCCCTTGGGCAGCAGCCGCCGCAGGTTGACGCAGCAGCAGTAGGAGCAGGTGAAGGGGCAGCCCCGGGAAGCGATCACCTCATAGCTGCGGGTACTCAGCTGTGGGTCGCCCCAGGTAATGGCGTCGTGGTCAATGAAGCAGGCCCCGGTGCTGTTTACCACCGGAATGCCGTAGCCGTCCACGTCGTTGAGCACGTCCCCGATTTCGTTTTGATGTACGGTTCCATCCTCCTGCCAGCACAGGGAGGGGATGGAGCGCCAGTCATAGCCCAGCTGGAGGGCGTCCGCCAGGCGGCAGACGGCGTGCTCCCCGTCAGAGCGGATGACAAAATCTGCCCCGTGCTCCAGCATTTTGTCCGGAAACATGGTAGCAAAGGCCCCGCCGCACACCAGCGGATATGCTTTTTCCTCACCAAGTGCATCCATAAGCCGGTATACCGTATCCAGGTACATGGAGCTCATCACCGAAAGACCTACAAACACAGGCTTGCGCTCCTGCACCACCTGGAGAAACAGCTCCACCTCCTGATCTGTGGTAGGGTGGGGGTGGACGCTGTTGAAGTCTTTATAAAATATGGTAGTCACTCCGTAGCCTGCGCGTTCCAGGGCGGCCTCCAGATAGCGCACGCCAAGGGCTTTTCGATTATAGAACGCCACAAGGACCACCTGCGGCTTTATAAATGATTTCATGGGGACATCCTTCTTTCCATCGTTCTAAACGATTAAGACGAGAACGGTGGAAAAACGCAACAAAACGGGGGTTTGTGCCGCTGGACAGGCAGGGCCTGCACCTGCTTTGCAATGCCGTCTGATAAAGAAAGGCTCCGGAAGCGCATGTAAAACGATCTCCCAATGTAAAAAAGCCCCCCGGCGGTCAAACCGCC
>CAJLCG010000193.1 GCA_905205085.1 uncultured Oscillospiraceae bacterium
AAAAAGAGCCCGGGGAAACGAATTTCCTCGGACTCTTATGGGAGTCATTATTTAGAGACAATGTGCTTGTTTGCGGGGGGACAAGTACAATAATCTTACTTAATCATGGAAGCGACCTCAGCAGCGAAGTCGTCCTCCTTCTTCTCGATGCCCTCGCCGGTAGCGAAGCGGGTGAAGGCCTTCACGGTGATCTTGCCACCCAGCTGCTTGGCAACCTCGGCCACGTGCTTCTCCACGGAGGTCTTGTTCTCCTTGACGAAGGCCTGCTGCAGCAGGCAGTTCTCCTCGAAGTACTTGCCCAGCTTACCCATGACGATGCCTTCCTTAACCTTCTCAGGCTTGGCAGCCATCTTGGGATCGTTGGCCATCTGAGCCAGCTGGATCTCCTTCTCCTTGTCCAGAGTGGCCTGATCCACGTCGGACTTGTCCAGGTAAGCGGGGTTCATGGCGGCGATCTGCATAGCCACGTCCTTGCCCAGCTCGGTGACCTGAGCAGGCTCAATGCCCTCGACCTCCATGTTCACCAGCACGCCGATCTTGCCGCCCATGTGGATGTAGGGCACGTTCACGCCCTCAGCATAGCGGACAAAGCGACGGATCTGGATGTTCTCGCCGATGGCCAGAACCTTGTCGGCGGTGACGTCGGACACAGTGCGGTCGGTGCCGGGGTAGGTGCAGGCCTTCAGAGCCTCCACGTCGGCGGGATTCTCGTTGGCGACCACCAGAGCCAGGTCCTTAACGAAGGCCTGGAAGACCTCGTTCTTGGCCACGAAGTCGGTCTGGGAGTTGACCTCGATGACAACGCCCACGCCGTTGTCGGCCACGATGGCGTAGGACACGCCCTCGGCGGCAACCTTGCCGGCCTTCTTGGTCTGAGCAGCCAGGCCCTTCTCGCGCAGCCACTCGATGGCCTTGTCGATGTCACCCTCGGAAGCGGTGAGGGCCTTCTTGCAGTCCATCATGCCAACGCCGGTCATCTCGCGCAGCTTCTGTACGTCTTTTGCAGTAATAGCCATAATGAATTACCTCCATTTAAATGTTCGGGAGCGGTTTAAAAAAGCGACCGCCCTGTTGGCGGGCGCTTTCAGAGCCGTCAAACCAATTGATTACTCGGCAGCCTCGGCGGTCTCCACGGGAGCCTCGTCCTTGCCCTGCTTGCCCTCCTGGATGGCGTTGGCCATGACAGAGGAGATCAGCTTAATGGCGCGGATGGCGTCGTCGTTGCCGGGGATCACATAGTCGATCTCGTCGGGATCGCAGTTGGTGTCCACGATAGCCACGATGGGGATGTGCAGCTTGCGGGCCTCGTTGATGGCGTTGCGCTCCTTGCGGGGATCAACGACGAACAGGGCGCCGGGCAGCTTCTTCATCTCGGTCACGCCGCCCAGGTACTTCTCCAGCTTGGCGATCTCGCCCAGGTGCTTCATGACTTCCTTCTTGGGCAGCATGTCGAAGGTGCCGTCCTCCTGCATCTTCTTGAGCTGGTTGAGACGGTCCACACGGCCACGCATGGTCTTGAAGTTGGTGAGCATGCCGCCCAGCCAACGGGCGTTCACCCAGTACATGCCAACACGGGAAGCCTCTTCCTTGATGGCCTCCTGAGCCTGCTTCTTGGTGCCGACGAACAGCAGGGTCTCGCCCTTCTCGCCCAGCTCGCGCACGAAGTTGTAGGCCTCCTCCAGCTTCTTCACGGTCTTCTGCAGGTCGATGATATAGATGCCGTTGCGCTCCGTGTAGATATAGGGAGCCATCTTGGGGTTCCAGCGGCGGGTCTGGTG
>CAJLCG010000194.1 GCA_905205085.1 uncultured Oscillospiraceae bacterium
CTTTTCGCCGCCGCCCTTCAGGCCGGCGGCCCCCTGTCCCGGGAGGAAATCCAACCTTTACTCAGCCTTGAAACGGAGGAACTTCCATGAGCCAATCTACCGGCTGTGTCTACCTCATCGGCGCGGGCTGCGGCCAGGCCGACCTCATCACCCTGCGGGGGCTGGAGCTGCTGCGCCAGTGCGACGCGGTGGTCTATGACGACCTCATCGCCGATGAACTGCTCCAAGCTGCCCCGCCTCAGGCCCGGCGCATCTATATGGGCAAGCGGCTGGGCCGCCACTCCGCCCCCCAAGAGGAGATCTCCCGAACCCTGGTGGAGCTGGCCGATCAGGGCCTGCGGGTGGCCCGGCTCAAGGGGGGCGACCCCTTTGTCTTTGGCCGGGGCGGCGAAGAAGCCCTGGCCCTCCAGGCGGCAGGCATCCCCTTCCAGGTCGTACCCGGTATTTCCTCCTCCATCGCCATCCCTGCTCTGGCGGGCATCCCGGTGACCCACCGTGAGCTGAGCCGGGGCTTCCATGTGGTCACCGCCCACACCGCCCAGGGGGGACGGGATGACTTTGACCGTCTGGCCAAGCTGGAGGGCACCCTGGTGTTTCTCATGGGGCTGTCCCATCTGCGGGGGATCGCCCAGGGGCTCATAGCTGCCGGGAAATCCCCCAAAACTCCTGCCGCTGTGGTCTCCGGCGGCTGTGCCCCCCACCCGGCCACGGTACGCGCCCCGCTAGGCCAGTTGGCTGCCGCGGCGGAGCAGGCGGGGGTTCAGCCCCCGGCGGTGATCGTAGTGGGAGAAACTGCCGTTCTGGACCTTACCTCTGCCGCCAAACGTCCCCTGGAGGGCATCCAAGTGGCCGTGGTGGGCACTCCCATCCTCCAGCAGCGGCTGCACCAAGTACTGGCCCCTCTGGGCGCCCGGCCCTTTTCCGCTTTGACCTCACAGTTGGAGGAGCTGCCCTGCTCGTTTGACCTCAACACCCTGTGCAACGGTACTCCCCGCTGGGTGGTACTCACCAGCCAGAACGGCGTGGACTGCTTCTTCCGCCGTCTCAATGAGCAGCATATCGACCTGCGGCGGCTCCATGCCTGCCGCTTTGCCACCATCGGCAAGGCCACCGCAGCCTCCCTGGCTGACCATGGCATTCAGGCCGACCTTTGTCCCCCGGTCCACACTACCCACGCTCTGGCCCAGGCTCTGGTGGAAGCCGTTCCCCAGGGTGAGCCTGTATATCTGTTCCGTTCTGCCTTGGGCTCCCCAGAGCTATACCACCGACTTGCAGAACACACCCATACAGAGGACATCCCCCTCTACACCCTCCGGGCCCCAGATGGGGACTGCACCTCTCTGTTCTCGCAGATTCAACAAAGTGACTACCTGGTATTTTCCAGTGCCAGCGGGGTTTCCTTCTTTTTGGATACGTTTGGCTCCATTCCGGAGGGCCCTGTCTGCGTGTGCATCGGTCCAGTAACCGCCCAGGCCCTGGCTTCCCACTGCAAAACTCCACCTTTGACCGCACAGGATATCTCCGCCTCCGGGATTCGGGATACCATCCTGGCCCATCGGGCCGTCCACAAGTAAATCAACGCTTGATTCTCCAGACGCAAAGCGGGCCGCACAAACTGTG
>CAJLCG010000195.1 GCA_905205085.1 uncultured Oscillospiraceae bacterium
AGGCCGTGGCCGACCTGCTGGACGCCCGGAGCCGGGAGGGGGCCCGCCACGCCGCCGGGCGGCTGTCCGGCGCTCTGAGCCGCCGGGTGGGACAGATCTACTCCGCTCTGGTGGACATCATGGCCCACTTCCACGCGGTGCTGGACTACCCGGATGAGGATATCGACCCCTTCACCCTCACCAAGCTGGAGGAGGACCTGTCCGCCCAGAGTCAGGCGCTCAATGCCCTTCTGGCCACCTACCAGCGGGGGCGGCGGCTCAACCAGGGGGTCCGCTGTGCCCTGGTGGGTCGGCCCAACGCCGGCAAGTCGTCTCTGCTCAACGCCCTGGTGGGCTATGACCGGGCCATCGTCACCGACATCCCCGGCACCACCCGGGACACCCTGGAGGCGGAGGTGGAGCTGGGAGGCGTGCCTCTGCGGCTTATCGACACCGCCGGACTCCGGAACAGCGACGATCCCATCGAGCGCCTGGGTGTGGAACGCAGCCGCCAGGCCATGGAGGAGGCAGAGCTCATCCTGGTGCTGTGGGACAGCTCTGCCCCCGCCACCCAGGAGGACGGGGAGCTGCTGGAAACCGCCCTGAGCTTGGCCCCCACCATTCTGATCCACACAAAAACCGACCTCCCCTCTGCCCCGGTTCCCTTCCTCAACCTGTCCCCCCTGCCCCCGGTGGTGGAGCTGAGCACCAAGACCGGGGAAGGGCTGGCCGATCTGGAAGCGGCCGTGGCAAACCTGTTCCCCAAGGGCAGCGACTCCGCCTACGGGGAACTGCTGTCCAACGCCCGGCAGGCCCAGGCGGCCCAGCGGGCTTTGGAGGGCGTGGAACGGGCCCGGCAGGCTCTGGAGGCCGGGATGACTCCCGACGCCCTGCTCACCGATGTGGAAGAGGCCTTGGGGGCTCTGGGTGAGCTGACCGGGCAGAGTGTGGGAGAAGACGTTACCGCACGGATTTTTCAGCGGTTTTGCGTGGGGAAATAAGTTGTTTGTTTTTTATTGGGAGCGGCCTTGGGCTGCTCCCTTTTTTGGGGACGGGTGTTCCTTTTTGCTTGTCCAAAAAGGAACCAAAAAGACACCGGGGGCTGCTTCCGGTGAGCACCTTGCCAGAGGCGGTGCTCACAGTCATTGCCCCCTGGACCCCCAGTTACGGGGGACGCCCTCCTGGAAGATTGCTAGTAAGTTTCGGCGGGCAACATCAGGACAGGCTGGTCCTTCTTGCCTCGGGGGCACAGGCCCCTACAATGTGGAAATTTGGAAGCATCTGCGTTGTACGAACACCGCCTCCACTGGAAAAACTGTGGCAGCTGGGCAGTTGCCGGGCGCGTGATCACCGCCGCACCGAACAGGTAGGGATGCAGGAGGCGGTGTATGTTAGCAAGCAAAAGATTTTAAATTTTGATGGCAAAAGGGCCCAGTGGCCCGAGAGTAGGACGGAAACAAATCTTGATTTTGCTCGCGGGGGACATACATAAAGCCCGAAGGGGCCTGCTCCCGTAATGGGGGTCTGGGGGTGAGGCGACTTTGAACGCCCGCTCCGCGAGGCGTTCATCGGAGACAC
>CAJLCG010000196.1 GCA_905205085.1 uncultured Oscillospiraceae bacterium
CTGGGCTCCTCGCCCAGGGGGCGGGAGCAGCGGTTACCCGAGACAAAGCGCCGCCCACCGTCAAAGGTATTGATGGTGAGGGAGCAGTGGTTGGTGCACAGGCCGCAGGTGGCGGGCTTGGCCACGTGGGTGAACTTTTCCAGAGCCTTGGCATTGAGAATGCCGCTCTTCTCCAGGTGCAGGTCCCGGGCGGCCAGAGCGGCGCCGAAGGCGCCCATGATGCCCGAGATGGTGGGGCGGGTCACGTCCCGGCCCAGCTCCTGCTCAAAGGCCCGGAGCACCGCGTCGTTGTGGAAGGTGCCGCCCTGGACCACGATGTGCTTGCCTAGGTCGTCGGCGCTGGCGGCCCGGATGACCTTGTAGATGGCGTTCTTGACGATGGAGATAGACAGGCCCGCGGAGATGTCCTCCACGCTGGCGCCGTCCTTCTGGGCCTGCTTCACGCTGGAGTTCATAAACACGGTGCAGCGGCTACCCAGATTTACCGGGTGCTGGGCAAACAGGCCCAGCTTGGCAAAGTCGGCGATGGAGTAACCCAGTGCCTTGGCAAAGGTCTCGATGAAGGAGCCGCAGCCGGAGGAACAGGCCTCGTTGAGCATGATGGAGTCCACCGCGCCGTTGCGGATCTTAAAGCACTTCATGTCCTGGCCGCCGATGTCGATGATAAAGTCTACGTCGGGGTTGAAGTGGGCGGCCGCCTTGTAGTGGGCTACCGTCTCCACCAGGCCAAGGTCACAGGAAAACGCGTTTTTGATCAGGTCCTCACCGTAACCGGTGACGGCCGCGCCCTTGATCTCGATACGGTCGCCGCACAGCTGGTAGATCTGCTTCAGCTGGGGAAGGACGACCGAGACGGGGTTACCCTGGTTGGACTGGTAGTAGGTGTACAGCAGGCCGCCGTCCTCGGTGATGAGGGCCAGCTTAGTGGTGGTGGAGCCTGCGTCGATGCCCAGCCAGGCGGGACCCTCATAGGCCTTGATATCCACCTCGGGGGGGCGGTTGGCGTTGTGCCGGGCGCAGAAGGCACCGTACTCGGTCACATCCTGGAACAGGGGGGGCATGGTGTCCACCAGGGTGGTGGTGTCCACGCTCTCCTCCAGCTTTTTCAGGGCATCCTCAAAGAGAATGGGCTCATAGTCGGTGGCGCACAGGGCCGCGCCCATGGCGGCAAAGCAGTCGCCGTCCTCGGGGAAGATGGCGTGCTCCTCGTCCAGCTTCAGGGTTTCCACAAAGCGCTGCCGCAGGCCCATGAGGAAGTGGAGAGGACCGCCCAGGAAGACGATCTTGCCCTTCAGTTCCCGGCCCTGGGTCAGGCCGGCCACGGTCTGGTCCACCACCGCCTGGAAGATGGAGGCGGCCACGTCCTCTTTCCGGCCGCCCTGGTTCAGAATGGGCTGGATGTCGCTCTTGGCGAACACGCCGCAGCGGGAGGCGATGGGGTAGATCTTCTCGTGCTTCAAAGACAGCTCATCCAGCTCGTTCACCGTGACGTTCATCAGGGTGGCCATCTGGTCGATGAAGGCGCCGGTGCCGCCGGCGCAGGAGCCGTTCAT